>JAFDKF010000194.1 GCA_019307135.1 Deltaproteobacteria bacterium
CAGGGCCAGCCCTTTGAAGCGATGCGCTCTTTGTCACGGCCCAGGATAAGGCATGCGGTCCCGGGGATTCCTTCGATGAAACGTCTTCCTGCGTCAGGTTCCAGCACAAAAACAGCCGTTGAAAGGGCATCGGCGTCCATTACATTGGATGCCATCACGGTGACACTGTCGCTTTGCCTGGGTGAAATGCCTGTCCTTGGATTCACAATATGGTGATATAGCTTCTCTTCATCAAAATAGATCTCGTAATTGCCAGAGGTCGCCATGGCACCATCCTTCATCTTCACAATGTCCGGGTATGGCCCCCCCTTGTCAGGATTCTGAACCCCTACCTTCCATGGTGTCCCGTTCTGTTTGCCGCCTGCAACGCGGATATCACCACCCGCATTTATCAGGGCATGCTTGATACCGTGTCTCTTAATAAGCTCGGCCACGCAATCGATGACATAGCCCTTGGCAATCCCGTCTAACGTAATTCCCATGCCTTCTTTCTTGAATCGAATCGATTTGCCATCAAATTGTACTGCACTGGCATCCACCAAAGCCAGCACCTTGTCCAGCTCTGTTTCGGATGGCGGGAGACCTTTTGTGTCAAAGTGCCGCTTGTACAGGTCAACCATGGGTTGCACGGTCATGTCAAAGGCTCCATTGCTTTGCTTATAAAAATAGAGGGAACGGTCGAGCACACGGGTGACCTCAGTAGGCAAATCGGCCAGGCCCCCTTCCTTGTTAAGCACGCCTATGGGAGAATCCGGCCGGTAACGATCCATCAGCGCGATCACCCGATCCATTTCCTCAAATGCCTGTCCGATCACCTCTTCGGCCTGGATCTTTGATGGGTGCATGAGGGTTATCGATACAAAAGTTCCCATACCCGTGCGTGTCTTAGTGACCTTGTAGAGCTTTCTGTTAAATGCCACGCTTTCGGAAACCGGTAGCAACCCCCCCGTAGCAAAGCCTACACCCAGGATGCCCGAGAGTTTCAAAAAGCGCCTTCGATCCATTGTATGCGGTTTTTCTTGTGCAGACATGACTTTTCCCTCCATCTGTTAAAAACCAAAGCCTCTTCACCCCCACCTTGCCCTCCCCCTTCAAGGCCTCCGGCTCGTAGAGCCTACGCAGGGTGGGGGTGTATTGCTACTTTTCGATCGGTAGCCAGGAAACGCAAATCGCCCGGAAATGGATAGTATAGCAATTTCCTTTTTTTGAGTCCCGCTTATAGCGGGACGTTACATAAAATCGCGAAGCGATTTTATAACTTGAATCGGCCTATAGTATATTTTGGTCTCGTTGTCAACTGTTGAGGCAATAAACTCTCAGCTACCGAAAAAGATGGGGTTGATCATATTCCTGAACCTGTCAGGAACAGGTTTTGCGACTATTCGCGGGAATTTAGTAGATCACTTTACCCAGCGGCCTGGCAAATGCGAAAGCAGCAGGCTCCACCACCAGCTTCCGGAAAGCCACTCCAACACTTCCGGAAGGCGCGCTGAAGGGAAGTGAGGCAATGAAAAAAACCGTACCCACGGCGGTTGCCCCAATTCCCAGGGGTCTGAGCAAAACGAAGTCTGCAATCATGGCCTCAGCCGTGGCCTCCTCATCCAGTTTTTGGTCCTGGGCGAAGGCCGGAAATCCTGTGGTCGTACAGACCAGAACCGCCACCACTACAAAAATCAACGATTTCCTTAATTCCTAACCTTGAGAAGCCGGAACCAAAAAGTGCCTAAAGTTTGAAGTGCCTAAAGTGCCTGAACGAAAACCCTTGATTGCGAGCTGTCATTGCGAGGAGTGAGGAACGAACGACGTGGCAATCTCTTTATTTCCAGGAGATTGCTTCGGTCGTACCTCCCTCGCAATGACAGGAAAAGTATAATTTAGGCGATTTTCGGTCAAGCACTAAATAGTGCCTGAACGAAAACCCCTTTTTTTGTCATTTCGACCGAAGGGAGAAATCTATTAACTCTGTGTTTTCAATAGCATAAGATTTCTCCCTGGCCCAGACCCTGGCCCAGACCGGGTTTTTCTCTCCGTGGCATTGTCCAGCTTCTGTCGCGCCAGGGCGGGCCGGGTTCTTATATAGCACCTGTTATTATTCGGTTTTCGTTCAGACACTAAATAAATATTTTAAATATTTATCACAGAATCGTCAAATTGGCCAACTATTTTATATATCGGCACTTTCCTTAGCACCTCAAGTCATTTTAAGAGGATCCAGTAACTCCTTCAGTTGTGCTTCGGGCAAGACCTTTTCCTCCATGGCCACCTCTCGCACCGTCTTTCCGGTTGTGTGGGCCCCCCTGGCAATCGCTGCGGCCTTTTCATATCCTATGGCCGGGGCAAGCGCCGTGCACATGGCCAGGCTGTTTTCTATAAAGACCCTGCACCTTGCTTCATTGGCTGTGATGCCATTGATACATTTTTCAGCGAAGATCTTTGCCGATGAACCAAGAATCCTAATAGACTCCAGCAGATTGTGGGCAATCACAGGAAGCATCACATTCAGATCGAAATTGCCTCCCTGACCGCCTATGGTGATGGCCATGTCATTGCCAAGGACTTGCGCTGCAACCTGGATGACAGATTCGGGGATGACCGGATTCACCTTGCCTGGCATAATAGAGGACCCGGGCTGGAGGGCCGGGATGTTGATCTCCCCAAGGCCGCACCTGGGACCTGAGGAGAGCCATCGAATATCGTTTGCTATCTTCACCAGGCTCACAGCCGCTGTTTTCAAGGCCCCACTTGTCTCTACAGCCGCATCCTGGGCGGCCTGAGCTTCAAAGCGATTTTCTGCTTCTCTGAATTGACACCCGGTCTCCTGCGAGATCAAGTCAATAACCCTGGGGGCAAATTCGCGGTGGGTATTCAGGCCCGTGCCCAGGGCGGTACCGCCAAGGGCAAGCTCGGAAAGCGAGCCCCTGACTGTTTGGACCCTTTTTATGCCGAGCTTGACCTGATGGGCATATCCGCTGAATTCCTGGCCCAACCGGATCGGAACTGCGTCCTGGAGATGGGTTCGTCCGATCTTGATAATGCTGTCAAACGCCTCGGACTTCTTGCGGAGTGATTCGTAGAGGATCTCAAGGGCCGGGATGACATCCTCCGTAATGGAGGTCAGGGCAGCTATATGAATGGCTGAGGGAATCACGTCATTGCTCGACTGGCCCATATTCACGTGGTCATTAGCATGCACGGGCTTTCTGGCATCTCGTTTGCCGGTGAGCAGTTCATTGGCCCTTGTTGCAATCACCTCATTCGCATTCATGTTGGTAGAGGTACCCGAGCCTGTTTGAAAAATGTCCACCACAAATTGCTCGTCCATCTTTCCCGCCGCCACCTCATCGGCAGCCGTCATGATAGACCTGGCAAACTGCGCGTCCAAGAGTCCGAGGTCTTTATTTACCTGTGCTGCATATTTTTTTATGAGGCCAAGGGCTCTGATGAAAACCCGGGGGAATCTGATTCCGCTTACGGGAAAGTTGTCCACAGCACGCTGGGTCTGAGCGCCATAATAGGCGTCTGCGGGTACCCGGACCTCGCCCATGGTATCTCTTTCAATCCTGAACTTGACATCCTGAGCCGCCATGATCATCCCTCCTTGTATAGCATTTTGGATTGCGGATTGCGGATTTTGGATTGCGGATTGCGGATTTGCGGCTGTCGCCTTGAAAAGAGTGACGAAAACCACAACTTTCTTGGGTAGTGGGTCATATTAGACAGCGTAGTGATTTCATAACTTGACCCCCGAGACCCCATCTAATATGATCATAACGATTACGCAACAGGAGAATGCTATGTCAGATCTACAGTGTGAAATCCCTGAATACAATCCGCCTTCAGAAGAAATCAAGGCAATCCTTGATAAATACAAGACAGTGGCCATTGTAGGCCTGTCCCCCAAGCCGGAAAGAGACAGTCACAAGGTGGCCAGATACCTTAAAGAGAACCATTACAGGATCGTTCCGGTCAATCCCGGCCAAAAAGAGATAGTGGGAGAGAAATGCTATCCCAATCTGAAGGCGATTCCCTTCCCAATCGACGTGGTAGACATATTCAGGAGACCGGAGGCCATACCCCCCGTTGTGGACGATGCCATAGAGATTGCGGCCAAGGTGGTCTGGATGCAGTTGGGCCTTGCCCATAATCAGGCAGCAGCCAAGGCCCGAAAGGCAGGCCTTGAAGTCGTGATGAATAAATGCATAAAGATTGAACATATGAATATGTGAACTTGGCTCAGCTTCGCTCCGCAATTGGTCGAGTGGTCAAGTGGTTGATTAGTCAAGTGCCCGCCCTGGCGCGACGCCTTATCATAAACTACCAGGCCACTAATCCAGGTCTGGGCCAGGGGTTTAAGGGCCTTACGACTCGACAACTCGACAACTCGACTATTTAACTACTCGACTAAAGTCGCTGGAATTTTCCGCCGTAGGCGGATAGAAATTCCGAGACGTGAATTAAGGAGGCAAGATGCCGGTTACAGATAAACATGATGCCGAAACAATAAGGCTTATCAGGCTGGAAGCGGAAAAGTTTGAAGCCAAAGTGAGACAAATCGATCTGGAAAAACAGGTCCTGGATATAGATTGCCCGGATGAAAGCAAGGTTGAGTGTGCGATAGCCATTCAAAAAATATTGGACCGGCATTCAAAGGACTAGTCATTGAAAAGTTCGGTTTTTTGTCCTGAATTCTTCAATGAGTTTTTCAAACCTTTTTCGAGCTGCATCCGCTGATACCTCCCCTCGCTCCAGGGCACTCTTGATCTCTCTTGCCCTCATCTCCGGCCCCATCTGGTCTGCAAAAATGCCTGTGAGTTCCCGTATTTCTTTCACGATTTGCCGGGGTCCGCATTCATAACAGTGCCACAGCCTGCAATGGACCGGCTTATACGGGTCGATGCCGCATCGGTCCAGTTTTGCGGAATAAAACGGGCAGTCAATGTCTGTGTCGCACAGGCCGCAGTTCTCCTGAGGACAGTTCAGTGCCGCCATGATGTTGAGCAGCTTTTCCCCAAAGAGTTCCCTGAATTCGTGGTCTGTGAGAAAGGGATAGACTTGAAGGTATTTCGATTCCACCTTCTCCCATACCCCTTGAATATAAAGATCCTTTTCGTTTTGGTCCGAGAATATGGGCATAGTGTATTTCGGAATGCGGATTGCAGAATGCGGATTGCGGAATTAAAATCCAAAATCAAAATTGATGACTTTCCAAAAACTTCCATTTCCCCTCCCCTGGCGGAAGGGGATTTTTGAAATCAGCAGTTTTTCCCATCAGGTTAAGGGTTATGCTCCTGACCAGAACGATCATCTCATGGTCGTCCTCTGGCACAGAGGTGTGGGGGAATCGCCCGTATTTTTCAAAAAACGTGTCAAAGTTAAACACAGCCCCAAAGAGCATACTATGGACTTCCCTGTCCTGTCTTACGTGGTAAGGAAGCCCGTTGAAGGTAAAGGGAATATCCAGAAACAAGTCATTTGCCTTTTCGTAAGGCCCCAGCCCGTTTGCCTCACAATAGTCCCCTATTGTCCAGGCAGGTCCTCTACCTATGCCCTCACAGTAGATGGCCTGCTGCTGCAAGTAATACCTGATCAACCTTTTGCCGGTTTTGCCGTCTTCATCTATGACCCGTGCTAAGGGATAATTTCTACAGCAGCTTGGCCTGCTCTCATAAAGGTCACATCCATGGCTCCCCAAAAAGACACATTTGCCATCTTCTTTATGCTTGAGGACCACAAAGGGAAATCCCATTCGAGGGTCTATACAGGTTTTGCAATATGTCGCAAGAAACGCACCCGTGTCCACGCTTAGATGCCGGCGTAAACGAGCAATGTCATATGGTGTCAGGGTAATTTCTGTGGCACAGCACATGCCAAAGCAGCTCAGGCCTGGGTGGCATTCAAACCGGAATGTGCGATCAGGCTCAATCTCCTGACCAAAATCCTCTACGTTTTCATGCCACATCTTCGACCACCTCCTCGTTTCTTGTGGATCTAATACCACAGGTCCAGGAACCACGGCTGAAATGGTGGGCTTTGCCGAGTAACGAAAGAAGTAACCGTTCACAGGGTCCCTAAGTCTGCTGTATCATTTTCCAATATCCACCCAGTCATTGCGAGCGAAGCAAAGCAATCTGGTATTCCATTCAGAGAGATTGCTTCGTCGCTCCGCTCCTCGCAATGACGACATGTGTGCCCCGTGAACGAGGAACAAAAGAAAAATCCCTAATCTGGATTAACAGTAAAGCCTTCACGCCTGGCTGCCCGGATGAGTCTTTCGTCAAAACTCATTATCGGCACCTTCGAAGTATCTTCCTGGGTGGCCACCAAGACTGAGGCAAGCTGCATGGCATCTGCTGCCCTTAACGGATGGACTTGCAAAAGCCGTAGAGCTCTATCTTTGACCTTCGGAACTGAAATGACTTCTGAAGCCATATCAAAAAAGTCATTCATTCTTTTCTTTGCTGAATCAAAAACGTCCTCTTTCAGTGAACCTTCCCGAAGTCGCCGACATAAAGCGCTGAAAACCTCGACCTTGCTCATTGTCCAAACCATGACCTCCCGATCAGACTGAAAAGCCCTAATGCACTGTTCTGTTTCTTTTTCAAGCACCAGGAGGGGCACAATTGCTGAGGAATCCCAGAATCTCATCGACCTTTGTCCCTTTCATCCAAGAGGGCCCCCAGAACCCCACAGGTATCTCCTTCAGATGACGGAATCTTGCCTATGCTCAAAAAATCCGAGGAAACCTGTGTCCTCTTGGGTGGACCAACGATTCCCAGATCATACATCTCTTTTACCCATGGGGCGCTTTTCTCATTATGAGGTAGTTTCCCTATCCCGACGATTCGGGCTAATGGCGTTTTTCTGTCAACGACTTCAATTTCCTCTCCTCCCTTAACAAGTCTGAGGTAATGGCTTAACCGATTTTTTATTTCTGTTACGTTCGCCCTTATCACGAAATACCTCCTTGAAGCATGATGATTTCAGCGGTTTCGATATATGGCTATAATAGCCAGATATTAAAGTCCTGTCAAGTCACCGATACGAGAGAGGCTTACCAGGCCCATGCAAAAATTCTTCTACCATCAAAATCCCCCCTTGCCCCCCTTTAAGAAAGGGGGGAATTGCTAAAAGTCCCCCTTTGTAAAGGGGGATTTAGGGGGATTTTTCAAGTGACCGCACAGGTCGAAATAATGTGGCCCGAACCTTTACATAGGGTGGAATATTTTGTTGCAATTTTTACCCGGCGTGGCAATGCTATACGCATGATATCAGCGAGACGCGCGGGAAAACAGGAAGCGAAATTGTATGGTCAAAAAGAAAAATGCCTATTGACTTAGCTGCCAAAACTCATTCGGGTGGCGGAGGGTCGACGTATGATTTCGTTGTATGTGACGGTTTGGGTGGTCACACAGGCCCGAACCAGCCGAT
>JAFDKF010000042.1 GCA_019307135.1 Deltaproteobacteria bacterium
CAACTAACCCCCTTGAAGCAATACCCTTATATAATGATCCCATAAACTGCAACGGGCTTCTTGAACATAGGATTGAAACGACCTTTCAGGTCGTCTCAATCCTTATAGGTTAGGATACGGTCATCTCGCAGATTGGAGAGGGCGTTGACCACGGTTTGCTGGACACGGATGTCCGAATCATAGAGTAGCTCAATAAGAGGAATGGCGGCCCGGGCATTACCTTCCCACCCTAAAACAAAAGCAGCATGCAGCCGCGGTTCAGGATGCGGAGTGCATCCGTTTCCACAAAAAAGGCAGGGCCATGGTGGCCCTGCCCTAGATTCAAGAGATTGAAAATCTTAGGAGTCTAATTCCGTGGAGAGCAGCCTTGTTATGCCACACCGGTCTCCGGGCCGATGGTTTCAAGGAGTTCCCTAAATACACACATGAGGTTTACCACGCCCACGATTTTGTCATCCCGGGCGACCAGTTGCTGTCGAACGCCTTCTTTAAACAAGGTGTAGATGGCCTGGTTCATTTTATCGTCTTCCTTCAATACTGCATGAAAGGGGGACATGATGTCTTTTACTTTCTTATTGGCCTCTTGCTTGACCAACTCCAAAAAGGTGTTATGAAGCCACTTAAAGTGTTCTTGAAATTCACCTACTTCGTCGGCCACTTCCAGTGCCCGCGAAGAGAGCATAGCGTAAAAGGCTCTTGAAATCTCAGGGACTTTTGCAGATTCGGGGACGAGTCCTCTGGTGAGGTCATAGATGGAAAACTTGCCTACTATTTTTTTTGATGCATCTGTAACCAGAAGCGTCTTGTGAAAACGACCAGGGTCACCAGCCTTAATCTTCTCATGATTTCTTTTCAATATGGCCAAAGCATCAGACAGGGGGGCGTCAACATCAATTCTATCGTACTCTTCAATAGGGTTCATAATCTCCTTGACCGTTCTTGCCATGCTCTTATCCTCCTTTAATGAAAATTTCCGACAATGATGATTTGAATGTCTACGACTACAAATGCCATGACGAAATTTCCCTCTACATCATTCCGCCCATAATTTCAAGGATTTTTCTTAACGTCCCCTCGATTTCATCAGCTTATTTACAGAAGACTCGGTCTGCGTTGTTCAGAACGCTCTATTTGGGGGGAGGATTCGATCCTGGGAAGATAAAGAAGTTTGCCAAGACGTACAGCATCGTCATAAACCGTCTTGCAGGGTGAGACGGACAACGGCTGGTTCCAAGTGAAAGGCTCTGCGGTAGCGACAGAGCCCTAGAATGACCCTAACAAATTTGAATCTCGGGACTTTACCAACATCCCCCTTGATAAGATATCCGCGTTATAAAACGCACACGTCGCCGGCCATTTCAAGGAGCTCAGGAAAAATGTCCATGATATTTACCACCCCAACGATCTCGCCATCCCGGACAACTAAAGGCTGTCTAATCTTTTCCTTGAACATCACATAGATGGCCTTATTTATGGTATCCTCTTCTACCAACAAGGGATGAATGGGAGACATGACTTGTTTCACTTTTTTCCGAGTCTCTTGTTTGGTCAAGTCTAAAAAGGTGCTATGAAGCCACGCAAAGCGTTCTTGCATTTCACCTACCTCGGCGGATACTTCCAATGCCCGCGAGGACAGCATAGAATAAAACGATCTTGAGATCTCCACTTCTTTTGCAGGTTCGGGAACCAGTCCCCTGATGAGATCATAGATGGACAACTTTCCTATGATCTTCTTGGATGCATCTGTAACAAGAAGCGTCTTGTGAAATTTGCCAGTCACACAGGCCTTAATCTTCTCATGATTTTTTTTCAATATAGCCAACGCATCACAAAGAGGGGCCTCCAGATCAATTTTATCGTACTCGTCAATATGAGCCATAATGTCCTTAACCCTTTTTTTGTCTGCCATTCTTTTGTCCTCCTTTAATGAAAATTTTCAACAATGATGACTTGAATGTTTACGGTTACAAATGCCATAAGGACTTTTCTTCATACATCATTCCGCCCATACTTTCAAGGATTTTTCTCAAAAAGGGAAAACGGACTAGCTCCGCAACCATTCCACGGTTTTATGTAAGATCCGGTCGTAAACCTCCTGTTGTGTTGTGCCGGCACATTTTGGAGGGAAATTGAATCGCAACGTCAGATAGCCTGCTTCGGCAAGTCCCCGGGATAATGAAACAATAAGGGGGTGCCCCGAATCTTCGTTGAGCCTTTACCGAATTTGTTGAAACCCGCTCACCATAAACTGCACCGCAATGACCGCAAGTAATAATCCCATGAGCCGTGTCACAACTCGAATGCCGCCCACTCCCATCACACGAATGATCCACTCTGCAAAATGAAAGACAAGGTAAACGATAACGTAGTCTTCAGCCCGCCAGGAATCAATCGCAGCATCTGTAAGGCATACACAAAAAAGATGAAACCTCCCGCCAATTGGAAGGCCGGAAGGCCGATCCCAAAGAACCGCAATACAAAGTCACCTGTGATGCCAAAAAAAACAAGGATGATGCAGGCCGTCAAGCACGCAATGGCGGCCACTCTACGCCGCTCCAAAGGAGTGTTTTTTTAAGCCTCCACTGATTTGCGCCTATTGGACCGGATAAGCGTGACCTGATCAGGGTGAAGCTTGCTGTGGCCTCACAGGTGGCCAAAGCCCCTCATCCACGACATAACAAGGACGCTTAAAGCTATAAGAAGGGAAAAAGCCTGACAGGCCCTTGCTGCTGGCCGTTTCACAAGAACACCGTACAGAGCCCCCAGAATAATCCCCGCCTTGAAGCCAAATAGGTGAGCCGTCAGGTCAGTATACTCCCCCGAACCAAGAATACTGAGGAGGGCCAGACCACCACCCAGGGGAAGCCACGCCCTCATTCGCTGGCCAGGTAGCCTAAACTTCTTGAAAAACTGCTGAGCGGCCAGGATGCCGATTGCTCCGAATACGGCAGTAGAGGCCCCGACTGAAAGATGGCCCGTCTTGTACAAGACAGCATTCACCAGATTGCCGACTATGCCGGTGACAAGGATCATAAGCCATCCAACGCCCCAACCCATGATGGTACAGACGGCGGTACCAAATATGGCGATCCCAAGGATGTTGCCTGCAAGGTGCAAGACGTTCGCGTGAATCATCAGGGAGGTTACGCTCCTGTATAATTCTCCGCGCAAGATGTGAAAGGCCGATGATCCGTATGCCCTGATGAAAACCCCACTGTCATCGCCTATTGTGATAGCCACATGGCATGTCAACAATATGGCAGATACCCATAGTCCCGTGAGACTCTTGTGGTATTCATAACAGAGGGGTTCATCCGTTGGATGGAAATCCTGGTTCTCTTTAAGGTATTGTTCAATCACCTTTAGGGCTTTTTCGTACTCCGTATCATTCACCAATATGTGCCACCCATGTTCCCCTTTTGTCGAACGGTGCGAGATGCCGGATGAGGACAGGACCAGCCCGTATGTATTAGCCTCATCTGCTGAGAGATTCTTGAGTGTTATGATCATGAAAAGAGGCTTTCTTATGAAGCTCTGTGCTTTTTCTCTTAGCCCACCCACCTATCCTTGATCAGATTCGATCCCCCCTCACCCGTGGCCCAGGCCCAGAACAAACGGGCGGGATAAACCCGCCCCTACGTAGGGTCGGCTTTATGCCGACCGCTCAGGCACGTCGCGCCAGGGCGGGCCAAACCCTCTCCCCCCGTGGGGGAGAGGGCAGGGTGAGGGGGCGCAATTCTCAAGTTATAAAATCGCTACGCGATTTTATATAACGCGGCTACGCCGCTTGAAAAAGGAAATTCCTATACTATCAAGTTACTGAGAAGTTACAGGTTGTCCCCAGTATCTGATTGAATTTACATCGTTTTTGGCCTCGGGAAATCCGGATATAGCCATTTTTTTTCTTTAGTTTCTCCGTCGCTGGACCGATTAGAAATATAAAAGGATACACCATCTCGAGAAAAAAGGCATGATGTATGCATGAGAATATACGTAAAGGATACTAAAGATAAGTAGAGGAGAGGCGAAAAAAATGTTACAAGAAGAATTGAATTTCGTCCAGGTTGTGTCGATCGTTACTTCCGGCATGGGATGCACAATAGACAGCATTGACATCGAGGGGAGGTCCATCTCGATTATCTGCCCTGGCGGCAAAGAGCAGGAAATGGAGTGCGCCATGGCCATAGGAGAGATCATAGAAGGTAAACGCGACTCCAAGAGTGTATGGGCTCTCTGTCAGTGATAGCAGGCTTAGGTAATCATATCATATCATTTTTGCGCAACCCTACGGATCTTGCCTCTGAAACGGTATGGCTCCCGTGGAGGCTTTACTGTAATGTCATGATTTGTATATGTCTTGTATTCGTCCAGATACCTTTCATCCAGGCTCAGCTTTGTTATGAAATAATTGGCCAAGTGTTGACGGGTTTGACTGGGTAGCGCCCGCATGAAATTTCCCCCCTTCCTTTTTATGGCCTTTATCACTCCGTAGCGCCCGTAATTGTAAGACGCCATTGCAGCGATTTCCGGGTCAAGTATATTCTTTTCATCAGGGTAATAATTGTTCTCTTTGCGTCTTAATTGGTATGGATAGTAGAGAGACCGTTTCCCCCTTGGTTTTGCTTTCATATATCGTTGAGAAAAGAAGATATAGTCTGTCAAAAACTGGAGGGTCCCCTCGCAAACATTTAATCTCGGGTTTTGTGCCGCTTCCTTGTAATCGGTTCCCGAATCTACCAGCCGCCAGGCGTTCTCAAGAAGCCTTCGACTTGAAAGTGGAAAGATTTCTTGTGCTTGTGACAAATGCCCATCCCTCTCTGCCATTTCCGCCCTCTCAGCCATTCTGATTAATTCCGCAAATTTTCTGCGAGTATGTAGATAACCGTTTAGGGTTACTTGAAGGGGGCCCCGTGCATTTTCACTCGATATCGCGCGCGGATTTCCGGAACTTTCAGCCCACATCAAAGCCTTTATTGTAGGCGAGAGGTCTGGATAGTCGGTAAGGTCAATACTGTTTACAGTCTCGTCGATAAAACGAAAGTTATCCAGGGTATCTTTATGTAAGATAACAGGATGTATATGTTGGCTGTATCCAAAATTATCAATAATGTACTTGATGTCTGCAAATTTTCGGCGGCGAACTATCTTTTCCGAGGTCTCCAGGGCTAATTGTTTCGTGGCTTCCTCTTTTTCCAATCTGGCGATATCCATAACCTCAGCTTGCCGCCTTCTAATTTCATTTTTTGCAGCGAGTTGTGCCAACCGGTTGAGGTCTGCTTTGTCGTTTTGATGGTACACAAAAAAAGTAAGAATTTTACCGGTCGCTTTCAGTTTTTCAGCAAGAGATACGTGTTCCTCCTGATAGTTCTCTTCAATGGCAAAACAGGTATATTCCCCCTTGCCGGGCAGGGATGTTTTGATGACCTTCAGGCCAATCAAGTTCTTCCCTTTTAGATCGTTTTGCAGGGGGCGAATACGTGGTAAGAAAAGTTCCCTGAAGAGATCACACACGTCAACCGGAAGTCCATTGACCTTTGATGTGAGAGAAAACGGACGGCCTTTTCTATTTTCTCCGTGAGCCCCTTTCTGTCTCTGGCCAGCGGTCTCTTCCTCAAGAAATGCACACCTTCCATTAGAAATACTCATTAACAAATCGGCCAGAGTAAACTTTGCTCCTTCAAGGGCATCATCTTTTGGTATCTTCTTTGGATGAATATAAAAATCTCTTCCCAATTCCGCAGAAAAATCGTTCAGCTCTTCGGCTAATCTCCCCAATGCCATATCGATCTGGGTTTGTAATTCATCCGCAACAACATGGACCACCCTCAGGTAAGTATGTTTTCCTACACTTACAGTAGTCAAATAGAATGGAATCTCTCTCTCTTCTAAGGCATCAAGGTATGGTTTAAGCTGTGCCTTTTGGGATCGTAACTGATCAAGCCGGAAAGAACCGAGGAGGAAATTATGTTTCTTTTTGGGAATTAGCTGCCAACTGTATCCAGCATCGTAAGTTTTCCAGGATCCCCTCCCTATCTTTTCTTGTAAGTGTGTTCTGTTCTTTGTCACATATTCGTCCCCTTCACGAAATCTTTTGAACAGAAGGTCCTTACCGTCAAAACTCTTAAGAAAAATACGGAAGGGGGCCGGGTCGATTTTCCTCCCATCCCTGCCGCCTGTAATTTTGCGAGGATAGCCCAATATGACCTCAATACCTTTCGACCCGAGCTTCCGGCAAAACTGGCTGGCTTCAAGAAGGCCAGCAAATTTTTTTATCAAAACCACAAAACGCTTTTTCTTGTCCTTGGCTCCGGGTATGTCGATCTTGTCATAATTGCGTAGAAGGATGACTTTAGGCTTTCTCATGGGGATTGGCTTCTCAATCCGATATGCCCAACGCTTTGTATGAATGGTCAAACCGTATAGCCTCAGGGCCTTCTGTGCCAACAGATTACCAATTCGATCTCCCCTCTTTTTCAGTGCATACAGCCCCTTTTGGTCTGTAACAACAATACTACGGAAATATTTTTTTCCCTTGGATGTGACCGGTACACACGTTACGTTGAAAACCTCTATTGTTGGATAGGTCAGCAGAATCTTGGAGAGCTCCCGATTAACCTGTTTCACGCGCTCAAGGTCGGTGAGAGAGAAGAAACTGGTGGCATAATGTGTGGTCTCACTGGCAGTTGCCGCCAGTGTGATGTGTACTTGTACAAACATGCTAAAAAGTATTGAGGCTGCACAAAAGAGCTGTGGCACACATCTAATAGCCATATCGAGGTCTGTCCTGTTGCGGTAGCCATACGGGGTGGGTACGGTGCCTCCCAGATTTATTTCTTATGCATGCAGATGTCAATGAAATCCTTTTTCGACGCCTGGAACGGGTCTGGCCTGTTGCGGTAGTTATACAGCATGGGCAAGGTTTCTTGAGAATGACAACTTGTTGAGACTTTTTACGAAACCATCAGAATTGGTAATGAAACCATCATTCAACGGAGCAGGTAAAATCTGCAGGTGGTATTGTCTTTTGACGGGTCTTCTTTGATATGATTTCGGGAATAAACTCCTGTTTGCGGAAAAGCTTATCACCTTGTTTCTTCAACCATACGAATGCGCCCGAAAAGGCAAGCAGGCCAAAGAGGCCCACAAGAATATTCTCATCAACGGGAATCAGCCTGGATAGCAAATGTCCCAGAACAATGCCTCCTACCATGGCAAGGATAGGTAACATATAGATAAAGAATGACGCCTTTAGCAGGGAAGAACCCCTGATACTGATGGTCACCACATCGCCAGCCTCAGCCCCGACAGTGTTGCGTGCCCTTACCTCTGCATTGGCGCCACCACCCCCAAGGGAGGTGCAGGCATCCTTGGCCTTGCAGCTCTCGCACACGGGTTCCAGTCTGGTCACTACCAGGGCCATGCGACCCTGGATCGCTTTTACCACGCCAGTTTTGGTCAGCAACTCAGCCATGTTCTTCACCCTCAAAAGTTGATCTGAATGGGTGCATTACCAGATTCTTACCACCTAAAGTGATCGGTTCCAGGTTCAGGGTTCAAGGTTGAAAGGTTATAGTATACTGATGTCCTTAATTTTATAACACAATGCTCAGATTAGCCTCTTTCACCCATTGGGTGAAACATAACATTTGCCCCTATTGGCGCGTCATCCTTTTGTTAACAGCCAGTTAGGGCTCTTCAACCGGGAACGGTGAACGTTGAACCGCTCAACCCAGGTACCAAAATGATGGGAATCAATTTCCGTTTGACCGATGTTTGTCATATGTTCTAAGGTTCGCTCTGACTTTTCCCGGAGGGAACCTTATCATGGAATCTTTCAAAAATAAAGTCCTTGAGGCCACTGAGTTTGTTCGGGGCAAGATCGTAGACCAGCCGCTGATAGGATTGCTGATCGGAACCGGCCTGGGTGACACGGCGGACGACATGAACAACGTTATATCATTTGATTACAAAGACATACCTCACTTCCCGATCTCTACGGTTCCAACCCACCACGGGAGGGTGCTGTTTGGCAAAATGGCAGGCAAGGCGGTCATGGCCATGCAGGGGCGGTTTCACTATTATGAAGGATACAGCATGCAAGAAATCACCCTCCCTGTACGGGTCATGCAGATGATAGGGGTCAAGACACTTATATTGTCGAATGCAGCAGGCGGGATTAACCACCTGTTTGATATAGGTGACATCATGGTCATCACCGACCACATCAATCTTACGGGCAACAATCCGCTAATCGGGCCGAATGTGGATGAGTGGGGACCGCGGTTTCCTGACATGTCTCAAGTATATGACCGCGGGCTGATAGCTCTGGCCGAACAGGCTGCCCTCGAAAACAATATCCGGGTCCAGAAAGGTGTTTATGCGGGGCTCCCTGGCCCCTCTCTTGAGACCGGCGCTGAAATTCGGTTTCTTAAAACCATTGGGGCGGATGCCGTGGGGCTCTCTACGATCCCCGAAGTGATTGCAGCGGTCCACGGCGGTATGGCGATCCTCGGGTTTTCGGCCATTACCAACATGAATCTTCCGGATCATTTGAAGCCCGCTCGGGTAGAGGAGATCATCGCCGCTGCCGAGCGAACAGCACCCCGCCTTCGGGCCATTATAAAGGGGGTCATAGAGAAGTTGCCGGCATAGACAGATTTCGGATTTCGGAATGCGGAATGCGGAATGCGGGATTGAGGGATTCAGGGATTCAGGGTTTGAGGCATTGAGGCATTAAGTTTTTCGACTTTAGGCACTTTAGTTCACTTTAGTTCACTTTAGTTCACTTTAGTTCACTTTAGCTCACTTTAGCTCACTTTTATTAACAAATGACCAATGACAAACAACGTGTAACCACCAACCATGAAATCAGTTGATATATTGATTAGAAACGGATCGGTCCTGACCATGGACCCCGAGGATACCCTGATTGAAAACGGGGCCGTGGCTGTGTCGGCAGATCGGATTGTCGAGGTGGGAACAGAAGATGCCTTGACTGCCTCGTTCCAGGCCGCAAAAACCATTGATGCTCAAGGCGGGATCATCATGCCGGGTCTGGTGAACACCCACACCCATGCGGCCATGACCTGTTTTCGAGGCCTGGCTGATGACCTGCCCCTCATGACATGGCTTAATAATTATATTTTTCCTGCTGAAGCCAAACTCACCTTTGATATTGTCTATCAAGGGAGTCGCCTTGCCTGTTCTGAAATGATCCTTTCAGGCACGACCACTTTCTGCGACATGTATCTCTTTGAAGAGGCTGTGGCCCAGGCTGCCAGAGAGGCCGGGATGCGGGCCGTGGTGGGGGAGGTCCTCTATGATTTTCCATCTCCGAACTACGGTCCCGCGGAACAAGGCTTGAAGTACACAGAAGCCCTGATCGAAAAGTGGCGGGATGATCCCCTGATTACCATAGCCGTGGAGCCTCACTCTCCCTACCTTTGCTCTCCCGATCTCCTTGAGAAGACCAAGGCCATCGCCGACCGAAATGCGGCCCCTATGGTGATCCACCTGTCAGAATCAGAGCATGAAGTGGCCCAGGTAAGAGCGAAATACGGCAAAACCCCTGTGGAACACCTGGCAGAGATTGGATTCCTGAGCCCGAACCTCATTGCTGATCACTGTGTGGCATTAAGCGACAACGACATAAGGCTCCTGAAAGACTTTGACGTAAAAGTAGCTCATAACCCGGAGAGCAACATGAAGCTTGCCTCAGGCGTGGCTCCCATTCCTAAACTCCTTGAGCATGGCATCACGGTAGGGATCGGGACCGACGGTTGTGCCAGCAACAACAATCTGGACCTGTTTCAGGAGATGGACACCGTGGCCAAACTCCACAAGGTGCATACCCTTGATCCCACGGTGATGAACGCGAGGACTGTGGTGAGGATGGCGACCATTGATGGTGCCCGGGTGTTGGGGATAGGCAACATCATTGGTTCTCTGGAGGCGGGCAAGAAGGCCGATATTATCATTATCGATACCAGGCGACCCCACCTGATCCCCATGTACAATATTTACTCCCACATCGTGTATGCGGTGATGGGCAGTGATGTGGTCACAGCCATTGTGGATGGCCGCGTGTTGATGGAAGATCGGGTCTTGACCACACTCGACGTAGATGAAGTGATGGCGGCAGTAAACCGGATTGCGCAAGATATTATTGTGAAAACCAAAGCCTGATATGCTACGTGTGATCTGTAAGATAGTAACAAAGGGCGCTTTTGTCTCTCACAGAGCCCTCAGAGCCACAGAGTTCTTGGGTATATTTTCTGAGAGGGAAAATATGCCCAAACGGCCATCCCGCTGCCGCGGGAAGTGTCCATTAGCCAGGATGCTCATGTCGATGGGCAATGTTGGCGTACCATAGGCTGCAAACGCCACGACAGTGGCTGAGCATTCTGTCTGATTCTTCCCTCTCAGAAGAATCAGACGAACTTATTCATCTCTGCGCCCTCTGCGAGCTCTGTGAGAGACCGGAATTACCAGGGAAGTCGAGTGATCGAAGAGAGCGGGCGAGAGCAAAATATGCAAAAAGGCCCAGTTTACGATATTGTAATTCATAACGGCACGGTCTTAACGGTTAATGGGGCCTTTGATATTCTCAACAAGGGCGTGGTGTGTATAGCCGATGGCAGCCTGAAGCGCATCGAGGAAAGAACTCCGAACCAGCCATTGCCTCCAGCCCGTCATGTCATAGACGCCCGCGGGGGCATCATCATGCCCGGATTGGTGAACACCCACACCCATGCAGCCATGTCCCTGTTTCGGGGACTGGCCGATGATCTCCCCCTCACGAGCTGGTTGAACGACTACATATTCAAGGCCGAAGCTCGGTGGTTAAACCCTGAAAGCGTGTACGCTGGCACACTTCTTTCCTGTGCGGAGATGCTCTTGTCCGGCACCACCACATTCTGTGACGGCTATTTTTTTGAAGACGCAGTGGCAGAAGCCGTGCAGGAATCCGGGATGCGGGCGATCCTTGGCCAGGGAATCGTTGACTTTCCTGCCCCCGGGGTTCCTGATCCTAAGAAAAATGTGGCAGAAGCTGCACGATTCATCGAGACATGGCGCGGGAAGACCCCCCTGATAAGCCCTGGGCTTTTTTGTCATTCCCCATACACCTGCTCTGAGGGGACACTCAAAGAGGCCCGCAAAGTAGCTGACGAGGCTGGTTCCCTCTTTCAAATCCATGTGGCCGAGACGCAAAAAGAGGTGAAGGAGATTGAACAAAGGCAGGGGGCGAACCCTGTTCAATACCTTGACCGGATTGGCGTATTAAATGCCGGGACCCTCCTGGTTCACGCAATCTGGGTGAATGAAGGAGACATAGCGTGCATGGCCAGACATGGTGTGGGGGTGTCGGTCGCAACCGAAAGTGAGATGAAGCTTGCCTCGGGCGTGGCCCCGATCCCTGAATTCCTGAAAAAGGGTCTTGCCGTGGGAATCGGCACGGATGGTTCTGCGAGCAATAACAATCTGGACATGTTTCAGGAGATGGACACTGCGGCCAAGCTCCACAAGGTGACAACCGGTGATCCCACTGTCCTGGATGCCAGGCAAGTGTTGACTCTGGCTACCAGAAGCGGGGCAAAGGCTATCGGCCTCGGGAAACAGATCGGGTCGCTTGAGGCGGGCAAGAAGGCCGATTTAATCATTATCGACACCCACAAACCCCATCTAACCCCCCTTTACGACCCTGTCTCTCACCTAGTATATGCGGCGAGCGGCAGCGATGTCAGAGACGTGATCATTGACGGCCGCCTGGTCGTCCAGGATAGAGCACTTCTTACCTTCAATCTTGAGCCCGTTGTCGAATACGTCGCAGATCTGGCTCGCCGGATTGCCTCCTAGTAAGGAGAGCATTTATTTGTGTTAGTCGGCACTTGATCTGACGATTGTATTCTATCGGGTTTGATTTCAGCGGACAGATTCCATATTCGGTTGCACAAGCAGCAGGGTTTGTCCAATTAGATGTCCCTAAATCATGCTACGATTCATCGGGACTGCAGGGAGGTTCAATATCAGACTAACAAAGGCAACAACCTTTCGATACTGACAACCCATGTGTTATCCGGATGAGCCTGAAGAACGCCTCTTCGGTCGACCACCTGAACTCCCAGCGTGGGGGTGTTGGGAAACCATCTCCGCCGATGTTTCAGAGGTTTAGACAACGCAGTATCCCCCGATTTTACTTCCACTGCCAGGATCGGGCGATTGTCTCGCGCAATAATAAAATCAATCTCCTTCTTGTCTATGGTTTTCACGTAGTGCAGGCTGTAATTCCCATACCCCATATCGGTCATGGCAAGACAGACCCGAAAGAGGTAAGTGGCGGTCATATTTTCCAGACGAGCCGCTCCCTCGGGTGCATAGTACCAGTCAAGGAAATACCATTTCTTTTCCTTCCTAAGGCCGCGCGGGATCTTTTTTGTCCATGGCGCAACTGGAAACACCAGATAAAGTCTTTTCAACTGCTCCAACCATCTTTTCACTGTGGTGTGAGCAACCTCGAGTTCACCCGCCAGGTTTGCCATGGAAAGGGGCGCTGTCAGCCTGGGAGAAAGAAGGACAAGGATGTCTTCTACCTTGTCCAGTTCGGTCACCCGGCTAATATCCCTCAGGTCCTCCCTGACTACTAAGCTAATGTAATCCTGGTGCCATTTTCGACAAAACCGGTCATTTTGTCTGAGAAAAGGCTCCGGAAAGGGCCCATACCGACAAAGCGTTTCATATGCTTCTATGATCTCCGGCGCTACAGGACGTGAGATTCTCTCCCTGAAGATTTCTGCCTGCATTTCGAGACCGGTTTCTGCGAGGAAACAGTTCTCGCCGGGCATCCGCATCACCTCGCGTATGCTAAGAGGCATCATGTGGAACAGGTTGTATCTTCCCACAAGGGAGTCGCCTGAATGGCGGAATAGATCAAGACGGGCACTGCCGGTAATTAGGAATCTGAACTCGCGCCCAAAGACGTCATACGCCCCCTTCAGTATGTCACGCCAACGGGTTCGCTTGTGGATTTCGTCAAATACGATCCAAGGGTCCTGGATGCCAAGCGATCTGGCCGGTGACTCAAAAAACCGGCTGTCAGCAAGGTAAGCCCGTCTGGTGGAGATATCGTCCCAATTGAAGTAAAGGGGAGCACAGCCTCTTCTCTCCAGCCACTGCCTGGCGAGCATGGTCTTGCCGACCTGTCGGGGGCCTGCTACAAAGACCATGTGTCTGCCTGTCAAGGTTTCGTCAAAGGCGTAGTCTTCCAGAATCCTTGGAATATAATTTTTTGATTTCATGCGCTCATATTATCGCGATAATATGAGCATGTCAACTCAAATTAGCAGTTCCCTAAGCCCCCTTCCTTTAGGGCGAGAGAGGCTTCACGCCGGTTCAAATCAATGAATATTGATCTGTGATTACGGGGTTTTACTAACCACGTTATTAGATTAATGGCTGTTTTTACCCCCAAAAACACGATTATTGGGCCGATATTACCCCAATTTTCAACATCATTACTCGCAATATCACCTACTTAACTTGGCCCAACCCCAAACCCCAATTAGCCAATGTAGTAAAACAGAACATGGCGATGGAGCATCCCAATAGAGCAATCCACTTTTTCTTCATGGCAAACCCCCTTAGTCAGTGATCAGTGATCAGTGGTCAGTAGTCAGTGATCAGTGGTCAGTAGTCAGTAGTCAGTAGTCAATATTCAATGGTCAACGAACTGCCTTCTTGAATTCTTCAATACCGATGCGCTCGATGAATCGAGCCGTCCTTTCCTTTTTTTTGCCGTTGGCAGCGTAGTACTCAAAACACCTCTTGGCCAGGTCAATTACTTCTTCTTCGTTCAAGTTCTCGGCGATTACATCTCCGATCCGGGGCTTACGGCCCGCATTACCCCCGAAAATTACGGTCCACCCTGACTTTTTGCCGAAGGCACCAAAGTCTCGCATGTAACTTTCGCCGCAGTTCATGGGACATCCAGATATACCGATCTTGGCCTTTGCCGGTAAATGCATGCCCACGAAAAGCTCTTCCAGTTTACCCCCTAAACCAAGCGAGTCCTGCACGCCCAGTTTACACAAAGTATTGCCAGGGCAAGCTTGCACGTAATGAACGCACAATTCCACTGCGGGCCCCATATCCATGCCCAGGTCTCGCCAAACTTCATCAACGACTTCCGGGCTCATTCCAACTAGTACCATGCGCTGGGCAGATGTGATTTTGATGACCGGGATCTCATACTTGCGTACCACGTTGGCTATGTTTTCCAGGACGTCGGGTGTTACCAGCCCCATGGGAGTTCTGGGCACAACAGCGTAAGTCTTCTTGTCGCGCTGAATAATGGCTCCTTTTGGCCTATCAGTCATAATCACCCTCCTTAATGGCACCAGGTTTCGTCAACGACCAAAGGATCTGCCAATGCAAAATCACGAGTTTACAATTAGGTTTCATGGTTTGCTGCTAACAAGGTCTCCCGGGCTAATCGCTTGCCGGTATCGGTCAGAAATGTTTTCTCAATGATCTCCGAGAGCCTCTCTCTTTCTGTCTTCTTATCCTTCTGACCTTCCTCGAGATTGACGATGAGGTCTGCATCATAGAAGATCTTAAAATTCAGCGTCTCTTTATCCCGGGGGTGATAGGTCTGGCCGATGATGTCACAAACCTCATCAATGATCTCCTGCCTTGCCCCCAATTTTGCCAGGATCTCCCTGGCAATGGGAGGCCCTTCTTTCTGGTGGTACCGGGCCGCTGTGCTGTTGTATTTCCGCTCAGCTTCGTGGATACCAATATCGCGCAGATAAGCGGCACACAGGACCACGGCCGGGTTCCCTTTTTCCTCCTTGACGATTTGTTCGGCGAATCTGGCCACATTGGCTGCATGGCCGATCCGTTTGAAATCGTGTCCAAAATAGCGCTTCATCTCAATGGCCACCCGGTCCTTCAAGAGGTCATCTCTTTCGGCCAGGAGCTCCGGAGGAAGGTCGCCCAGACACTGCTCAGCGTACGGGCAGTAGGAGGCACAGCCAAAATCCATGTCAGGGTTCACAAATCGATGGCCGCATTTCTTGCACAGGCGCGTTGTGTCGTCCTTGAAAAATTCTACTTCATTTCCGCACTTGGGGCACTTGACTTCAAAGATAGCCCCCGGCTTCCAGTAACGGCTGTCTTGTCCAGGGCATTTCATGGTGTGTTATCCAACATTAACTCGATTGAGTTTCCTTTTTTCAGACAGGATTAACAGGATAGTCAGGATAAATCAAAATCCTGTAAATCCTGTCCATCCTGTCAAAAAGAGTCCTGCCGAAGGCGGGTAATTTGGTCTGCGGCAATAATAAACGTCGTTTACCAGTTCTCACCCAATAGCTCAAAGTGTGCTTGCGGATGCGCGCAGGCAGGACACTCCTCTGGGGCAGTTTCACCTTCGTGGAGATAGCCGCAATTGCGACACCGCCACACAACCTTGCTCTCCCGCTCGAATACGCGACCCGCTTCGATATTGGCAGCAAGGTCGCGATACCGCTTTTCGTGCTGCTTTTCAGCCACAGCAATGGCTTCAAAGACTTTGGCAATGTCTTCAAACCCTTCCTCACGGGCCACTCTGGCGAAGTCGGGATACATCTTGGTGTGTTCGTAGTTCTCGCCTGCTGCTGCAGCCTTTAGGTTCTCCAAGGTAGTGCCGATGACACCAGCCGGGAAGCTTGCAGATATCTCCACTTCACCACCCTCGAGGAACTTAAAGAGCCTTTTTGCATGCTCCTTTTCCTGATTGGCAGTTTCCTCGAAGATGGCCGCTATTTGCTCGAAACCGTCTTTTTTTGCCTGGCTGGCAAAGTATGTGTACCGGTTACGCGCCTGAGATTCACCAGCAAATGCCGTCAGGATGTTTCTTTCAGTTTTTGATCCTTTCAACTGCATTGCTATTCCTCCTTTCGAGCCACTCTCAGGGCTCATTATCATTTACTATTTCCATTGTTGGGTTCCTTCTCCTGTTTCATGTTCTTGGTCTATGCTTTTTGATCGGCTGGAAAGCCGCTCCCACAACTGTTACACACTATGCACAATAACCGCGATCTCTATATGAACTGTGGAAACGTGTGACCAAAACTTTATAAAAGAAGGGAGAGCGATTGCTGGCTCTGCCCTTGATGCCTGGTGATGCAAGGTCCATATCCAAATCTCTGCTCGCTAAAGCTGGATAGACCTTAGTTCAACTCAGCGACGTCTCCAGCCGCTCCAAACAGGAAAACCGTTTTCATCTCGCAGCTTCAGTACTTGGTCTCCTTTCTTGACTTCTGCCGCAATGATGGCTGGTTTCCTTGCAAAGTTGATTCTAGAACCTTTAACCTCAACTTGGTCCTTTAGCTCAATTTTAACGTCTTGGTTTTCAATATACCATCCAGGCCCCAAATGGACAGACACTGTTTCCTTGTCCGTCTTCACCATCATATGCACGCCGTAGTGCATCCCTCTCTTTGGGGTGAACTGGTCTACGCCCACCACCTCACCGCTGATGGTCTCGATAGTTCCGGGGTTATACATTTTCCCATACTGAGTGCCCGGTCCCCAGTTACCACTTCCTCGCCACCTCATGCCTCGCTGAGCAAACGACTCCGTGGCCACAAACAGGCTGATAATGGAAATCACTGCTACCAGAGTTCCAATCCTTTTCATTTTGTCCTCCTTCTCTTCATTGTTTCCGGTCCGATCATTTAGGAAAGTTCTGGACCGCCAGCCCGGCTTTTCCATCATTAGCTGGAAAAACATGTCGAT
The DNA here is from genome assembly GCA_019307135.1 of Deltaproteobacteria bacterium. GTDB lineage: Bacteria > Desulfobacterota > Desulfobacteria > Desulfobacterales. The sequence goes on from JAFDKF010000042.1 coordinate 16,777, forward strand.
TTCTATTCCATTCTCTGCCATGACTTACCTCCCTTTCATGCCCTCCCTGCTGGCTTCAAATCACCTCCTTGTTGTATTGCCTCCCCAGCCCCGCCACCTCTTTCACGAACATCCGTCTTTGGTAGGACCATCAAAGTCAAAGTCTCTGTCTGAAAAACTGGATTCGATCAATACGGCAATATCCGGCAGCTTCAATGAGCTCTTTGGAATAAAGGCATCGGCTCCGCCATCGTAAGCCGCCTCTCTGTATTCCGGCAAATCATAAGCTGTAAGAATGATAATGGCTATTTCGGGATGAGTTGCTTTGATTCTTTTGGTAAGCTCAAGACCGCTTTCCCCAGGCAATCGGATATCCATAAAGACAAGATCAGGCAGATAAGTTTTGATCTTTTGCATGGCCTCCGTTCCATCCACGGCTTGATCGATAACCATAAAAGGGAATCGCTCACACAGA
>JAFDKF010000195.1 GCA_019307135.1 Deltaproteobacteria bacterium
TTTTTTGTCTATAAAAAAGATCTCCTGCAATTTCCATAGGTTACGCCCCCGCCACAAAATCTTCTAATTTTGCGGCCTTGCCCCAGCAATTATTATGCCGAACGATATTGGTTGTCAACATCCATGGGGAGGAGAGCACATACAATTTGATGGCAATGAGTGATTTGTGTGTGTTGACTGAGACTAGCACAACCGGACTTGAGGCAGTAGCCATCGGGAAGCCCCTTGTGGAGTTACGATTGAACAACCCGTCAAAGTCTACTTATTCTCTCGTAGAAAAAGGAGTTGCCGCACCGTTCACGCCAGTAGAACTCGCCAGGGCCCTGGAAAACAATACTGATTTTGCCGGACTCGTTAGCAGACAGGCGGTTGAGGCGTATCTAAAGGAAGAACTTTTCGATACAGAGGGTGTTGTCGAACGTATAGTAGAGATAGCAAAAAGGCTGATCATGGCCAGAGAGGATGCTCCCCCCTCCAGGATAAAACCGCAGTCTGAAGCGAGCATGGATTGGACCATTGTTGTGCCTGTGCATAAAGACGCAGAAGTGCTGCTTGCCCAGCTTGAAGCTGTGGCAGCGCATTCAGAGGGCCAGGGGGAGTATGAGGTCTATCTCCTGGAGCCGGAAGGTCTGAGCGAAGATGTGCTGGAAATCCTCCGGGGTTTGAGTGAAGATGTAAATAGAATGAGAATTCCCACGGGCACACCACTGCCTGAGACCATGAACAAGGCCGCGCAGCAGGCTCGTGGCAGGACGATGCTCTTTCTAGGACCTGGGGTTTCACCCCTGGAAAATTGGCTGGCTTGCCTTCGACAAGCAATTGAAGACTATGGGACCAAAAGGCTGTTCGGGGGCCGCATAGAAAACCGCTTTGGCAGTCTAGTTCATGCGGGGATGGTATTGAACCCAAATAACTCGCCGATTTCTGCGTACCAGAATCTGGACGCCGACTTTCCCGATGCCCTTAAAGAGCGTTCTTTTCAAATGCTGGATCATTTCATTGCCGTGGACCGGAACTTTTTCCTTGAACTTGGCGGGTTCTGGGATAAAAGCGGTGGATATGCCTTTATGGATCTGTGCCTGAGAGCGAAGGAACATATGGGTGAAATGGATGTGGCCATGTATCTGCCAAAGGTTCGGTTTGTCCAACTTTGCCGGCAAACGCCTTCAATTAATATTGATCAGGACGCAGCCATCCACTTTTATGGTCGATGGCACGGGGTCTTGTGGGATAATGAAGATGAGTTATATGCCAAAGACGGTATTTCAAGGATGGAAGTGCAAAAGGCGCTGATGGAAAGGCTCGCTCGTCTGGTACCGAGAGAGGCTCATCGCTGACGGATCATCATACCGAATAAGGACCGGGCAAGAATGTCAATGTTATGACGGTTGGAGGGAGGATTTGCCGGTTCACTCTCTCTTTAGATTTACAATTGACTTTGCGATGAGGCTCGACTATCCTTCCAAGGCGGAAGTAAGCATCGGTTCCACCAAAATACATAAAAACCAACACATAGATGGTGTGTATTGATGTCCGTAATAACAAAGATGAAGGAACAACAAATAAAAATGCAGGGGAAATCGGTTTCGATAGATCTGGAGAAACAGTTAGAAAAGATAATAAAGGGGACTCGGCGATACTTTTGGGACAAAGGACCGTTAAGTCCTCAACGGGACAAGTACGTCATAATTGAGCGTGTACTTGAATTTGGGTCAGAAGATGAGGTAGACATAATTCTAAACTATTACGGGACTGAATCTATTAAAGAAGTTGTCAGAGAAAGTAGGGAGTTGAGCCCGAGAACTGTGAACTATTTTGTTTTACTGCTTCGACTTTCGAGAAGGGAGACAAGATGTTTCTCAGATGTATCACCCAGGATATGGCAGCCATATTGAACAGCGAAGTCATTGATTATCTACCAAAAGATGCCTATCTGGCCGGCGGAACTGCTGTGGGTTTGTATTTCGGCCACAGGTTATCAGTCGATTTAGACTTTTTTACACCGGAAGAATTTAACAGTCTTGATTTATCCGCCATTATCTCGGAAAAACTCAAATCCAGGTTCAATGTTACAAAAAGCAGGATCACAGAAGGCACTCTTGTTATGAGCCTGAATGAAACAGGATTTAGCCTTTTTACCTATCAATACCCTTTATTAGATAGCCCCATAACCACGAAGGATTTACCAGTTCCTATGGCTGCGCAACTCGATTTATCTCTGATGAAATTGGTTGCAATTAATCAGAGAGGAAGTTGCAAAGATTTTATTGACCTAAAAATCCTAATTGAGCAAAATAACTATACATTTGAATGGCTTGCGAATAAGCTTTCTGACAAGTACGATATTGACAGTGAGATGCACTTCCAGCTTAGGAAAAGCCTTGTATATTTCGATGATGCCGAGAAAGATTTAAATATTTATATGTATAGCGAAAACAAGAAGTCCTTTGAAATACTTGAGGAAGAAGATTGGGAGGCGACAAAGGTATTCTTTGAAGGGTTTATAATGGTCGATAGTCTTGTGGTTTGAATGACTTCGCTTCTAAGTCATTCCAGGCGAAGAAACAAGCCACACGTTGATCTGTGCTTATCTGTGTAAATTTGACGGCTTCGTAAAAAGTCCAACTTCTGCGTTGCACTGCATCCTTCGTCACTGCGGCGTACCATAAGTACGCCTCATTCCTCAGGATTTGCGCGCCTTGAACTTGGAGCTTTTTACTTTGCCGTCTAATTCGGACTTTTTACGAGATCATCAAGTGTAGACCCAACAGTTTGTCAACTGCACACCCAAACCCCGCTTCCTGAAAAGGGAGGCGGGGTTTTTGGTTTTTACCCTTGACAAGTTTACATTGGCCACCTAAGATAGTTTTTAATAGTAGTTATTTTTTATGGTCATCAGAACTTAGCTCCACTTCGTTCCGCAATTGGTCGAGTGGTCAAGTGGTTGATTAGTCAAGTGGTTTAAGGGCCTTACGACTCGACAACTCGACTATTTAACTACTCGACCAAAGTCGCTGGAATTTCAATAAGTTGTAGAAATTGCGAGACCTTAAATTATATGAGGGAAGCCATGAATACTTTGAACGTTTCCATTGCCGAGGGAAAGAAAAATTTCACGAAAATCATCAGGGCCTCCGAAGAAAAGAAACAGAAAATCATTGTTTCACGCCGGGGCAATCCTGTGGCTGTTATCCTTCCATACGAGGAATACCAGAAAAGTAGAAAGAAAGAGGCCCTGGAAAAGATCAAGGAGGCCAGGGCCATATACCACCGGTCAGGAATAAGTGCCGAAGAGGTATATGAAATTTCGAAAAAAGAGTTGACGGCTTCGTAAAAAGTCCATCTGCGGCGTTGTGCTTCATCCCCGCCCTGTTAAATTCTCGCCATGCGAGACGGCGGAGCCGATTTAACAGGGTAAATCATTGCGACGTACCATAAGTACGCCTCATTCCTCAAGATTCGCACGCCTTGCATATGAACTTTTTACTTTGCCGTCGATGTGATGACTCTTTACGAAGGCATCAGAGTTGGAAAACAAAAGATGAAAGAATTGGTTCTGGATGCGAGTGTGGTTTTGAAATGGTATCTGCCTGATAAAGAATGTGGCCAGGAAGCTCTCAATATTCTGGAGCAGCATGTAGCTGGATATGTGGCTCTGTTTGCTCCGAGTATCCTGCCTTACGAGGTTTTGAATGCCCTTCTTGTGGCAGAAAGAATGAGCCGTATTGCCGAAGAGGTGGCCGAAGAGGCGTTTCATGCTTTCTTGGAATTGGAAATCAATTTTCAAGATTCTTTTCGCGATTACCCGGACGTTTTGTCTGTTGCCCGCTTTTTTCAAAGATCAGCGTATGACACATCCTATTTGTCCTTGGCCAGGGCGAAAAATATCGATTTTGTGACGGGTGATAAGCGGCTCTATAATGCGGTAAAGGATAAGCTGAAATGGGTTAAATGGATTGGGGAATAGGAGTCATCGCGAATCAAGACCCCGCTTCTTTATTTTTCCCTTGACATAATTAAGGGCAAAATTATAATAATGCTATTCTTAATATGGTGAGGTCGGTAGAAATTCCTGATAGTGCTATATGTTATAATTTAGCATTCACTTAATAGGGATAGACTTTTGTTAATTTTGAGAATCTATTTTCAGGTTTCAGGTGTCAGGACATATGAAGGTGTCAGGGACAATCAGGTTTCAGCACTGCCGTTTTACTTTCCTGACACCTGAACACTGACACCTGAAACCTACATGCGATGAGTTATAACACTTTAACAATCCAGGATGGTTGGCCGTGTTTGTAAATCGAGAAGCGGAGTTGGAGATTCTGAATAACCTCTACTACAGAGATGGTAGCGTCCTTTTTATCCTTTACGGCCGACGTAGAACAGGAAAAACCACTTTACTGAAGAAGTTCATTGAAGACAAGACAAGTAGCATATATTTCTTAGCCGATACCCAACTCGAACAGGAAAACATAAAACGGTTTAGGGCAATGGCCTCAGTTGGACTGAGAGACAGTGCTATAGATGACCTAATGCCCTCGTGGGAGGCGATGTTCAGATACATTGCCTCTTCTGCCAAAAGGCAAGAGAGAAAAACGATTATTGTCATAGACGAGTTTCAGTACCTGGCAAAATCTAATCCTGCCGTCCCATCTATATTCCAAAGACTGTGGGACGAACTGCTAAGAGAGAGCAGTGTCATGCTCGTTTTGTGTGGTTCCCTCCTCGGTATGATGTACAAATCAACACTGAGTTACGAGAGCCCCCTTTATGGCCGACGTTCCGGGGAACTACTCATGAAGCCGATGGGCTTTTATAGTTTTCGAGAATTCTTCAAAATAGGTAAGTTTGAGAAGCTCTTACAGATATATAGTCTTACCGGCGGAGTGCCTCGCTATATCGAGGAGGTGAATGAAAAGTTATCAGTGGAGGAGAATATTTATAATAACATTCTCGCTAAAGGGAGTCCGTTTCTGAACGAACCCAAGTTCATCCTGTCCCAGGAGATTGAAGCGCCCGCCACCTACTTTTCTATTCTTTCATCCATAGCCCACGGTGAACATAAAGTGGGAGGCATTGCAAAACGGCTGGAGATAAAGGTCCAGGGATTGAATAAGTATCTCGAAACGTTAAGAGAACTCGACCTTGTTGCGCGAGAAGTCCCCATAACGGAGAAAAATCCCGCTAAGAGCAAAAAAGGATTATACAGAATCAAAGACAATTTCTTCAGGTTTTGGTTCCGATTTGTCTTACCCAATATGTCCCACATTGAACTAGGGAATTACGAGATAGTTTTTGAGAATATTCGCAGGGACCTTAGCCTGTTTTGTTCTTTTGTATACGAAGATGTTGCCCGGGAGATAGTCCGAAACTACATAAGGACCGGAGTCATTAGCAAGAGCTTTACTTCTTTTGGCAAGTGGTGGTCCAAGGATGCAGAGATTGACCTGGTGGCCATGGATAACTGGTCGGCGAATGCAAATGGACTAACCAGCCAGTGTTTTATGAAGAGTTCAAAAAGCTAAAAAGCAAAACTTTACTTCTCCAAAAAGCCCTTCCAGTCAAGAGTCCAAAGATTACCTATGCTCTATTCAGTAAAAATGGTTTTTCCAAAGACCTGATTTCAAGAAGATCACATGACCTCCTACTATTTGATCAGGACAACTTGTTATATGGGATAAAATCGTAAAACAATTTTATAAAACGTAACTTCGTTGCTTAGAGCCGGATAGAACTCAAACCCCATTAGAGGCCTGATTGTCAGTGCCTCTAATGGGGTAAACCTCAAACCAGAACCCCGCTTCTCCAAAAATGGAGGCGGGGTTTTTTGTTGGGGCTTATGTATTGGCAGGTATCTTGTTGTGTTTGAGTTTGGCCTAAAGATCCTCAAGTTTTGGGCAAGGTTTTCCGATACGTAAAACAGAGAGGAAATAGATCTTGCCTATCACAAGCACATTTAAGGAAGCTTCTCAACAGCAGGCGGGAGAATAAGAAACTTATGATTCTACGCTCCGCCAGAGGCGGACAGGCGCAGGTAGAAAAATCTGTGTAATCTGCGTAATCTGTGGATTAAAAAAGGCGGTGGGATAATACCATGTTAATTCAACCGGTTGCTGCAGAAAGACTCCAGGCAGGTACTCAGCCTATTGTTCAAGTGAAGCCAAAAGCTGAGCAACCATCTCCTGAAAAAAAAGAGGAGAAACCGGACGTCAAATTGCTTCAAGAGGTGTTGGAAGTTGTACAGGAGCACTTCAATATCCTGGGCATCGGACTCGAGTTCGCGGTTCATGAACCGACTGGCCGCATCAAGGTGACAGTGCTCGACAAGGAGACGGGCGAAATGATCCGCGAGGTTCCTCCTCAACAGGTTTTAGACCTCATGGCAAAAATTGACGAAATGATGGGTATCCTCTTTGACCGCTGGGCATAGCGGATTTAGCCGCGGGCGGGGTAAACGTTACGTAGGGTCGGCTTTATGCCGACCGCTTGATTCCAGGTCTGGGCCACAGATAACCAGGTCTAGGCCGACATCCCCCGGGGAATTGTAACGATTACATAGCATTCCAAAGGAAGCTTGTCCGGTTCTCCCTCCCATCCCATTGCATCGATTGCAGTACCCGGCCAACATGGTAATCGGGCTTAAGTGGCCTGGTGTCAAACTTCCAACATTTTTGCCTGGAACCAGGCAGGATTTGCCTGCCATCATTTCTGCGCACCAAGTATTGCCTACCTTAACCAATTGGTTTTCCAACCAAAACACATATCAATCATCATGGCATATCGCTTGCATGTTCTAAAGTGAACCTAAAAGTTGAATTAAAGTTTTACCGTTCTTAGCCGAAAAAGGACAACAGACAGTGGTCAGTGGTCAGTGGTCAGTGGTCAGAAGGCGGAGGGCAGAGGACGCAGAGGGTTTTGTCTTTTTTCCCCATCGGGAGATGACGATGGGCAAAAACGACCAGCCCTCGC
>JAFDKF010000043.1 GCA_019307135.1 Deltaproteobacteria bacterium
ACAAAACGCCCGCCACATTACCGATAAAAAGTCAAGCAAAAAAGCGACTTAACCTGCTGTTTTGTTAAAGTTTTTTCATTGAAAGCATGCAATTTTCTAACCGGAAACTACTGACTTCAACCAATATTACAAAAAAAATCCCTGGATCAAGAACCCACTCCGCTATGGAGAGGAAAAGAACCTGCAGAAATATAAACAGCTCTTTCAGAAGTATGCGGCACGTTACGGATTCGATTGGATGCTGATCATGGCGATGGCATGTCAGGAATCCGGGCTGGATCACAATAAGAAAAGTCGATCCGGTGCTGTCGGCATCATGCAGGTGCGGCCCGAAACGGGCAAAGACAAGAAGATCGCTATCGAAAATGTTCATCTTTTGGAGAACAATATTCATGCCGGTGTGAAATATTTGGCTTTCCTGAAAGATCGATATTTCGACGACCAAGAGATTCGACCTCGGGATCGGGTTCGGTTTGCCATCGCGTCATATAATGCGGGCCCCGCCAAAGTGCGCCGGGCCAGGTCATTGGCAAAGAAGATGGGGTTGGACCCCAACCGGTGGTTTCGGAACGTGGAGTTGGCAGCCCTGAAGCTGATTGGACAGGAGACTGTCCGGTACGTCAGTAATATCAATAAATATTATGTGATATACCGGCTTGCACCGGAACACTTGGAAACACGAGAGAAAGAAAAAGACGAACTCAAGAAACAAGAAGACTGGCCCAGACCGGGTTTAACAGCTTAATACCTTACAACAAGCTGACGCGCTGGGGCGGGTCTGGATTACTGGCTTGGTAGTCCGCCGGGGCGGATCCGAGCGTCAAGGCGGGCTTGACACAAGTTCTAAGATCTTAGCCTATAAACGGCTAGTGAGTGGAGGCGCTGTATGCTTAAAAGAATTGTGATTCTATTGATGCTACCTTTGGTCTTTTGGAGCTGCAAAGAGAGTGGGCTTAATCTCAAGGTCCGCTATGATCAGATTGAAGGTCTAAAAGAAGGCGACCGGGTAATTTCGGAGCAGACTCATATAGGCAAAGTGGCAGGCGTATTTTATTCAGAAGATGGTTATTATGTGGCCGACCTGGTGATCAAAAAGGACTTTGCAAGCGCTGCCACAGAGCACTCCAAGTTCTTCATCATAGCGGACCCCGAAAATAAGGGGAAAAACGCCATTGAAATGATCCAGGCCCGAAAAGGGGGAACACGTTTACAAGACGGTTCCACCGTTGATGGCTCCACCAAATCTTTAGCGTTCTTCAATCAGATATGCGATGACTTTGAGAAAGGACTACAGGATCTTAAGAAGCGGTTTGAGCAATTCTCCGAGGACTTAAGCAGCGTTCCAGAGAGCGAGGAGTTCAAAAAACTTGAAAAGGAATTGGAGCGTCTGGCAGAAGAGATGGAGCGTTCGGGCAAGTCGGCGCGGGAAAAGATACAGAAGGAATTATTGCCGTGGCTCAAACAGGAGCTTGAAAAGCTCAGAGAACGGTTGCGGAAGTTCGGACGGGAGGAAGAATTAGAACCTCTGGAAATTCAGATGGAAAAAATTATGGAAATATGACGTTATGCCTTTACGAGATAGTGCGTATTCAGGGACACCACACATTCGGACGTCGGAACTACCGCATCCGGTTCCTCGAATCTTGGACTCGCTTTTATTGGTTTAACACTTTGCCGGTCCTTGGAATCGTGATGAGTAGCGGGCCTTGTATTTGGGCAACTAAGGGCTCGCCAGGAACTGTCTGTAGGCTGCCTTGGTTTCTTTAGGTTTTTCAAGAAAGGGCATATGTCCGCAACTCTCTATGATCGCTGTCCGGCTATTCTTGATACCGCTTTCAAACTTCTCGACACCGGACACGTGCGTCATACGATCGTTCGCCCCCCAAATGATCAAACTCTTGGCCCGTATCTTAGGCAAACGGCTTTCCAGGAGGTCCATGCCTCCGTTCAACAGGTCCTTCACAATTTTTTCATAAAAGTCGTAGTCGCGGGCGCGCCTTTTTAGAAGATAAGCCCTTAATTGCCCGGGTATCCACGGGGGCCGCTGGAAAAGAAGCGACATCAATTCATCAAACTGCTGTACCGTATTGTAGAGCAAAAGATTCTTTCCCTCTTCCTTGTAAAGCCGCCAAGCATTACTGGGTATCCGGGAATTGACACCCGCTGCATCTATTAACGCCAGGCTTTTGACCTTTTCCGGGTACTGGCTGGCATAGTATGCAGAGATGTAGCCCCCCATGGAAGTGCCCAGCACGTGAAATGAATCCAGCCCAATGGTCTCCACGAAACGGTTTAACCGATTCACCTGGCTCGCAACGTCATAGCGTGCAATGGCCACCTGGGAGCTTTCGCCGAATCCAGGAAGATCCGGCACGATCAAACAATAAGATCCGCTTAAGCCGAACGGGAAAGTGGCCCAACTATCCTTGTCGGCACCAAAGCCATGGACAAAGACAATAGCCTCACCTTTTCCTCCTGCCAGATAAACCCAACGGTGATCGTCCACCTGCACTTCATGTCTTTCCAGCCCTGCCCACCACCGGATGGCACGTTTCGTCCATTCAAAAATCAGACCTGCGAACCGCAAATAGGCCACTCCGGCCACCAGGAACAATGACATCAAGACAACGAGAATGCCTTTCAGCGCTTTCATCATTTCGCGGTCTGAAGCATTATGTAAAGCCTGCTGAAGTCGCCGTTGGTAATATGGCTGGAAAGTATGCGTTGGCTGACCTGACAGCGATAGTTACAGTAGGCGACGATGGCGGAAGTTCAGGACGTCTGCGAGAGGAGTTTCAGATTCTACCGCCGGGTGATATTCGCAATTGCATGGTGGCGCTGGCTGAACATGACAACCTACTCACCCGGTTGTTTGACTATCGGTTTCCAGGGCAAGGAGTACTTGCCGGCCACAGTCTTGGCAATCTTTTTCTGACTGCTTTAACAGGCATCACCGGAGGTTTTGTAGAAGCCATCAAATGCTCCAGCGAACTGCTTGGCATCAAAGGTCGGATTTTTCCTTCTACAGTAGCGAACGTGCGGCTGGTAGCAGAACTGGACGATGGAACACTGGTCCGGGGACAACACAAGATCACAAATGGCATTCGAGAGGCCTGGGAGTTCCTCGCTCAGGGGCAGGACACGCATCGAATCTGCCCGCCTTATGTATTTTAACTCTCTCGTTTTGACTGTCTCTTAATCAGTACCTATAAGCAATGGAAAAATCCTGAAATTCGCCAGTGTAGTCCTCCCAATCAACATGCACATCAGTCACATGGGCCCACGGTGGCCCCTTATGACACCAGTCAATTACCTTTTTCACATCTCCTTTTCTCCCTTCAAAAATGGCCTCCACTCCTCCATCCCTTCTATTTTTAACCCATCCGGTAACGTTATATGTCTTTGCCTCATCCTGGGTATGTGCTCGAAAGAATACACCCTGAACCATCCCCTGTATAATGACACGGGCTCTAACCATGGACATGATGACCCCCTGGTCAAAATAGCTGAGAGCTGAAAGCTTGAGAGCAAAAAATCCACTGTACTCTATGCTCTTTGGCGCACCAGGTCAAGAAATGAATTCCGCTTCTGCATTCTTACATTTCTGTCTCCCCCGCGGACAAGATAGTCAGACCATGACAGGTAACTCAGACGAAAAGTAGTGTATTGACTGGATTGAATAACTATGATTGTGTGAAAGAAATAGATGATTCGCTGACTTCGTAGCAGACCGCGATTACTGTTCCAAACTTGGCCCTAATGTTGCGACAGTCGAAGATGCCCAAGGCCCCGCCAAAGTCACGTTGCGCGCAAGCATGAACCCCCCCACCCCCTTTGATAAAGGGGGAGTTTGAAGTGCCCCCCCTTTGAAAAAGGGGGGGGATAGGGGGAATTTTAGAATGGAGGATTCATTATGATCATTGGGACGCCAAAAGAGATTAAAGATAACGAGTACCGCGTGGGCATGACGCCAGGAGGAGTCCGCCAGTTGGTGGAGGCAGGGCACAAGGTGTTGGTCGAGACGACCGCCGGCGAGGGCAGTGGGTTTTCTGATGCGGAATACGAAAGATCCGGGGCCAAGATCGTATCCACCAACGCTGAGGCCTGGAGTGCTGAGATGGTAGTCAAGGTCAAAGAGCCACAACCCAGCGAATATGAGTTTTTGCGGCCCGATTTGGTACTTTTCACCTACCTCCACTTGGCGGCAAACGAGCGTTTGACGCGCGAGATGATGGCGCGAGGGCTGACCGGGATCGCTTACGAAACAGTGGAACTACCCAATGGTCACCTGCCCCTGCTCACCCCAATGAGTGAAGTAGCCGGACGGATGGCAATTCAGATCGGCGCGCACTATCTTGAGAAGATAAACGGTGGTCGCGGCAAGCTCTTGGCCGGGGTGCCGGGTGTGCGGCCAGCAGATGTAGCTATTATCGGCGCGGGCGTGGTCGGCACTAACGCGGCCCAAGTGGCGCTGGGCATGGGGGCCCACGTCATGATCATTGACATTAATCTTGACCGATTGCGCTACCTCAGTGATGTGACGGGCGGGAGACTAATCACCATGAGTTGCAATCCTCTCAATATCGCTGAAACCGTGCGTCGGGCTGACCTGCTGGTGGGTGCAGTGCTCATCAAGGGGGCAAAAGCGCCCAAACTGGTGACGCGCGAGATGGTCAAAACTATGAACCCAGGCAGTGTGGTGGTAGATGTGTCTGTCGATCAAGGCGGCTGCGTTGAGACAACTCGGCCTACCACGCATTCGAATCCAACCTTCGTTGTGAACGGTATCATCCACTATTGTGTGACCAACATGCCTGGGGCTGTACCCCGAACCAGCACGTACGCGCTGAGCAACGCCACACTGCCTTATGTGGTCAATCTGGCCAATATGGGGGCCGAGGCCGCCATCGAAGCTGACCCATCCCTGGCAAAAGGAGTAAATATCTACAAAGGCAAGGTCACCTACCCCGCTGTGGCTGAAGCTTTCGGGCTGGAAGGAGACAAATAGAAAGAAATGGGGCTGGTACAAAGAAAAACCATGAAACAGATCAGGATTACCCTCGGGGATCTGGTATTAGACGCCCAGTTAACCGACAGTCCAACCGCCCAAAAGGTGTGGGAAGCCTTGCCAATAGAGACTTCATTCAGCACGTGGGGTGACGAAATCTATTTTTCGATCCCTGTGGAAGCGGAACTTGAAAGTGACGCCCAGGAAGTACGGCATGCGGGACATTCTTAAGCAATTCAGTAAGTTGAGAGTCTATTTAGTAACTTCTCAAAAAGTTCGGGTATGTTTATTATGAGCCAGTTTGCTGGATGCCCGCTTTCGCGGGCATGACGGGGGATTTATTACATTCGTCATTCCCGCGAAGGCGGGCATCCAGGTGTATTACCCGAAGTTATTGAGAAGATACTCTATTTAGTTATTTAAGGACGTCCCGCAAGAACGCACGCAAGAACGCAAGAATACAAGAATAAGCCAGTGCATCAGTCCTTGGACCAAAGCCAAGCTAATTCGCCAAGCTCAATCAACGTATCTAAAGCCCCGCATAGCTCTACACACAGCTTGGTTCGGCGCTTCCGAACTGTACTTAATACCCTCACCCATGGACCCCTTTACAGCATAGCTCGGCACAGAATTAGCTCAGAGGTTCCTCTTGACCCCGTAGAGACCTGGACTTTTTGGACTGAACGCAGAAATCCTATCACAGAGTTTGTGGCAAGGAATTATCCGCCTGATTTTGTAAGAAGGCGTATTTTGGGGCCTATGCTCGCCCAAAACCATTCCGTTGGTATTGAATCGCATTACGATATCTCAAACGCTTTCTACAAGTTGTTTCTTGATAAGGAGTTCATGTTTTACAGCTGTGCTCACTTTCTTTCAGAGAGGGAGACGTTAGAGGATGCCCAAAGAAATAAGGCCCAGCTTATTTTGGCCCTGTTAAACCCGAAGGCCGGGGACAAGATCCTTGACTTAGGCTGTGGATGGGGTTCAATGCTTAAGTGTATATATGAGGTAACTGGCGACCGGAATAATTTGTTGGGCTACACGCTCTCCAAACAACAATTGGCTTACATCAAGTCAGAGGTTGGGTTAAACGTATCGCTTACGAACTTCATCACCGTGGCATACGAAGAGGCATCGTATGATAAAATCTTCTCGATCGGCGCAATGGAGCATGTAAGACCGAATGAAATACTTAGTTTGTTGCAGAAATTATACAGTGCCTTGAAGCCTGGCGGAAAGCTCGTGCAACAGTTTTTTTCCCTAGAGAAGGAAAAACGTCCTACCTCAATGATTCCTGGTCAACTCTTCTTCCCGGGTTCATTACTCTCGACTCATTCCTTTCACTTACACGCAGCGGAGCAAGCAGGGTTTAAAATTACCCACGATTTAGTTGATGACTACAAACCGACTTTGAGGGCCTGGTATGAAAATCTCGTGAACAACAAGGAGAAGGCGATAGATTTGGTGGGTGTACGTATCTATAACAAGTATCTAAGTTTTTTTCCTATCTCATGGCGTTTCTTTAAGGAAGAAGAAGCACAGGTTCACAGATTAGTGCTGGAAAAGCCGTGAGTTTTCAGTGCAGCTGCAGAAGTTCCGCATGCGGGAGATAGCGGTCAAAAGGATGCGAGAAGGTAAGGGGCCGGTTTGAGGCGAAGCTTCGATAGCATATCAGGAAGAATCGATTTTTGCGGAAGGCCTTAGTTCTTTGGGGAGGTATCTGGAGAATGCACCGTAGGAGTACCTTCGGGTGAAGCGAGCGAGAGTATCTAATGGCCCGACTTGGCCAACAATTAACGTCTTCTGTTTTCGTTTTACCTGGAGGACCTGCCACACCTTACCAGAGAGGACGAAATGGGATCCCACAGCGGCCTCAATGAATAATTCTCCTATTACCCTTCCTGTGTTGGCGTCCACAATACGAAAATCTCGGATTTGGGGAATATTCGAGTGTATGAATCCCATGTATGCCATATCCATAAGCCTGGTAGTTGCCCGGCACCTGCCCAGGGATTCTTCTACAAAGCCGATATCCGCAAGATGGAGTAATATGGCCTTAAAGGTATCTGTCTCGCAAAGCGGGGAAAGTATGTCTCCCATGTCATCCCATCTCAAACCTCCAGGCATTGCATAAAGCAGAGAAAATACCTGCTGAACACAGACCGAGATGTCAGGCGTGTACTCAATCCGCTCAACCAACCCCTTTTCGGCCATACGCGAATATATCTCAAATTGTACCCTCTCATCACGCTTATTTCTGTAGCAGCCGATGGCCAGCATCTCATTTCCCCTCCTGCCTCCACGCCCCACTCTCTGAATAAAGGCCGAGGGGGTAGGTGGTGGGCCATAGAGGACCACTGCATCAATGTCCCCGATATCTATACCCAGCTCCATGGTCATTGTACAGACACAGAGGCCCCACTGCCAGGTGCGCATGGCATCCTCTACTGATTCTCTCTCCTTTCTGGAAAGGCTTCCATGGTGAACAAGAACCCTGTCCTGTGGCCAGAAAGTCTTTAGCCTGAGGGCAAGCTCCTCAACATTTTTCCGGCTGTTACAAAAGATAAGGGCCTTATGGTACTTATTCTGTCTCAAGAATTGGATCACCCGTTCCATATCCGGAAATAAGTGAAAGGAAATCTCCCTGGTTGTGCCGGCCTTTACGACCGTAGCGGACTCAAAGTAACGGCCTGCCAGGTTCTCAGGTTGTGAGATTGTGGACGACAGTGCGCAGTACTGGATCGGGTTTTCTGTGTGCCATTTTTCGAGGCGGCGGAGCAATATCCTTAACTGATCACCCCTGTAAGTATTGTCGAGCAGGTGGATCTCATCAAGGATGACAGCCCTTGTATCCTTCCATATCCTGGGGTGGCGACAAAAGAGAGAGTCAAGCGACTCAGGAGTGGTAAGGAGCACGTTTTCTGGACGTGTGGTGCGCAACTCAGGCCTGTCTCCTGTCCTCACCGAAAGACTCAAGCCGAGAGATGCAAGCGGTTCCCTGATCCTTTTTTCGATATCGTTGATAAGGGCTCTTGTGGGAGCCACGTATAAGATGCTGAGAGGTTTTACGCCGATCGTAAGTACCCTTTCGGCTATGGGGCCAAGGGCTGCCTCCGTCTTTCCGCTCGCAGCAGGCGAGACACCAACTGCATTTTTCCCTTTCACGAGGGGCGGGATCAAGGCTGACTGTATATGGGTTAACCTGCCGAAGCTTCCGAAAAAAGGGCCATAGGCCCTTTTGAGTAACTTTTTAATCTCTGCCTCATTCACCGAGGATTGCCTCTATGTTAGAGTGGGGATAGAGTCTGAGGAAGTCCATAAGTTCCACCATAGACTTGATGAATATCCGCGTTGATGTAAAGCCGCCTCTCTCAAGCAGGATTGCGAAATACTGCCTCCTGTCAGTCGGGTCGATACGGACCCCATAGACCTTCTGGTAATGTTTCACAAACATGTCGAACAAGCTGCGCAAGTCATCAATGCCCAGCGAGTCGAGCTCAAGGAGGGGAACTGTGCTGCGCCATCTGCGGAAATCAGCAGTCAAAACTGCTGGTGTTATAGCGAATACGACTTTGATATAGGACGGAATCCGATAAAGATAAGGAATCGGGAAATGTCCTGAATAGACAAGTCCTGTCTCTTCCCCCCTTCTCGTGAAATCTTTTACTACCTTTTCTTCGAGAAGTACTGGTTCGTCATTGGCAACCATAGAAAGCCCCCTGAAAAAATTGAGCCCTCTCACGAACTGGTATTGGTAGAACACACTCTTTGCGGTCTCAACCTCATCAAAGAGTATCAGAAATCCGTCTAAATCAAGGACCTTGACCATGAGCCAGCCAATGCAACTGAGCATGTGGCAGTATACATTGGCAACGGTGGTATAGTCCCAGAGGCTCCCGTATTTTCCTTTCACAGCCTCCCTGCCCTCGATCCACGCCCAGGTATCTTCTTTGAGATCACCCTTCCGGAGTTCATCGATGAGGGCTCCGAAATAAGGATGATCGGCAACCGGATTGCCATCCACGTTCTCGGCAATGGCGCGCATCAGGCCCCTGAATCCGACCTGCTCGCCGTTGATCGGTGCTTTGAGGTTTTTCACAATCCGTCGGTAAATCCTTTTTGGAAATGCAGCAGTTGCCTCGGAGGAGTCAAGATCGGTTAGTGATACCGCATATTGAGACCTTATAGCAGTAGCGTAAAGGTGGTGTAGAAGATGGCTCTTACCGCTTCCATAGGGGCCTTCGATGATAAGGGTCCCCTGGCCCAGATCATCCAGCCATTCCCTTATGGCGCTTACTTCCCCTGAGCGCCCTTGTGTCCATGCTTCAGTGGCATTGTACGGGACGATACCCAGCCTGAACGCTTCAATGACCATGATATCGTCAACAGTTGCGTTCCCCGCCCTGACAATCATCATGCCTCAACCATGTCAAAGGCCCAGGTTTCGGTTATCTGAGCAGAAGGTTCGTGCCGCAGGAAGTGCAATCCTTTTATGAGACCCTGAACAAAGAGCCTCTTGTAACCTATGTCTCCGAATCTCTGCTCATATGCGGCATGAGCAATCCTGGCGATGGCATCTTCGCACCTTTCCCTTGGAAGGCTGGCCTTGAATGCGGTCTCGTAAATGACCAGAAGTTTTTCCCCGATTTCTTTGAGGAGGGCCTCCGGTTCTTGTCCGAGTCTCTCCAGGTTTATTTTAACCCCTGTTGGATTATAGAAGTCAAAGACAGTGGATATTCTTTGTCTCAGGGCCTCATAGACACCGGATTTCCCTTCAAAGAACGCTTCAGTGGGGATGGCATAGAATATCATAATGTTTTTAAATGCAGCATGTCCGCACTCATCGATGAGTTCCCTGATGTTGTTCAACATAAGTTCTCTCTGTTTTGAGGTGAGGCTCGGCACCTGTTCGGCTTCGTCAAAGAGGATCACAAGGCCGTTGTACCTGAGATTTCTTATCCATTGAATGAGAGAACGGATAGCGGAAAATGCCTGCCCCTTATCGATGGGCTGAAGGATTCCGAACCGCCGATGGACGTGTCTGTCATAGCCATTGACCTTGATCCACTGGATAAGATCTTCAAAATCGGAATCGTTTCCTTTAGTAAGAGCTATAAATGCTTCCCGTATGGCTCTTGTAAAATTAACACTCTCTATTTCCCCCACAAAATCTGCCGCATAATCGGTGAGACGCTCCAACAGTGTTTCATTATCGGTCGTTTCCCTGTCAAACCTTTTCCTTGCATCCTGGCAAAGGACCTTTAGAAAAGCCTCTATACCTTTTTGTCTTCCGGAAAAGAGTTCCTCGGGCGTGAGCGGATACATGAGGTTTTCCACAATTGCTTTATAAACCTTTTCCATCCGATAAAAAGGCGACTCCTCAGGGCTTAAGGAGCAGTAGCTCACGATGTAGCCGTTCTTCCAGGCAAGCTCCCTGATATTGTAAAGAAAATGCGTCTTTCCGCCACCGTAGGCCCCGACAAGCATCTTGAATGAGGCGCCACCCTCTTTGATGAATGTTTTAAGGTAGTCCTCCTCAAGGATTTCCAGGTAGGAGTCCAGACCTGCTGTGAAGAACTGGAAACCCCATTCAGGTGGAGAGCCGGATGAGCCTACCCTTTCTATAATCTGTCTTGCAATACTCTGGGTGAGTCCGATCATGACAAATCCTTTATTAAATCGCTGCGCGATTTAATATAACGCGGCTACGCCGCTTAAGAAAAGAAATTCCTATACTGTCAAGTTACCCAAACACCACAAATGCATAGTGGGTCCCATCCCCTTGCGGAATCTTTGGCACCCAGAGGCTTGTTTCCTCCTTCTTTGTCTGTTCCATAGAGGCAACAACAAGGCGAAGCTCCTTGTCTTCAAACCTTCTGGCCTTCAGCCTGGCAAGATCGTATGAAAATCTAACCCTGCCATATGAGGTAAAATTCTCCTTTTTCGGGTCTATGCGGAAGCTCCTCTTTTGGTTCAAAAAGGCTATCTCCTGCATGACAGCTACAATCGGAACAGCAGATGGCTGCTCCCCTTCATCTTTCGCTCCTTCCCCCCTTACGAGTGAACGTGTATAGGACACATAGAGATCTTTAATAAATTGTTCATCGTCAAGTGGAGGGTCATTGAGCTCTTTGCGGAGGGAAATAACAGCCTCGGCTATCTTTCCGGCCTCAACAGGAACCTTCTTGAGAAGGCTTATCTTCGGCCCGTAATAGATCTTTACAGAGCCACCTTTTTCAAAAGAAAAGAGGAGGGTAAGCATCCCACACTTGAGCTCCGGAAAATGTCCTGTAATCTCAATGCCATGAGGTCTGAGGCGCTCTGCTAGCGCTGCTGCGATGGTATTCTTGAATTTCTCCTGTGCCTGCCTTGCTTCTTTGAAAAGCTTTTCCCGCCACTCTCCTGCCGTTGTCATGAGTTCCTGGAGACCTTTCAGTTTGCTGAGGGTCCTGTCCAGCTTGTCGACCCGGAGCTCCAAGACAAATGCGTTCCTGTTAAGATCGTTTCTGAGCTTCTCACTTTCCCTCAAGATATTACCCACATTCTTGAGGTTATTCGCAGCCTTCAAAATAGGTTTTATGGCCTCAGTCAGTTCCGACAAGTCTGACGACATGGTTTCCTCCGATCAACCGCAAGTTTCGAGACCTTTGCAAAGCCTTCGATTTTTGGTAACCGTTCACGGGTTCAGAGGTTCAGGGTTCACCCGGAAAAAATGAACCGTTGAGTTTCAGGACGTGTATAATCATACTGGTTACATCTGCGCTGCCATTCGTGGTTACATCAAGTACCTGCCTGCAAGCAAGGACAACGAAAGAAAGGTAACCCTGAACCCTGCCCGCCATTGCCAGAGATGCCAGCACTGCAGTTCGGGTGCGAGCCAGGCGTTGGCAGGCTGGGGTGAACTCTGAACCTGTGAACGCCTACAATTTTTGTAATAGTCCAGCTATTCTCTTTATCCTGTCAAATATTTTTCATCTGGTAAACTATTACAAATTTTTTGGACCTGTGCGGATAGATGATTGCCGGCTTTTTCTAAATAGTCGAATTCTCGTCGGCAAGTTTCCGTAGGGGCGGGTTTACCCCGCCCGAATCGATTTGACTGGCGGGGTAAACCCGCCCCTACGACGCTTCTTTATAACCATGAACTCATTGATAAAACAGGGTAAATGCTAACCGCACAGGTGGAATTTTTTTATTAACCTGGGTCCAAGGTCAAGGAATGTCCCGTTCCGTCTCCTTCGCGAATTCGTCGACAAAAAAGTATTCTTTACTTATTGTACATAGGATTGCAACCCCTAAATTTGGGCAGGTTCCCATCTTGTCTGCTGACAGAGTGGTCATCTAAAAGCGAGCAGTTGACCTCCGGCGCTTAGAAATGTATGATCCGGACCTTTCAGATCAGTGAATCTTTGATAAAGAAACCATAGAACTTTACAATGACGGTACGATGGCACGAGCCAAAAAGAAAACTAGCCTAAAAAGATCGCGGAAAGCCGGTCACAAGAAGCAGGAGCAGACCTCCGCTGTAGCAGATCTCCACCAGGTGGAGTTTCATCGCCACGGCATGGCCCTGGTGCCTGATCCGGCAGACAGGCGGCCTGGTACAGCCTTTCTTCTGAAAGCAAACCCCGGTGAGACTGAGACAAGGTTCTGCTCCTGTTCCAAAAGGCGGACCTGTCCCCACATTCTCAAACTGGCTGGTCTGTATAAGACCTTCGGGAAGACCTTAGCGGGGCGAACGCCCCATGAAGCCTTCCGGTCAAGCATCTGGTATCGCATGGCCGCCATTCTGGCCGATGGCTCCTGCGACACGGTTCAGTCATGCACGCTGCAGTCTGTGGGCCAGGGAGGCAAGAGGTTTCTAAGGTTGCTTGGACCTGATGGAAAGGAGATGCTTCGTTACCTTTCCCAAGGTCCTGACGCTCTCCGCCTGGCAGAGCGCTTTGGTCGGATTTCGGGAAGGAATGCCGTTCCTCACAGAGGTGCCCTCCTGGAGAAGCTCACCCGCCTTACCCTTTCAAATGACGAGCGGTACATGCTTGAAAAGGGTTTCAAAACGCGCAGGCAGATTTTAGAAGAAAATCCATGGCATCGGCTGGCTTATCATGCCTATCGCGAACTTGGAGCCAATGGGGCCACATTTCATCCGGCCGTTGAGGAAGCCTCTGGCACGTTCACTGTAACCTGCAAACGTTCTGGAGAAGGCCCTGTTTTTCGCTTGTCCATACCGGGCCCAAAGGTAAAAAGGTTACTTGCCGCTTTCAAGGAATTTCTTCCAAACCAGCACGGCCTGACTATTCACCCCATCCCTCTCAAATCCATTTTCAAGGTGACCATGAACACAGAACTCGATCTGGAAGTCCGCCCGATCATCCAGGTCCTCCAGGAGGGTGGTGAGGCGAGGTTTTTTGAAAGAGAAGATCTGGAACGTTACCGGTACGGAGACCTGATCTACGTCAAGGAACTGGGTATCCTGGCTGAGCTGGAAGCACCGGGCAAAATGGAACGACGGTTCATGGCACCGAAGAAAATGGTTATTAAAGAATCCCAGGTCCCCAGTTTCCTGGAAGAGTTTGGAGACGACCTCCAGGAAGGCCCCCACATCGTGGATACAGCCTTAGAGGACCTTCAGATCTTCAGACAGTATGACCGGCTGGAACTCACCCCTGAGGCCATAAGCCGTGATTGGTGCTGGCTTTCTGTGAAGTACGGTTTTGGGAACAGCGCCGTCTCATTGGCGGAAATCCTTCGTGCGAAAAAAGAGGGCCAGCGCTTTGTCTCTATTGGCGACGGATGGGTAGACTGCCAATCGCCGGGTTTCGACGGACTGGGCCCACTCCTAAGTCAGCTTCCGGAAAAACAACACACCGATGAGTCAAACCGGATTAAGCTCTCCCGCATGGATCTGTTTCGCCTGAAGGCCCAAAGTGCAGCGCCTGTGGCGGTAACCGGTGATGGCAAACAGGCTTTGCTGATGAAGAAAATGCTGGCGTTTAAACCCGCCCGACCCTTACCAACATTGAAAGGGTTGGCTTCCACCCTGAGGGATTACCAGAAACTGGGTGTTGAGTGGCTTCGCTTCCTGTATGAAAACGGCCCAGGGGGCCTTCTGTGTGACGACATGGGCCTGGGCAAGACTCATCAAGCAATCGCCTTAATGCTCTCATTGAGGGAGCATGAAAAAGTCACTGAACCCTTTCTCGTTGTCTGTCCCACGACGGTTCTGAGCCACTGGATCAGCAAAATCCGTGATCATGCCCCAGGGTTAAAGGCTGTAGTCTTTCATGGGGGGCAGCGGGATCTCGAGGAAGCTTTGAAGGATCACAACGTGCTGTTGACCTCGTATGGAATCCTTCGAAATGATATTGAAGAGTTAAGAGGTGTTCCCTTTCACTTGGTCGTATTTGATGAAATCCAACACCTGAAGAATCCTCAAACCCTGGCTTACCAGGCGGCTGGAAACCTGAAGGCAAAGATGAGGCTGGGCCTCACAGGAACACCTATCGAAAACACCATAGGAGAGTTGCAGGCCCTTTTCGACCTGACAGTTCCCGGTTATCTGGGAAGCAATGAGGCCTTCAACTCCAGATATGTGAAACCCATCGAGGGTGATACTGACACCATTAGGCGGAAAGAGTTGAGCAGGCTGGTATCTCCTTTTACTCTGCGCCGCCTCAAAAAGACGGTCCTGGAAGAACTGCCAGAGAAGATTGAAGACATCCGAACCTGTAGTCTCAGTGACGATCAAATCAAGCTTTATCGAGATGCCATTTCATCGAGGGGCAAGGGTCTGTTAGAAACCCTAGGAAAAGGTGAAGAACCTGTTCCCTATATCCACATCTTTGCTTTGCTCAATCTGCTCAAGCAGATCTGCAACCACCCGGCCCTGATTGAGGGCAAGATGGATGATTATGATCAATACGAGTCCGGCAAATGGGAACTTTTTAAGGAACTCATCTCTGAGAGCCTGGACAGTGGACAGAAGGTAGTAATCTACAGCCAATACCTCGGAATGATCAAGATCATAGGGAAATTCTTGAACTCCCTTGATGTGGGCTTTGTGACCCTGACCGGCGCAAGCCGGAAGAGGGGTGAAATTATTGCCCGATTCAACAATGACCCGGACTGTCGGCTTTATATCGGAAGCCTCAAGGCCGGAGGTCAAGGCATTGATCTGGTGGCCGCGTCCGTGGTCATTCATTATGATCGCTGGTGGAATGCAGCCAAGGAGGATCAGGCCACGGACAGGGTTCACAGAATCGGGCAAAAGCGTGGCGTTCATGTCTTCAAAATGGTCACAGAAGGAACCCTGGAGGAGAAGATATCGGCCATCATTGAGAAAAAACGAAACTTGATGGAGAGCGTTGTCCGAGAGGACGATCCGGGATTGCTGAAAACTTTTTCCAGAGAGGAATTGATGCAACTCCTTTCTGTTCCTTCCTAACATTTCTTTGTGGTCTGTCCACCCCTAACCCGGATAAACCGGAACCAAAAAGAACATAAGTCTATCACGAAAGCACGAAAGTACTAAGACACGAAAGCCTGAATCTTATTTTATTTCGTGCTTTCCCTGGCCCAGACCTGGATTATAGGGCTTAATGGGCTGATCCGAGCACGCAGTGCCCTATACTTAGCAAGCTGATTCAAGCACATAGCGCCAGGGCAGGCAATCTTTCGTGTATTGCGGCGTTCGCCTTGAGAAGAGGCGTAACGGCCTTTCCGGGCTTTGTTTACGGTGGTTTGATAGCCAACCTCATCGACTGCCACAGCATCGGCATAGCCATTGCTGCCTCTTATGAGGCTGAAGGACGTGAGCCTGGAACCGAGCCGCAAATTACGTTCGTTACGGGCACCCTGAAGGTGAAGTATCTACATTCTACGCCAATTGACACCGAGCTTATACTGCGGGGCTCATGTTAAAGAGCTGCATAAGAAGAAAATCATCGTTGTCTGTTCCGTCTATGCGAACGGCAAGGAATGCGCTTCTACCACTCATCAAAATTCGGCCTTAAGAGATTGACAAAATCTGTGATATCCATTACAAATCTATGACAAAATCGTCGGATTGGCGATGATAGATCCTGGCAAGCTATACGTAACAAACGCTGTTTTTTCTATTGATGTTACCCGATGGGCTTTTTTGTCTTAGGGGCAATTGGAGAATTCTCTGATGGCTAAGAAACCTACCTGCGAAGAATTGGAACAAAGGTTCAAGGAGTTAGAAGGATAAGCACTTGAGGGCAAGCGGGCAGGCGCTGAGGGAGAGTGAGAAGCGCTATCGCTATATATCAGAGATGAGCTCTGATTATATCACCAGAATAAGTGTTGATGCTAACGGACAAATGTCGGTAAATTATGTTACTGAAGAGTACGCACGCGTTATGGGTTACTCCATGGATGAATTGAAGACCCCTGATATGTGGCATAAGGTCGTTTATCCAGATGATATGGATACGTTATCGAAATTTTCACTTCTGGCTGTGAGTAAATCAGCAATTCGAGGGGACAAGCCGGCAAAGGACAGAAAATATTCGCTGGATGGGTAAACTTAAGTTAAAAAGTTAATGACCCCAATAGGCCCACATTTGATATGTACAATCCATTGAAACCCAATTAACGTGATTCGCGAAAATGAAGCGACTTTTTAACCTTGCTGGCAGTCTTAAGCCGCCGACAGAGCATCTGTCTGGGATTTGACAATCTGCCTAAAGAGAATGCGCAGTGCGTCGACCATTTGGCCATACTGCCAATCTTTGAGCCAACCGTCGATGGCCTGTCGGCAAAGGTAAGCTCTCAGGTCCTCTGCCGTGTGCTCTTTCAATCGGAGACCTCTGGCAGACTTTATAAAACTCTCTGCCCGTTTGATATACCAGTCGGCCTCCTTGCCGCGAAGGCCCTCGTCAGCCAACGCCCGTTTGTAGCGGCCCCAAAAGGCGTTTGTTCGATCTTGGTTAGTCTGAGCTTCCATAGCCGATCACCTCCTGACCTGGCAGAGTGAAAAAATCGTTTGGTATTGTAACCCATTGATATTGAAAGTCAAGATATAACATGTTAGATTTCTATAAATGCTTATTGACTTAGCTGCCAAAGATGTATATAGCCCCCGCAAAGGGGGTAAGCTATGCCCAGCCGTTATAGGGAGCGAAGCTTGCTGGACTTTCAAAAGAGCTTTGC
>JAFDKF010000196.1 GCA_019307135.1 Deltaproteobacteria bacterium
TACAGTGCGTTTCGATGTGCAGAGCGGGGGAAAAATATACTTGACAAAAATAAGAGGTTGTGGGATTTGTTGGGCATTAAGTGACAAAGTGCCAACGTCCCCTACGCCCCGTCCTTTTTGAATTCCAAACTCTTGATCTCTTCCAGCACTCGGTTTAATTCGCCATTCAACTTTTCCAGATTGAGTTTTTCACCTTCCCTTTTCGTCACGTAATGATCGGACTGCTGCCTGTACGTATTTTCAAGTGCTATGTTCTGCTGGATAGTATTCGTATAGAGAATGGCAGAAAGGATGTTGTTTTCGCTGGTATTACTCGAAAGGAACTTATCTCTTTCCTCAATGAGTGAGTTCGTGTTTTTCTGGACTATCAGCCCATATCCCATAAAGCCTAAGAAAAGGCTTAATGTGATGTTAGCAACAGTAGTGGGGGTATTTGTTATGCTGTTTTTGGCATTTTTTTCTGGAATACATTCAAAAACACAGAGGTGAGCCTGGGCCATAGAATTATTTCCTTTATGAATGTCCCCTAAGGAGGTAGTCATATGCTTATCGAATACATCAATAAAGCAATGAGTAAAGCAGCTTACGACAAGCTGGAAGATGGTAGTTTTTCCGGTAAAATTCCGCAGTGTCCCGGCGTTGTCGCTTTTGGAGAAACGCTGTATCAATGCCAGCAAGAATTGAGATCCTCACTTGAGGGGTGGTTGATCGTAAAAATCAGGCATGGTGATACATTGCCGGTGGTAGGCAGGATTAATTTGAACAAAAGAATGCCTGTTCCTAAAGAGGCAGTCGCTCATGGGTAAACGGAAGCCATGTAAGCGGAGAGATTTCATAAAGAAGCTGAAAAAACTTGGCTTTGAACCACCTGAACCAGGAGGACGTCATTTCTACATGCGTTATGGTAGTTATACGCTTACCATACCGAGTAATAAAGAATATTCGGTTCCGCAGCTTAAAATGCTGCTCAATGAGATTGAACATGGGATAAAAAAGAAAATCTCCTTTGAAGAGTGGGAAAACCTTTAGGGGACCACTTGGTCAAAATACACAGTTAAGGAAGGTACCATGACCCAGTACCTTTTGAACTGTCAGCTATGTGAGCTAAGATCTTCGAGCTTTTATTATGCCCCGCCAACCCAGACTTGATGCTCCCGGTGTCCTGCAACATGTAATGGCTCGGGGGATCGAACGTCGAAAAATCTTTAGGGACGACCAGGATCGCAATGCCTTTTTGGAACGCCTTGCTGTGGTGCTCGATGAAACTCAAACTCAATGCTACGCTTGGACACTTATTCCCAATCACTTTCATTTGCTGCTCCGAACCGGCCTTACTCCATTGAGTCAAGTCATGCGTCGTCTTATGACCGGCTATGCCGTTACCTTCAACAAGCGTCATAAACGCAGTGGTCACCTCTTTCAAAACCGTTACAAATCCGTTATCTGTGAAGAGGACCCGTATCTGTTAGAACTGATCCGCTACATACACTTAAATCCCTTGCGAGCAAAATTGGTGCAGGATCTGAATGAGCTTGATAAATACCCATGGACCGGCCACAGTGCTATATTGGGAAAAAGAAAAAATCCCCTTGTCCCCTACGCTTCTTCAAATAGGAAGCGTGAAAAGACAGAGAAGTCCTTAGCAGAAAAGACAGTTGAGGACGTGCTCCTTCACTTTGGGAATAAGCTAAGGGAGGCCCGCAGAAGATACCGGCAATTCGTGAAAGATGGAGTGGACCAAGGTACTCGACCTGAACTCCAGGGGGGCGGCCTTGTCCGAAGCGCTGGCGGCAACAAATCAGGCCTTCTTGGCCGGAAGAAGGAACAACGTGAAAAGGGAGATGAGAGGATTCTGGGTAGTGGGGATTTTGTTGTTCAGGCATTGAAGGGGGCAAACGAACTTCATGAAAGAAGCATTAAGTGCTGGATTTCTTTAGATGAATTGATAAAAAGGGTAAGTAAGGACAGAAAGATAGACACCAAGGATTTGATATCATCTAAGCGGAAACAGGAGATCAGCAATACCAGGGCAATCATCAGTTATTTGGCGGCGATAGAGTTAAGGTATAGCGGAGCAAAAATAGCGTTAGCGCTAAGGTTGAGTGAGAAGAGTGTCAGTAGATGCATAGAGAGAGGGAAAAAACTGCTTGACATGGACAAAAAACTGTTAGATTACTTACAATAAGATCAGAGGGTAATAGGTCAAGTAGAATCCAAACAAAATCATGATGCCAGGGTAACACCTTGAGCCGTGGATTTTGGGTTAAAGCATTGGTCAACCAAGTTCCAAATGTTTTCCTTTTTTTCAAGAGTCAGGTGATTTAGTTTTCCCACTGCATCGGATAGCTGCTTTCTCAGTGAACCAAGGTTCTTGAAGTTCTTTTTCAATTCCTCGGTCCACTGTTGCCCCATTCTGGCGGCACGTTCTTTCAAGAATCGACTCGATGTGCTTACGGCGTTTTCCAGCATACCTACAATACTTTCCACAGTGGGACCCTCGTTTTGTTCTTGTAACTCCTGGCGGCGTTTCTGAGTCTCCAGCATTTGGTTGTAGTTATACCGCTCTTGGCAAGAACGGCGGTAGGCCTCATCATCACGGTCCTGTTGAATCCGTTTGAGAATACCGAAAAAGTAAGGTAGGTTTGAGCATTCGGGCCTCCTCGTCACAGCACGGATGAAAGCTTTTTCGCTATCGGCAATGGCCGTTAATTCATAGGCCTTGATGCTTTTTTCTGCTCGATCCAACGATCGGGGATCCGTTTCGATCCCGTGGTTCTTAATTACCCAATGCAACCGATCAAGCTTTGGCTGATGATCCGTGGAAATTGTCTTGGCAGCATTGTGATCCTTGAGCCTTTGACGTTCAATGGCAGCAATGCCTTCTGGAACAGGTTTTGATAGTTCTGCAATCGGGGTTGCAGGCTTGCCACGCAAAGACAGTTTGTTGCGCATTTTGACATATACGGAAACGACCAGTTCCAAAACGCTTTTGGCAAGCGCTGTGGGCGATGAAAGGTCCAGACGAATGGGGCCTATGACCTCCTTCATCTGGCTGAATGCTCCCTCGAGTGTACCATTGCCCTTTGGATTTGAAGGCCCCACAGGTACAAGCTCAATCCCTCGCGCCCGAATATAGGCTTTGCTCTCTGCGCTTAGATTGGCAGTGCCGTGATCACAAAGCACCCCTATGGGGCTACCCCATTGCTTACAGTGAGTTTCCAATACCTTAATCACCTCTTCAGTTGTTTCGGTATCGGCTACGCTGAAAGCCGTATGGCAAAAACTTCCCACATCTACACCCAACTCCACATTAAACTTTATGGCCTGATCATCAAGCCATATCGTAAACTCACTGCCATCCATACTCAAAAGACCGTTAGGAGTCCTTTGACAGATACTCTGGTAAAACCGTGGGCGTCTCTTTTTGGTACGTGATGCAAAAAGATCATTTGCAATGAGTATCTCTTGTACAGTTTTGGAACTCAGCACTATCGCCTTTTCCTTCAGGCTTTCTCTAAACCTCTTTATCCGAATTCTGGTTCCCCGATCCTTCAACTTTTTTGCTTCTGCAACAACATCTTTTACTATCTCTACAGTGACCTTGCCGGCTCTACCACGTTTATCAGGGACAACCAGTGGCTTCATTGTCTCATCAAAACCCTGATTCCAATTGCTCAAGGTGCCGATAGAAAGTCCCATAACCCAGGACAATTTTCTTAAAGGCCAGTCTTTATCTCGCAAAAATCTTACGGCTTTTTCCTTTTCCGTCTGACCATAGTATTTTTTTTTGCTAGAAAATCATCCACCCCATGAATCTCCCATGCAAGCTTGCGTCCCTCGTTCTCAATGCAAAGATCCTCATGGTCCTCCTTGAGCTTCGCATGTTCTGCTTTGAGACGATCAAGTTCTCGATGAAGTGCATCATCTTGCACACCAGAAGGATCGCCAAATTTGTTTGCCCACTGATAACCCGTTTTCCGAGAAATGCCAGCTTCCCGGCAGACCGTCGTCACATCAGCATCTTTCGGCAGCCCTTTGTCCTTGAGAATTTGACGGGAGCGAATTACAGTTGCCACTTCCTCAGGAGTCAAATTTTCCGGCATTTGCCCCCCTTTCAATCACAATAGGCTGGCCCAGCAGATAGAGCGTTATTCCCCCATCCGGAGCCAGGACAATGTTAAAGACGCTACGCTCAATACCCCTTGCAGCATAGCAATTTTCATTCATAATGTCGATCCCTTGGCTGATGGCAGAAACAACCTGCTTTGATTGACCATGAAAACGCTCTGCCGGCACTAGAAGGCCGCCCAATCCCTGATGAGTACGTTCATGGTTGTAGTGGTTCACCCACCTGTCAATAGCAGCATCTGCATCGTGAGCATTCAAAAAGCGCTCTCTATCAAGCAGTTCTTCCTTGATCCGCCTGTTGCACGCCTCAACCTTACCCAACGTCTGAGGATGGTGGGGCCTGGCATGCGTATGGTCTATGCCTTCAAGTTCAAGATATTGTTCGAATCGGTTGACTCCACGCCATGAATAAAAAACAAAACCACGGTCCGTGAGAATCTCCTGCATCTTTCCATAGCGGTCGATCACCTCTTGCACAACACCGATAACCGCATCAATGGAGGTCTCTTCCAACAAACGCCAACCCAGGATGAAACGAGAAAAATCATCCATAAGTAGAATTACATAAACTTTGAGCTTGTTGATAAAAAATTCCAGAATATCCATCTGGGCCAATTCCAAAGGGCGTCGGGCCTCAAAACGCTGGCCCTTGTCCTTCTTTTGTTTCTTGCGAGGTACCTCGTATCCATTGGCCTCCATGATTTGCCGCACTGTCTTGGTTGAAACAGTTATTCCCTGTCGTCGAAGTTGATTCCTCACCTGGCCTGGCCCAAAGCTGGAATGGCTATGCCACGTGGAAAGTACTGTCTCTTCCTGTTGGGCAGTGATCTTCTTCACACCCCGCCCCGGACAAGCGGGCTTGTAGCTCAAAAACGCTTCTTTCCCCATGGCCTTAAATCGACGGCGCCACTGATAAACACTGGTATAATGGATACCTGCCATGCGAGCAGCTTCCTTGATACCTACCTTTTTGGCACTTTCTAGAATGGCCAACTTCTGTTTTTGATTGAACTGCCTTGTACGCATAACACTTGCTCCTTTCTTTTTCCCGGAGAAAGTGTTACCCTGATTTAGTCGATTTTGTTCAGATTCTTACTATCACGCCCAGTGTAACAACGTCCCCTATTAGACTACTGGTCATAGCGCTTTGGTGGGGAAAAGAAAAAACCCACTTGTTCCAGATGTTCCATTAATAAATGCTGGAGAAAAAAAATGGTAAATCTCTTGCAGAAAAAACGGTTGAAGATGTTCTTCTCTATTTTGGTGAAACCTTTAAGGTTGGCCGCGGAAGATACCGCCAGTTCGTAGAAAAAGGAATAA
>JAFDKF010000308.1 GCA_019307135.1 Deltaproteobacteria bacterium
TTGGCCTTTGAATCGTTATCGGGTAATGCCTTAAGTTTATTGGCATAAAGGGACTCTACACCGGACTTTCCACCCTGTTGTTTCCTTGCCACCAACACGTTGGCCAGAAGAGCGTTTACATGATTTTCGATCTGGGTTTCCGACAGGCTGGGGGGCATCAGACTGGCCACCCTTTGCTCAAGTATCCGGACAAATCGTTCCAAAGAGATGGGACCATCGATCTTGCTCGCTTTATCAACTATCCCCACACGAGCCAGCATGTCCTTTATATCCTGGGCGGCCTTTTCGTCAGCTATGAGCTGATTTCCCTCGGGCAAGCCCTTAAGGACCTGTCTCAGATTCCGGACAAGGCTTTTCAGGTCAAGCCGTCCCCCCTCCGCCCTTGCCTGCTCTATTGCCCTGTTGACTTCCTGAAGATCCAGGCCAAGGCGACTCAGTATGGCTTCCAGGTAGGGCACGGCAGACACTTCTAAGGCAGGATCTGCGGATTTTTTGTCGAACAAAGCCTTGAGCTCAGCGAGTCTTTCCAAAAGTTCGACGAGCTTGATCTCATGCCACGGTTTTCCATGAAGCAGTTTCTTGAGAAAACTGGTAATCTCTGATTCTGAATATCCCTCCCCAATAAGGATTTTCTTCAAATCAGGTAGTGCCTCGCGGGATAACGACATGTCTTTAAGGGGTGTGCCCAGGGACATTAATCGATTTCTAAAATGCTCAAGCCATCCCGGCCCGATTCCTTTTGTCTTTGTTGTTTTGTTGTCTGTTTGTAAATGCAGCGCCCTTCCAGGCTCGAGGGCTTGCTCTAAGAGCCCTGAAAACACCCCCCCCTTACGCTTCGGACCCCTGGTCTCATGTCCTGAAGTCCCTTGCTTTGTTTTAACCTTCAAATTGTTGAGAATTAGAGCAAGCTTCATTGACTGTGGATTCATGGTTTCCTCATGGTATTTTCTGGTTATACCTGTTCAGGGTTTCTTTCATGCTTTTCTAAAGTTTCTCATCCCTGGCCCAGAACAAACGGGCGGGATAAACCCGCCCCTACCTGCCCGCCACCTGCCCGCCACCTGCCCGCCATTGCCACGTATGCCGGCGTTTGGGCTGTATGCTGTGCCTGGCGATGGCAGGCGGGTCGCGAGCGCTCAGGCGAGGCGGGCGGGCGTAGGGTCGGCTTTATGCCGACCGCTGAAGCACGTCGCGCCAGGGCGGGTCTCAATAAGAAAACGGAGTGAACGTTTACTTCCGGTTTTCGTAATCGCTGAACATCCTATGAGCAATGAGCATGCCAGAAAAGGTGCTTTTATGTATCGTCAATAAATACAACTTCTTGCAGAAATCATGTCCAATGCCAGGCACTCTGGGTTGGTCTTAGAATGAAAGTTTTTCCATGAAAAAGTCTGGAGAGGAAAATATTTCCCATATAGGCATCCCTCATTCCTCGGTTTACACTTTTCAAGAATGCGGGCGCCAAGAGATAAATTCTTTTGTTCGTACTTTTTGGTGTCAGGTGTCAGGTGTCAGGTGTCAGGAGCGACAAACGCGAGACTGTTCTCAAGGCGTAAGCCGCAAACCTGAACACTGAAACCAGGCACCAGGCACCAGGTGTCAGGTGTCAGGTGTCAGGTGTCAGGTGTCAGGTGTCAGGTGTCAGGTGTCAGAAACTGAAAACGCAAGACCTGTACTGTTCTCAAGGCGTAAGCCGCAAACCTGAACACTGAACACTGAAACCTGAAACCTGAAACCTGAACACTGGTCAATAGGTGTAAACTACTTTATGGCGAAAATGAAGAATGTCCCCATATCTTTGCAAGGCGGGAGAACAGGGCTTGACTTTCTGAAAATTTGCTTATAACGTAAATAAAAATATAAGTAGTCAATAAATTGGGGGATCGGGAGGTCTCCTCAGCTATGCAAGTTAATCCCCGTCAAAATATGGCTATCGTGCCTATTGCAAAGAGCAGAACAGATCTTGCCAGGCCTCACCAAAGCACGGCTGTTGTGGGCCAAAACGACACCGAGTTATCCAAGAATTCCGACAATCATGAGCCCCGACCATTGCGTCGGGTCATTCCTTTTGAAAAAGGACATCTGGTGGATGTCTATGTTTAGTGTTTGTTGTGTTTGTTGTGTTTACACGGTTTATTGAGTTAACAAACACAACAAACACAATGAACACAACAAACCCTAACCATGTGGATGGCACAAATCGATCTCCACTAAAATATCTATGATGTCAATGAGTTGCAGAAATTCTGAGATACTCGTTACACTCTCCGTGGCAGTTATGACAATAGTTTTTCCCTGTGTGGTCTGGGCCATGAACTCATTGGTCAGTCCTGATAATATTAGCAGAATGAAGAAGGCAAAGATCAGTGATACTGTGATTCAAATGCTGATCGCCGAACAGACCTGTTCCGTAACTGGTGAGTTTTTGATGGAACTCAAGAGTGCCGGGGCTGATGATGAAATGCTGAAGGACGTAATTTTGGCTGACCGTTATAAGAATCCTAAGAAGGCCGAGCTGTCCCCGGAACAAATAGGAATGTTAAAAAAGGCTGGCTTTTCAGACGAGATGATCATGCAAATCATCAATAGCACGCCGGTGAAGAGGGTCACCGACGACCATGGAAATGAGAGCATCGTATACGGTACGCGTCGGGTACCCGAGCCGGAAACCGCTCCCGCCACCCAACCCCAGGGGACTTTCAATATCAATATTGAAAAAGTGGAAC
>JAFDKF010000197.1 GCA_019307135.1 Deltaproteobacteria bacterium
TCAAGAATGCGGGCGCCAAGAGATAAATTCTTTTGTTCGTACTTTTTGGTGTCAGGTGTCAGGTTTCAGGTGTCAGGTGCAAGAAACACTGACACCTGAAACCTGAACACTGAACACTGAAACCTGAAACCCCAAACCTGAAACCTGAACACTGAAACCTGAAACCAAAAACCTGTAGTGGTGAAAAAAAGTGTAAACTACTTTGTGGCGAAAATGAAGGATGCCAAAGACTCAATCATCAATCATCACTGAGCCGTTCCACCGCCCGCAACTTGGCGCTTCGTGCCATAGGATTTGCCTGAACCTCTGATGGACCGGGTCGCACCGGCCTCTTAGTCAGGATAGAGACCTGGGGTGTTCTTCGGAAAGTCAGGTGGGCAGGTACACCCCCGGGCAAGGGTCTTGAAGCGCTCTTTGATGATGCGGTCCTCGAGCGAATGGAATGACAGGATGCAAAGCCGCGCCCCCGGATTCAGGAGATTGACTACCTCATCCAAGAATTCTTCTAAGGCTTCCAGTTCATGGTTCACTGCAATCCTTATAGCTTGAAATGTCCGTGTAGCAGGATGGATTCGCCCCCGACGATGCCGGGCCGGAATTGCCTTCCTGACAATTTCGGCAAGTTGCAAGCTTGACTGAATCGTTTGCTGGCGGCGTGCGGCCACAATAGATTTTGAAATACGATTGGCCCATGGCTCCTCTCCATACCGGGCTATCAAGTCGCCGAGGTCTTTTCCTGGGAGCCTGTTTACAATTGCTGCAGCCGTGTGGCCCTGCTCCGGATTCATACGCATATCCAGAGGCTCGTCCCGCATAAAGCTGAAACCCCGACCGCTTCCTTCCAGTTGGTAGAGTGAAAGCCCCAAATCGAGCAAGATTCCATCCACCCCGGTGGTGTGTAACCGGGAAAGAATTTGTGGGAGATGAGTAAAGTCGTCGTGAAAGATTTGAACGTTCGGTCTAAATCGATGGAGGGATTTCCGGGCGCAGGCAATCGCATCCGGGTCTCGGTCGATGCCGATAAGACAACCGTCTGGACTAATGGCCTCCAAAATAGCCTGGGCATGGCCACCTCCCCCCAAGGTACCATCCACGTATGTCTTGTTAGGTGAGCAGTTTAGATAGTAAATGACCTCTTTTACCATGACCGGGACATGGCGGTATTGCATGGTCCTTAAAGCCCCAGTTCAGCGATCTCGTTCCTCAGTTCCTCGTTCTCCATATCAATATGCAGTTCCTCGTCCTCCTGGGCCCAGCTATCCTTGGCCCATATCTCAAAATAGTCGAGCACCCCTACAAGAACGACCTCCTTGTTCAGACCTGCATACTGCCGGAGGGTTGGTGGAATCAAAATGCGTACCTGCTTGTCAAGCAAACATTCATGGGCACCGCCTATGAAGATCCGCCGGAAGCGCCGCATATTCTTGCTCTTCCGAGCAAGGTTGAGGATACTGTCTTCAATCTTGCGCCATTGTTCAAAGGTATAACAAAACAGGGCACCATCCATCTTTGAAATCATAAGCCCGTCCACGGTGCTCTGCTTCAACACATCCCGAAAACGTGCCGGGATAATCAAACGGCCTTTGGAATCCAGGTTATGAAACGAGCTGCCCCGAAACATGTTTTGACTCGACCGCTCCTAGTTACATCCACTTTAACCCACTTTACACCACCTTACAACTCTCGATTTTAGATGTCAAGAAAAAATGTGAAGAGAATTTACGATTTTTTTAAATAAGTTACAGCCATTAAAACAAAAGAGCCAAAGTGCACTTTTGCAGTTTTTTGCGCACTATCGTTAACACCCAATATATAGCGTCATAACCACTATATGTATCCTACATACGGAGGTCATGGGTCTATCGTGAGGCAGCTTGGACGGCCAGTGACGTAGCCCGGAACAACGATTCGAACTTAGGGGCTCCGCCCCAATTGGAGTATTGGAGCTTATCGTTCGCTTAATAGGGACAGACTTTTGTCAATTTTGACAATCTATAGAAAGATATATATTCCTCAGGTTTCGGGTTTCAGGGGAGAACGCAGTGACAACTCAGTGGTCATAAGGTTTCAGATTTCAGGTTTCAGGTTTACGCTCCGCGGGCGTGTTTAAGGTCTTGCGCGATTTTCCCCTGACACCTGAACACTGACACCTGAAACCTACATGTGCCCTGAAACCTGAAACCTGAAACCAAAACGGGATAAAGATTTAGGTCCATATAAGAATTAATCTAACTATCGCCGGCGGAGTTGATAACGTCGCACCATCTGGTTGTGCTCACGTAGGGTGGGAGAAAAGTGGTGGGAGCCGTCATTCTTCGACACAAAGTACAGGTATGGTTCTTCGGATGGATAAAGGACGGCCTCAATAGAAGCTCGGCCGGGATTGGCAATAGGTCCAGGTGGCAGGCCTTTGATCCGGTAAGTGTTATATGGGCTCATGGTTTTGAGATGCTTCCGGGTCAAGTTCCCGTCAAAGTCCTTAATGCCGTAGATGACCGTAGGGTCGCTCTCAAGGCGCATGCGGCGTTTCAGCCGATTCAGAAACACAGCCGCAATGAGCGGTCGTTCTTCGGGTCTTGCCGTCTCCTTTTCCACAATGGAGGCAAGGGTTACGACCTGATGAGTGGTAAAGCCAATGGCATTGGCCCGCTCGGCCCACGCAGGTGTGAAGACCGAACGGAAGTAGGCAATCATCTTGTTTATGATTTGCTCAGCGGTAATCCCTTTGGGGAAATGATAGGTCTCCGGGAAGAGGTATCCTTCAAAAGTATGACCTTCTACGCCAAGGGCCTTTATGAGGCCAGGATCGGAGGCCGCCTGCAAAAACGCCTTCTCAGATACAAGCCCGGCTCTTTCAAGGATCTGGCTTATCCTGAAGATTGTGGCCCCCTCGGGTATGGACACTTTATGCAGGAGATTTTCGCCCCTGACCATGGTATCCAGGATAGCCCACGGTGACATAGAAGCGGAAAGCAGGTATTCTCCGGCCCGTATCCGTCTCTCATCTCCTTTGAGATAGGCAAGCCATCGAAATCTTTTCGGGTGCCGCACCAGGCCTGCTTTTTCAAGTTGGGTGACTGTTTCCGAGAAGCTCTGACCTGGTTTTATCCAGACCACAGCACGGGTTTCAGAGGTGCCTGCTGGAGTTGTAACATATTGATAGAGGAACATGGCCGCGCCTCCAGCCGCAAGGCAAAGGCCAAGCACCACAAAGAGTATGATTCTAGACTGTTTCACGCTTTTCCCGTAAGTTCTCAATAACCTGAGCCGACAGGTAGTTAAATTTGGAAATGTCTGACTGTTTGAGCTCATTAGTGAGCCTTAAGAAAAAACAGTCCTGTCGTGTGGGCCTTTGTTAAAACATACGGATTTTCAGTCATAAGCATCGGTTCTAGCTCCCGGGCACTGTTTTTTCTTTAGGCTCACTTATGAGCGAGTTTCAGACGTTTTCAAATTTAATTGCCTGTCGGCGGGCTCCGTTTCATGAGATTTCCCCGAACTTTTTGAGAAGTTACCTTTTCCCTAACGCAAATCGTAAAGGCAGAGTACCGCTACCCAACCAGATGATAGCAAATTTTGTGCCTTTTACCCGCAAGGCAAAAAGATTTGGCCACGATACATATCTCTATCTACCACATCCTTTACCCTGAACCGAACACATTCTATCACGCGAAGTCCCGCACCGTAAAGGATGTCATCAATTCTAATTAGTGTCTGAACGAAAACCCTTGATTGCGAGCTGTCATTGCGAGGAGTGAGGAACGAACGACGTGGCAATCTCTTTGTTTTCAGGAGATTGCTTCGGTCGTGCCTCCCTCGCAATGACAGGAATAAGGAATTTGGCCACAGACCCACACGGACTGACACGGACGAATCCCCGGCCGACCCCAGTTAAATACGGCTTCGCATTTAACTGGGCAGGCCTGGCCGGCGATTCATGTCATGCTCTCCGAGGCGTAGGCTCTCCGAGCCGGAGGCCCTTCGGGCAATATTCGAAGTATTATTGCCAGGTTAGAGTTATGAAGCAACACATCTTTCGCGAAGCGACTGCATAATCTGTTCGGCTGGCCAAGCCGAACAGATTGTCTGTGTACGTCTGTGCCTGCCCTGTAGGGAAGCCCGCCCTGGCGCGACACGGCCACAACAATCTCTATGGAGGCAATTCCGGTCTGGGCCAGGGAATGACCGTATCGGGGTGGGTCTGTGGCTGGCACATTATCCCAAAATGAGAATTGCTGGCTATATTACGTGTCTGTTGACGCCCAAGGCGTCTTCTGGTATGAAAATTGGCTATCCGTTCCAGATGGTATAGAGACGCTGAACGGTGATAACCCAGGTCAGGAGGTAATCACATGGAGATCTATCTGATGCAACACGGTCCGGCTATGCCCAAGGATCAAGACCCGGAGGAGGGTCTCGGCCCTGAAGGCAAAGATAGGATTCATGCCAGTGGTCAGGCCCTGAAAAAGATGGGCGTTGTCTTAGACGCCATTTTGTCCAGCCCCAAGAAACGATCCAAGGAGACGGCCGCCATTGTGGCTGAAGAAGTGGGATTTCCATTAGAAAAGATCATCGAGACAAAAAAGGTTAAGGCCATGGCTTCACCCGACGAAACGCTTGAAGCCTTATCCGAACTTTCAGGGGCAGAGCGTGTACTGGTTGCCGGGCATCTTCCGTCTGTGGCTGAAGTAGCCTCTTTTCTGCTCACAGAGGGCTCCAGAGCAGCCGTGCAGTTTGAAATGGGCGGTTGCTGTCGCATTGATGTGGACGACCTGCCCACACACTCGGGCCGCCTGCGGTGGTACTTAACGCCGGACCAATTAAAGCTGATCGCTTCTTAGTGATCCCAGCGCACCTTTTGCCTTTCCCTGGCCCAGACCGGGATTATAGGGTTAGTAGATTAATTTAAGCACGTCGCGCCAGGGCGGGCCCGGAGCGCTGGGAGGCTCAGCGATTTTCGATTGCGGAAGTGAAATCCGCAATCCGCAATCCGCAATCCGCAATACTATAGATGCCCTTCTCAATAATTGCAAAACATAGGCTTGCCTATCGGCTGAAGCAGGGCGGGCCTGAAAGTTTTGTTTTTATCCATGGCCTGGGGGCCTCAAGAAATTCCTTTGACCGCTGCTTTGGTATGGAGGCTTTCAGGGACTATACCCTGGCTGCCCTGGACCTTCCGGGTTGTGGGGAGAGCAGCCGGCAGGATGACTTTTCATACACCATGAAGGATCAGGCAGACCTTGTCCTGAGATGGATCGGAGGCCTTGAGCTTGCCGGCATAATCCTTGTGGGACACAGCATGGGAGGGGTTATCTCCCTTTATCTAACCGAGGCCCTGGGCACACAGGTCAAGGCGTTTTTCAATCTCGAAGGAAACCTCAGCCGCGAGGATTGCATCTTTAGCGACAAGGTCGCCTCCGGCAGCAGGGAAGACTTCGAAAGCAAAGGCTTTGAGAAATTCAGAAGCACACTGAGCGAGGCCATACAAAAAAATCCTTCCCCGGGTCTTAAGAATTATTATCAGAACATCTCAAGGGCCTATCCCCGGGCCCTTTACCTGAGTTCAGTATCCCTGGTCAAAGAGAGTTGTCACGGCAACCTCAACCAAAGATTTTCGGCCTTGCCGGTGAAGAAGTGGTACGTGCTTGGCGAAAACTCCGTGAATCGGTCCGCCAGGAGCTTCCTGGATGCAAACAAGATCCCGTACTTTATTGTGCCTGAAAGCGGTCATTTTATGATGGATGACCAACCAGACAGCTTTTACAGGATGCTTTTTGAGGTTCTGTTGTGAAAAGATCCATCAAGAAAGGCTTTGGCTTTGGACTGACCTCCGGCGTGATTACCACACTTGGTATGATGGTGGGGTTGAACGCCAGCACCCACTCAAAGCTTGCAGTCATTGGAGGGATCATTGCCATTGCCATTGCCGATGCCTTTTCAGATGCCGTGGGCATCCATATCTCAGAGGAATCGGAAAACAAGCATACTCCAAGAGAAATCTGGGAGGCCACATTTTCAACGTTCCTTTTCAAGTTTCTCTTTGCACTGAGCTTTGTTGTGCCTGTCCTGGCGTTTAAGCTTTATGTCGCCATTGGGGTGAGTGTGATATGGGGTCTCGGCCTGATCACCATATTCAGTTATCACATGGCCAGAGAGCAAGGCGTGAAACCTTATAAGGTGGTGCTGGAGCATGTGGGCATTGTGGTGCTGGTGATCATCATCACCCACTACGTGGGAAAATGGGTGGGAATCCTTTGTTGTTGAGAGGGATCTCGAAGGGAAAAATCTCCCCTCGCCCCCCTTTAGTACCTGCCCGCCATTGCCAGGTATGATAGCATGTAAGCTGCATGCTGTACGTGGCGTTGGCAGGCGGGAAGGGGGGATGGGGGGATTTTGACGGATCGTCAGGTCTGATGGCGGGCCTATCAAAGATGGGCCTGGGAATTTTGGCGTCAGGAACGACTCCCCTGACATTGGCCTTCTGCTCCCAATCGGTCACATCCTTTTCCAGGAGGAAAAGAGCGGCATTGCCGTGACAGTTGTTGCAGGCATTGTTTTGCGGGGTTATACGTTGAATGTTGTGGGGTGTATCCAACTTCCAGGTGGGAAGCTTGTCAAAATCGCCCAGTCCGTTTTTTACATAAAAATCAAAGAGCCCTGGATCTGCTGGCGGGTGCCGCAAGACAACATACGTATATGGCCTGCCCTTTGTTTGATTGGGATTGATGCCTATTTTAAAGAGCATCTCGGTTTTGCCGGACCTGAAATAGGTAAGGCCATTTTTGTCGGTTCCTACATGGCAATTTGAGCAGTTCCTGTAACCCACAGCATGGCAGACCTGACAGGCAACCTTGTCCCTGTGAATCGTGTGTGAGTCGGTTTTGGGCTTTTCAGATACAACATCCGGGTGGCACTGGTCGCACCTCGGCCTCTCGGGAAGATCAAATCGGGTAGCCACGCCTGTGGCATCAGAATGCATCTCTTTTCCCGTGTGGCAGTCCATGCAGGTCATTCCTTTGCTGGCATAATGAACATCCGGCGGATATTCATCATTTGCACCGGTAAACTCGCTGTAGACTCGCCCGCCATGGCAGCTCGCACAGGTCGTGTGCATACACGGTGTTTTCTGAAAAAGATGTCCGCGTAGAAAACCACCCTCTATATAGT
The DNA here is from genome assembly GCA_019307135.1 of Deltaproteobacteria bacterium. GTDB lineage: Bacteria > Desulfobacterota > Desulfobacteria > Desulfobacterales. The sequence goes on from JAFDKF010000197.1 coordinate 7,168, forward strand.
CCGGACGGCTGACATGACACTGGCCGCAGCTTGCATGACAGCCGTTGCAGTGTTTTTCCCTGGCCTGACAGACTTTCTCAAGGATTCCTTCATCTTTGTTGGCTCGGGCTTTGATAACCTTTTCAAAGGGGGCTAAGGTATAATGCAGGCTGTTCTTGGCTGTTGAAGCGATATTTTCGTGGCATTCCCCGCACGCCTTGTCGGCGTCAGGGAAGGTAGGGTCTTTCACAATACCCTGATGGGCAGTCTGCCGGTTCGGGTCTTTTGGATTGCCCCCGTGACACGTCTCGCATGCTATTTCCCCGTGGCCGGTTTTTATGAAGGAGGGATTGACATAAATCTTTTCGTACGGCTCCAACGGAGCCATCGGTCCTGCTCAGCCTTCACCAGACGCCTCCGCAGATCTGCGGAACTCCGGCCTGATCTGTTCAATCTCCGAACTCAGGCGGATTATTCTGTTCAGGTCGGTATGGCAGGCGATACATTCACTCTTGGATTTGGCAGGTTCGGCCTTCGCATACGCGGCAGCGGGACCAAGGAAGGCCGCAATAACAAAGACAACTATCAGGCCAGCTTTGTAGCCTTTTTTCTTCAACAGGTTCTTCATAGGCCTGAAGCTATTTCAGGCAGACAAGGATGTCAAGGCGAAGAGGGCGAGTAGCAAACATGTTTGAATGGGTCAAAAGACAACTGGACAAGATTGGCAGCCCAAATCTGGACTGGGTCCAGGTTGAGGTAACGACGTACTGCAATGGAGCCTGTGTTTATTGCCCTCATACCCTCATGAGGCACCGTTGGGCAAACAGACACATGCCAATAGAGCTGTTTTGTAAATTGGTCCCCTTTCTCAGAAATACAGACCTGGTTTACCTGCAGGGATGGGGAGAACCCCTTCTTAACAACGACTTCTTTGAGATGGTCCGAATTTGCAAGGATCAAGGGAAACGCGTCGGGTTTACCACAAACGGCATGCTTCTTACTGAAGATACGATTCGAACGTTGATTGACTTGCAGTTGGACATCATAGGTATCAGCCTTGCCGGCACCACCGCGAAAACCCACAACCAGATCCGCAAAGGGACCGATTTCAATAAGGTCATTTCCCACCTTGAACGACTGTGCAAGATCCAGATTGAAAAGAAAACCCGGGTCCCTGCGCTCCATCTTGCCTATCTCATGCTCAAATCCAATTTCCATGAACTCAAAGAGATTCTCCCCTTTGCAAAAAGGATAGGAGCAAAACAGATAGTGGTCAGCAACCTGACCTTGATCGTTGATCCGAAACTTCTCGAAGAAGCGATCTTCAACGATACAGTGCACACGGACTATTATCGCAACGCACTGGACGAGATCAGACACAGAGCAGGGTGTGAAAACATCATTTTTGAATATCACGGCCCTGGCCTTGACGATGCCTCTATCTGCTGCCGTGAAAATGTCCACCGTGCGTGCGTCATCAATGTTGAAGGCGAAGTCGTCCCATGCGTTCTTACCAATCCGGTTCTCTCTTCCTATTACACCTTCAAAGATCAATCTCTTCCTCTGAGAGGAATGTCCTTTGGCAACATACGGAGCGAAAGCTTAACCCGGATCTGGAACAAGAAGGAATACGCCAGATTCAGAGATCTCTTTGATCCTGAGACAAGGAGAAAACCAGAGCAAATTCGATCGCAAATGCCTCAATGCTGCGTAAAATGTTATAAGAGACTTGGGGCATAAGGGCATAAGCGCTAAGTTATTTTTGCACCGGATGGACCTATAAACGCAAATGACAGTTGGATTGCGCCAACGCTTTGTTATTGTTAATAAATGATATCAAGAATTTTTGGCTTTATCAAGTATATGATTGTCTGGAGGGGGTTAATTT
>JAFDKF010000198.1 GCA_019307135.1 Deltaproteobacteria bacterium
GAATCCCCTCAGAAGTCAAAAAGATGATCACCGAATCGGACCTGCCGGACAAAATATTTGGTCTATTTTCGGCGTAAGCAAGATAGATGCCAACCGTCGTTTGCGCTCATAGATGTGAACACGCCGAAACGTGGAAAAAAGGAGGTCGGGACAAGCATTGCTGCGTGTCAATTTGTTTTTGGGGATCGTCTGGCTGATGCCTATTTTGGCTGGATTTTCGCTGGGTTGTCTTGTAATGGGCGGTTTGCTTTGTTTTGGACTTGCCTGACGAGCAATTCCCGTCATAAATCCGGCAAGTTACCATCTCTGATAGCCACGTGAAACCCGTAGCCGTCAGTTTTCCGCTTCGCCGCCAAACTGACGGCTACTGCACCCTGCCCGGGCATCGCGCCTCAAAACAAAAAACCTCGATTGCAGTCCGCATCCCGCGTCAACTTCAGTCAAGATCAGCTTATGCGACTTTTTGCCTTGTTCATCCGGCATCCCGCCTAAACGAAAAAAGCTGAAAGCCGCCATGATCAGTATCTTACGCTGCCATCCGGCCCGCCATGGGTTCGTCTCAGGCGGATTCCGCATCCCGCCCAAAGATGGCTGCGTCAAGACACACCTGTAGTGCATGGTTTCCTTGGCTGCTTTCTTACACCGCGTGCGCTGGTTGGCCTGGCATCCCGCCGGCAATTCGCCGCATTAGCCACCACAATTTCCGAAAGCTGAAAATGTGGCCCGTTACCACGCTGCTCGTTATCGGGGCGGTTGCGAGGGCGATCTCGCAAGCTCCGTTGTTCCGCACTCATCCTGGCTATGAGGCAGACCACTGCCATCGGTGTTTGCAGATGCCGGAAAACAACGATGACATTCTCTACCTATATAATAGTGTGCTAGTGAAATCGGCGGGATTTCACCTGTATCCATAGTTAAATGTCTTGGGAAATCGCGAGCTTAGAGTGGAGTCACAGCCATTTTCAGGCCGTCTTGTTGCGTGTCCATCATTCCGGAATTCCCCCGCGATGGCGGGACAGAGCGAAGCGGAACTGTGTTTAGGACAAGACCAGAGAGGCGACACATTTGTAGAAAGGTGACCAGGGGTGCCGGTGAGGTGTCCTTAAGGTAACCACATGGTTACCTTAGAGTACACTTTTCGTGGCCAATAGTGTCACTTAATGTGCAATGGAGGCATCTTGGGCGGATAACAGGTACCCTGAAACAGCATCCTTTGCCCCAGGAAAACGGCGAGACTGTGATGGCCCTCATTGACAATGAGGCAACTATCAACAAATATTACAAAAGGAAGAACCACGTGGAACTCCGGCCTGCCCATACCAGGATGAAATCCATCCTGGTCAAAAAAGAAGATCTCAGGATCAAAGGAAAGGTCGTGGGGGTCATCAGGCACCACAGATAAAACCATAACTGCTCACAGGTCCAAACTCAACATTCTTCACCATCAACGACACGATCAAGGTCATGACCCTTGAAGCAGACGAGTACATCGGGCGCTTTCTGCTCCACGTCCTGCCGGACGGTTTCATGCGGATTCGCCATTTTGGGTTCCTTGCAAACCGTTACAAAAAACAAGACCTCGACCGCTGCCGGGAGCTCTTAGGCCTCACACCTGACTTGCCCAAACCCAGTGAAAAAACAACACATGAACTCATGCTTCTACTTACTGGCATCGATGTAACCAGATGCCCCTTTTGCAAAAAGGGAACCATGAAAGTGGTTGGCAATGTCCCTCAGTTTTCAGGTGGTTTCTTTAATGCTTCTTTCAGCGAACCTAAAATAAAGGATACTTCATGATCAGCACCTGTTAGAAACAAAAACTAAACCCTCAAAAAAATGCTTCACTGGGAGCAAGAGGACAGGTATGCCTTGTTTCAGCAACATGGATCGATTTAGGTGCCTACGATTCCCCCTTAGGCCGTTTCTGGCGGCTCACGATGCCATTTCCATCACGAATGTCCCCCCAAAAAAGCTCATAGCCGCTTTTCGTTGCCATGCGATCCCGAAACCTACCCTTTACAATCCCCATAAATATTGATACGTTCACCCCATCGCGGCTCAGTTCAACAACGTTTTATCCGTCATCCCGCTACAGGCAGACGAAATGAATCGTGTTAACTTGCGCCCTCTGAGCAACCAGCGATACCGGTATGGCATCCTGGGGGACGACGGATAAAACGCTATACGTTAGGTGTGCATATGGTCAAAAAATGTATAAGCTAATACAAACAATCTCCATAATCTTCGCTCTAATAGGAACTTTTTTGCTGGCGTATGGCCTAAAGGTGAAGACGGGAATATCTAACGACCTCAGAAAAGACTTGGATATTGACAAAAAGAGATTGATTCCACCTTCTGATGTCGTACAGCGCGGCACTCTAGTTAGGTGGGGCCTTGTACTAATTACTATAGCAGCAGGCCTCCAATTATCGGTTGTTCTGTGTCCGTAGTTACTCGGTTTCGACATAATACGTAGCCGGTTACTGACATCGCGCTCAAGAGGGACATCACAAAAAGCGCGGTGCCCCTAGGTTAAGCATCAACTCTCTTTCAGAGGATGTTATGCCCGAGCCAGCCAAGACCCCTCGAGGACCGGTCCTCCCACAAATCATCGCTATCGGGCTACTACTTTGGGCACTCGTGCCGTCGAACCCCTACGGCTACTACATCCTTCTGAGATGGGTCTGCTGTCCGATTTTCGCGTATCTTGCTTTTCGCGCTTACAAAATCGAAAAGATGCCATGGGTCTGGATTCTCGGTGTTGCCGCGTTCGTTTACAACCCCGCCGTCCGAGTGTATCTAACGAGAGAAATTTGGAGTGTCGTGAATGTCGTCACGATCGCGATGCTCGCTCCCACGTTCGTTGTGCTGAGGGCAAAAGCAGAACCAGATATAAACCGTAGGAAGACAAATAAGCCACAATACGTCGAACAATCTTGGGACGATAACTCGCAAGACGTAGGGAAGCCACAAAATAGTGATGGCGTAGGTTTGAACATCAATACTTTTAACGTCGATACGTTTCAGGAAGAAGGAATAACGTCACGAATAAAATCCACTCAGAGAATAAAAGTTATATGTAAAAAATGTGGTACATGTTACTCAGTTACTTTGAGACGCGCTGAAGCTCATGTAATTTGCCCGAAGTGTCACAGCCTTGAAAATGAAGAAATCGACTGGGGCTAGGATTAGCTACGGCAGAAATTGGGAATGGATTCTTATTTTCCTTTCACCGCAGTTCCGGGGCACCATACCTATGTCTTGACTGTGAGCGGAGATAAGATTAAGCTAGAGTATTCCAGACAAAAGAAGTTGCTGTAAACTCACCTAACCTGGCGCTGCGTACTGACACGGGTAGCAAGGTTCGAATTGAACAACCAGCCCCCTTTTTACCCCGTGCAGGTCACCTTGGGCTTAGGCTCTCGATATGGGAGACGGGACATTGGGACGTTATGAGAAATGGCTTAAGTGTTGTCGGAACGATAATCTTATTTGTTTTAATCGCAATCTTTTTAACTGGATGCGGAGACGGTGATAGTAGTAATGAAGGATGGTCGGATCAGGATAAACAGGTATTAAAATGGTTAAATAAACCGGATGACCCATTAAGGCCGCAGGACTATGAAAATACGTATTTTGCCGAATTGAGCCATGCTATCGAGGCCAAGAAGATCGTTTATTTGGAATATGCCGCAAGAAAGGGGACATCGCACCGTCAAGTTCTTCCAGAGCGGTTATTTAGAAGAGGGGAACATATTTATCTTGAGGCGCTCTGTTTAATGAGACACCAATACCGGAGATTCCGACTTGATCGAATAAAGTATCTACAGGTAAAGCCAAATTCGCTGAGGTAGATAATGGATCTCAGAACGTATGACCAAGTTAGAAGGGAATGGCGCCCAGACGGCAACATTGGGCATATGGTTTTGCAGGCTGGGAGATATTGGAGACATTAGTGGAGACATTGTAGACGTCGGTGAAATATTGACATTCTGGCGGACTCCTTCGCCTAACAGGGCTTTTCTTTGGTTCTTTCTTTTGAAGTGCCCCGGCCCGCCGCTCACCTCTGACGGCCATGGAATACTACAAGGGAGCAATAATAAATGGAATATAATATTGAAGGGAAAAAAATAAAAGTCATTATAGCTAAATCAACAACCCTGGCGGATAATCATTATTATGCAGGGATTTTTGATGAACATCTTGAACCCATAAACAGGGTCTTTAGAGCCTTTAATACTCCCAAAGAAGCTGAAAGATGGCTCAAGGAAAGCTTTGAAGCACTTTTCCCCAAGCATAGACACATATATCGGGGTCCCTAGAAATGGGTTTTTTCAAAAAATTGTTTTCGGGGTTGTCAGGATCTCCTGCTTCAGTCGCAAGAGTAATGCGAGATAATTACTTGAAAATCAAAGAAAGAAATCCTGATATAAGCGAGAATGAAATACTAGCTAAAGTTCTTATATCAAGATATTTTGATTACGACGAACATACATTAGCTCGTCTGCTCTATGAATACCCAAATATAAGACTTTTAACGCTTGCTGTGATAGCAAGTGAATTTGGAGAAGATAAAACATCGAAATATATTAACCAAGTGGCAAGAGATATTAACAACGTCTTTGGTGAGGTTGGCCTGGTCTCAATAGATATGGATCTATTTTTTAAGGTATTTGGAGCACTCGAAGGAACTACTTATGTTGCCTTCCCTTCAATTGGGATATGGAGCCTCAGGTTGGGTATGAAAAAGCAAGAGTTAATGCAAAATGTCTCGGAAACAACTAGGAAACAACTTGAATCATCAAAATCTGAAGATTTGTGTTGCTATGAGAAAGTAAAATTTGGTGATCTTTTGATGGATATATATTTTTGTTTTATTGATAATCAATTGAACGAAGTTAATTTTGATTTCCTTCAACCGTTTCATCCCATAAAAGAAAAGCTGATTGAAAGGTATGGAAAACCTCTTCGTGAGCGCAAAGAGGGTTCTCCCTCCTCGAGACATATAATGAGTACAATCACCTATTGGGAAATAAAAAATCTAACAATAAGACTTGACTATGCCGAGAGTAAACTTGGTGGAATAAGCTTTACAGCAAAATCGAAATAAATAGGGGGTAGGCACCTATTTTACTAAGCCTCCTAACCAATCACTCCACCTGACCTCTATTCCGCTGGCGTTCCGTAGAGGCAGGTGATCTTTGCGTTACGCGGCAGCAATTCCCGCCCATCCCCCCGTAAATTGTTTTTTACCATATGTGGACACAATTTGAATGTTTTCACAACATATTGTGGTAAGTAACGCAGATTTTTTGATTAGGAAAG
>JAFDKF010000199.1 GCA_019307135.1 Deltaproteobacteria bacterium
GGCGGGGCATTATGTGAAGATTTCTGTTAGGGACACCGGAGTTGGCATGGACGAAGAGACTCAACGGCGGATATTTGAGCCATTTTTTACGACCAAGGAGATGGGCAGGGGTACAGGTCTGGGTCTATCTTCTGCTTACGGTATCATCAAGAATCATGGTGGCATCATCAACGTTTACAGTGAAAAGGGTGAGGGAACCACTTTTAACATTTACCTGCCTGCAGTGGAAGCAATGGAAACAGGGGCCAGGGATGAGGAATCGGGGTTCAGAGAAAAAGAGATCCAGCGGGGAGATGAGACGATTCTTCTAGTAGATGATGAGGATACGGTTATTGATGTTGGCCAGAAAGTCCTGAAGAAGCTGGGCTACAAGGTATTTGTGGCCAGAAGCGGGCAAGAGGCCATAGAATTGTATCGCAAAAGCAGGGACCACATTGACCTTGTCATCCTCGACATGATCATGCCGGACACGGGTGGTGGTAAGGTCTATGACAAAATGAAGGAGATCAAGCCCGACATAAAGGTTCTCCTTTCAAGCGGATACGGCATAGACGGCCACGTAGCCGAGATATTGGATCGTGGTTGTGATGGCTTTATTCAGAAGCCCTTTACAGGTCCTGGAGAAGAAATAGTCTTGAGTGAAAGCCAACGAACCCAATGAACTCAACGAACTCAACAGACCCAACTCTGGAAAGGTAGATGAAAAGACGAGACATTCAACGGGCCGTCCCGGAAGACAAAAAGGCGTTATTCATCCAATCCTTGCAAAAATAGCCTTTCACCTGGAACTTAGGGGCTTCGCCCCAATTGGAATACTGGAATGTTGGAATACTGGAATATTGGGTTTAAAAGGTGTTTTGTTCTTGTTTCTGTTTTTTACATCATTCCAATATTCCATCATTCCAGCATTGCTGATTGACTTTGCAACAAAGCCAATAAATAGCTATAATGTCAATAGGTTGTAGAAATTCCGAGACGTGAGACGTTTAATTAAACCTATCAGGGAGCTTTGGCAGACACTTTTGTGAGGTCTAAAGTGATAGGATAAGCAAAAACATTCCGAAAAATAGGATCAATAAAGACCCGCAGGTTGCCAAACCTTTCTGCACGAGCAGGCGGGCCTTCTTTTTTGGACTTAAAGCTTTTAATATCCCCTCTTTGGCAACAATGCTCAACACACCTGCCAGAGAAATGGTAAATGCCATCCCCAGGGCCATGAAAAACGATGAAACAAGGCCAACCCCCAGCATATTTAAGGAAAGGGAAAATAACATGATGATTACGACCCCGGGACAGGGAACCATTCCAACTGCAAGGGCGACTGGAAAAATACTTTTGTGATCTGAGGGATGAGCGGATAAATCCTTTTCTTGTCCCTGTGGATTATCTCTCCGCCAATCAAGGATGCTTTTAATCAATAAAACCGCACCGATTAAGGTAATAAGGCTGTAGCTGATCAGTTTTATTTTTTGGGAAAGGTTTTCAAAGGATCCTAAACAGGATTTTTTGAGAATGAAATAGATGGTCAGAACAATGACCACTGCGGAAAGGGCATGAAAAAAGGAGATTAGATTGCCCAAAAGGATCCCTCTTTTGATATGTTCCCTTCGGGATAGAAAGTAAGAAAAGGTCACTGTTTTGCCGTGCCCCGGCCCGGCTGCGTGTAAGATACCATAAAGGAAGGAAATCAGGATCAAAGCGATGAGAGGCTTCTTGGAGTTTGAGGTTTTTACTTCCCGGCATAGTCTCGCAAACTTTTCATTAAGTTGGTGCTGCCAAAGGGAGATTTTGCCGTAGATCTTCGACAAACAGCTCGGGGACTTTATCGCCTTTTTTGGTGGTTCTTTCGAAAGGAAAGGGTTATCCGTGGTCAGACTGGTTACCGGAAACAACAATAGTGATATCGCAAAAACGAGAAGGAACGTCTTACCCATTTTTCCCTCGGAACTTCAAAATGATTTCTTCAGGAAATAACATACCAAAATAATACGGCTCCTTGGTATTTTTCGCTATTTGATAATGAAAGTCAATCGAAGATGTGTTTTTAAATTGAACAAAGTTGTTCTGGATCAAAGAAATGCTGCAGTAGTTCTCTTTATCATAAACGGATATTCTGACTTCCTTAAAGGTGGAAATGGCCGTCACATGGCATGGAACAAAAAAATTATAGATAACTTTGTTCTTGCAGATACTAGCCGAGAAGCCCTGGACGTATCTTACCTTGAATTGTTGGCCGTTTATCTTTATGTAGGTGAAATAGTCAAAATTCTTTAGGTGCTCAAAGGCCCCTTTCTTGATTTTTTCTATTTCCGAAGCTTCAAATTTTCTATTTTTGTTCTTATCGAACTCATAGATAATCATACCGCTGAACATTTCATCAAAGACCCATCTCAGGTTAATGCCTGCTAATCCCTTTTCATTGAAAACGATCTTCAGGGAATTATCAATAAAAACATGAGGATGAGAAAATGAATCTGCGTCAAGGAGGGTCAGAATGACAAGAGCCAAAAGGGAGAGACCAAACTTCATTTTTTTAGATGCAGAGACTCGGTGAGGATTGTACCAGCCCGATCGCCTTTCCACCCTGGTAGATCACAAAAGCAACAACCCAGGCCAAGACAGTGCTGTAGGCAATACTGAATGCCGCCCACTTCCAGGAATTGGTCTCGCGCCTGATGACCGCTACGGTGGCAAGGCAGGGCACGTAAATCAGCACAAAGGCCATCATGGCATATGCGGAAAGAGGCGTCATACCGGATTCTTTCAAGGCCACTTTCAGGGCCTCGCTCTTTTCGTCCTCATCAGCCCCCACGGCGTACAGCACGCCCATGGTGCTAACCACAATCTCTTTGGCCACAAATCCCGTAAGCACTGCCACACTCCCGCGCCAGTCCATGCCAATGGGAGCAAATACAGGGGCCAAGACTTTCCCAAGCCTGCCTATATATGATTTTTCCACCTTTTCCGTGGCCTGGAGAATTTCCAGGGCCGAAATAGCCTCGTCCCTTTTTCTCAGGAGTGTTTCCCGGAGATCACCGTGCGCCGCAGATATCAAGGACCCGTAATGGTCACTGATGCCTGCTATCTCGGCTTGATAATCCCTTGAAAATTGAACCTGTTTGGGAAAGGCGCTCAGGAACCAGACAATGACCGAACCGATCAGGATCACGCCCCCTATCTTCTTAAGAAAGATCTTGCTGCGATCCCACATGTGGATCACCAGCCCCTTGAACATGGGGACCCGGTATGGCGGGAGTTCCATCACAAAGGGAGCAACCTTGCCCCTGAGCAGAGTTGATCGAAATAGGCGGCCGATGGAAATGGCCAGTACAATACCTAATGCATAGATGGAAAAGATAACATTGCCGGCCTTGGCTCCAAAGAACGCGCCAGCCAGCAGGATGTACACTGGCAGCCTGGCTGCACAAGACATCAGGGGATTGATCAAAATCGTCAAGATGCGGTCCTTTTCACTTTCAAGGGTCCGGGTGGCCATGATGGCCGGGGCATTACAGCCAAAACCCATCAGCATGGGAATAAAAGATTTACCGTGAAGCCCTATGAGGTGCATGACCTTATCCATTAGAAAGGCAGCGCGGGCCATATAGCCGGTATCCTCAAACAGGGCAATGCAGAAAAACAGAATGAGAATATTTGGCAGGAATATGGCAACACTTCCCACGCCGGCAATCACACCGTCCACAATCAAATCCGCGAACAAGCCCTCTGGCAGGATTCGACCGGCACCCTCACCCAGCCACCCCACACCCGCATCGATCCAGTCCATAGGGTAGGCCCCTAATGAAAAGGTGAGCTGAAACATAGCCCATATAAAAAAGACAAAGATGGGAAGCCCCAGCAGGCGGTTGGTTAACACCTGGTCTATTTGCCGCGAAACATCCACCCTCTGCCTTGAGACCGTCTTCACGACCTCTTTGACAATTCCCGCAATAAAACCATAGCGGTGGTCGGTCATGACAATTTCCGGCTCCTCGTCAAAAAAATCACGGAGCCTCTGACGCTTCAGTTTTGCTTCCTGAAGTATGGCCTCCCCCTGTGGATTTGCGGACTGGAGTATACGTTCTTTGACGATTCCATCGTTTTCAAGGAGTTTTATTGCAGCCCACCGGATATGATACGGAAGCTCCGCACTGGTCTTCTCTCTTATGAACTCTGATAATTCACCAACTGCCTTTTCAATATCTTTGCCGTAATAGACCCGACGGGTGCGAGGAAGATCTATCTCGGCCTCTGCCACTGAGATGATCATTTTAAGAAGCTCCCGTGTTCCTTGGTTCCTGTTTCCAACCGTAAAGACCACGGGCACGTCAAGAAGTTCAGAGAGCTTGTCTGCATCGATCTTCACACCCCGCTCTCTGGCAAGATCGGCCATATTGAGGACAAAAATGACCTTTGTGTCGAGTTCGCGAAGCTGTGTGGCTAAGTAAAGGTTACGTTCCAGATTGGAGGCATCAATGATATCGACTACGACGTCGGGCTTTTCATCCAGGATGAAATTGCGGGCCACAATTTCTTCAATGGAGTAAGCAGTGAGGCTGTACGTCCCGGGCAGGTCTACCACGGCAAGATCATACCCGTTGGTCTTAAGGTGCCCTTCTTTTTTTTCTACGGTCACTCCGGGCCAGTTTCCCACCTTTTGCCGGGTGCCGGTCAAATTGTTGAAAATGGTGCTCTTGCCCGAGTTAGGATTTCCCGCAAGGGCAATCGTTATCGATTTTTTAGGCATGCGCTATCTTCAACCCCTAACATTTTCGACTTCAATCCGGGCAGCCTCATCCACACGGAGGGAAACATGATACCCCTTTAGAATGAGTTCGATAGGATCTCTCAGGGGGGCATATTTTTCGATGTAGACCTCCGTACCTCGCAAAAAGCCCATCTCAAGAAGCCTTCTGCGAAAAGGCCCATCACCACCAACCCTTACCACAGTAGCTGTCTGGCCTTCCTTTAACTCACTCAGGTCCACCGCTATCCCTTTCTTTTTCCATTCGGTTTCACCATGATCTTCTTGGCAATACCCCGGCCAAGGGCCAGTCGCGTGCCGTTAACAGCCACAACAAGCTGGCCTGCACCACTGTTGGTTATGACCTCCACCTCGTCACCCTTCCTCAGCCCTATGGTGGCCAATCGGAGCTGCGCGCCAGCCCCTCCCATGAATTCCCTTACAATGCCAAGTTCGCCTTCCTGGGCAAATGAAAGAGGCATCAAACGGACACGCTCCTTGAGGCAGTCTGAGCACAGACCGTAGATCTCCATCTTGTGCTGAAGTACGTGGAAACCGTGCAAGGCGGCTATTTCAACTTGAAGATCTTCCATCTGGCGGCTTTCAAATTCAACTATCTTCCCGCACTTAGTGCAAATGAGATGGTCATGGTGAAAACCGAGATGTCGGTGCTCATACAGGGCAGGTTGACCTTCAAATTTCTTCTTTACGGCAAAGCCATAGCGGCAGAGGAGTTTTAGCGTCTTTTTTGCGAAGTCCGGTTCAAAACTATAGCCGTTATCTTGCAAAGCAACGACAAATTCTTGAAAGCTTATGTGCCGCTCAATGCCAAGAAAGACCTCCAGGATGGCCAGTCTATCTTCGATCCGGTCGATCCCTTCATCTTCAAAAAGGCGTTTAAACTGCTGTTTTTCCTGATGGTGAATCGGTTCCATTTATGTAACTTCTCAAAAAGTTGGAGCTGTGCGGTTAGCATTCACCGTGTTTTGTCAATGAGTTGATGGTTATGAGGGAGACGTCGTAGGGGCGGCTTTACGCCGCCCGCCAAATCGATTCGGGCGAGGTAAACCGGGCGAGGTAAACTCGCCCCTACGGGAACCCGCCGATCAGAATTAGATCATTCGGAAGGGCTCAAGAATCACCCTAACCGCACAGGCCAAAAAAGTTCGGGTATGTTTATTATGAGCCAGTTTGCTGGATGCCCGCTTTCGCGGGCATGACGGGGGATTTATTACATTCGTCATTCCCGCGAAGGCGGGAATCCAGAAAAATCAACAGGTTATGGATTCCTGCTTTCGCAGGAATGACAGAATTTTGGACTGTGTAGTTATTGAGAAGATACCCATTTATCCCTTTTCTTATTGTAATTATAGTGCAATATTCTCTCGTTCCAATGCTTCACGTCAATGGAATTGGGTTGACACTGGTCCCACAAAGTCCCCCCTTTTTTTTCCACGCGGGCGTAAGAGCGCGGGAAGAAAGAAATGTGACAAAGTAGAATTAGTCCTTGGAGTGACCAGGAAAGTTCCAGGTAGTACAGCTTCCAGAAGCGCATTCCCTTGATTCGACCGTTGGGCCTCGAGATTCTCCCTTGCCAAAGCCCATGGCATAGCTGGTCGTACTCAGGACCCGCTCAAAGTCCTCGGCCCCACAGTGGGGACACCTCATTTCAGCCTCGTCCTCAGTACTCATCATGAGGATCTCAAAGACCTCATTGCACTTCAAACAGCGAAATTCAAATATAGGCATACCGGTTGTCCTTTCATCCACAATGAGTGGTGTGTTTGTAGCAGAAATAAAGCATGGTCGCAAACTTTTTCTGTAGGCGTTCACAGGTTCAGAGTTCACCGTTCAAAAGTCAGAGATCAGAAATCAGAAGTCAGACCTCAGACCTCTGATCTCTGATCTCTATTGTTTTAACTGAACCCTGAACCCTGAACCTCTGAACCCGTGAACGGTTACCCTTTTCTATGGTCTCATAAAGCGACAAGGCTTTTTCTTGACCATTTAGGTTGGTTGGTCTATTTTTCAGACAAAGAAAAGAAGTGATGGGAATCCCCAATCGGAAAGGGAGGTTTTTTATGGAAAAAAAAGTGGGGCACGCCGTGCTTGAAGTGAGTCAGGGCGATATTACCGAGATGGACACGGATGCAATAGTTAATGCGGCCAACGCACAGCTCATCCTGGGTGCCGGGGTAGCCGGAGCCATCAGGACAAAGGGAGGGCCTAAAATCCAGGAGGAATGCGATGCCATTGGCGGCACCTTTGTGGGAGGGGCCGTGATCACAACCGGCGGCAACCTCAAGGCCAGGCATGTGATCCATGCAGTAGGACCGCGCATGGGAGAGGGAAACGAGGATGAGAAGTTGAAGAATGCCACGCTAAACAGCCTCAAAGTGGCTGATGAGAACAATCTCACCAGCATCACGTTTCCGGCCATCAGCACGGGGATCTTCGGGTTTCCGAAGGAGCGTTGTGCCGAGATTATGCTTGGCACGGTGATTGATTACTAGTCCATAAAAACCGGTTCCCTGAAAATAATGGCAATAGCCTCGACAGCGCTTTGGGCGATGGCCGGATAGACTTTTGTCAAGGAGGCAATCTGTCTCAAATTGTCGGCAGTCCTCAAAACAAGCATGGCAAGGTCTCCTTCTGCCATCCCCGCAATCTCCAGAACCTTTTCCCAAGCTTGCCCATTGGCCCACGCATAAATCGTAGCAGCGGGCCACAGGGCGATCGGCCTCACTTCAAACCCCCGCACAGCCTTTCGCTCCATAAGAGGGCCGACGGCCTTTCTCATCCTGCCATAAGCCGTCAAGAGCCGTTTCGGTATCCTTGATTCGTCGAGCTTTACCTCCGTGTCCCGGTCATGTACAAAGGGTGCCACCAGGGCTGCCAGCAAGGCCGGGTCGGAACCTGGCAATATGCCCATGCGCAGCCCTTCGGCAATCATCAGGGGCTGGTCGAGCCTGAGCTGAGACGCCCAGGTACCATCATGGGTCAGTTTGTCATCTTCGGTTACAAAACCTTCCTCTTTCAGGAATTCAAGGTGTTTCACAAAACCATTCCAGAGCCGCATGCGCACGGCGTGGGCTGCATCCCACATACAGGCGAAATCCTCCAGCACCGGCCTGAAGGCCCCTTTGGTCTTGCCGTGGCACATCCTGAAGGAGCTGCACTGGTTGCAGATCAGGCTATCAAGCTCCTGTTCAAGTAAGAGGATGCGACCCTTCAAAGGCCTGAGGGCTGAAGCCTCATCTTCTCTTAGGGGCAGGGGGTCCAGAATGGGTGGCGGTTCGGTCTGTGATTTTTCAGTTAGCAATGCGACCAGCCCGGGTAAATCTTCTATTGGAGGCAATTTCAGCACCCTGTCGAGGATCCATGAGACCTTTTCTGGGCCAAACCATCTCATCTTCACGTGCTTGCCTCGTGTGGGAAGGCTCGGTTTCACGCGGCAAGCAAGCACACCCTCCTCATCCCGTCTCATTTGCGGTTTAATCGCACAGTACATCCGGCCACGCCGATCCAGGAAAAGCCGTCCCGGTACCAGGTTTGCCATCTTAGAAACCCTTGCCTCCAGTCCTTTGAGCCTGCGTCTAAGATCCGAGATTTCACGGATCAGGGTGCCCCGCTTCCTGGTTAATTCGAGCACGAATTCAGGCCCGGCACACAAAGCTTCCGGAAGAAGCGCCATCAGGGCCCGACCGGCCTTTTTGAGCCTGCGATCAAGCCCTTGCTGCTGGTTGGCCAGGTTCAAGTATGTGGCAAACGATCTTTGAAAGATCGCTTTTATCTCCTCAGGGGCATGAGACAAAAGGAGGTTCAAAACCATGGAGAAATCGACCTTGATCTGGCTGATCACATCTTCGGGCGGTGAGGTGCAAAGGTCTGCGACAAGGCGCAGGTCCATGAATTTTCCAGGAATGGCAACCGCAAAACCAATATGGTCTTTGCCCCGTCTGCCGGCCCTGCCCGTCATTTGATGAAACTCGGTTGCGTTCAGCGGCACAAATTCATGGCCATTGTACCGGTCCGAGTTCAAAAACACGATGCTTCTGGCTGGAAAATTGACGCCCGCAGCCACCGTGGAAGTAGCAAACACGGCATCAAGTAAACCCTCGGTCATCAGGTGTTCTATGAGAAGTTTCCATGCAGGAAGCTGCCCACTGTGATGAGCTGCGACACCGGCATTTCTCAGATGCCACATCTGTCGGTAGCCTGCCAAACGTGGATGTCCTTCGATCAGCTCATTAATCCTTTCGTTCAACTCGGCTCGCTCTGCTTTGTCTTGGCCTGAGCCATCGACGCAACGCTCAAGGGCACCGTCACAGTCCGCCCGGGACTTCAGAAAGAATATGGCGGGAAGCAGATCGTATTTTTCCAAAACCCTGTTGATCTCCCCAAAGGGGGGAAGTCGCCGCGGAGGGGCAAGGACCGGAGGGTTCTGAGTGTTCAGATATGCCTTGACCTTCTTGTCCACCCCCCTGGGACCTATAAAAGGGAGAAGTCTGCCGGAAGGGTGAAAAAACAGGGGGAACAGGGGTACCGGCCGTCCCGTTTCTTCCACCACAACACATTCTTTAGACCGTATAGATTCTAACCAATCAGCAATCTGTCTGGCATTTCTTATGGTAGCCGAAAGGAGCAGGAGATGGACCCGAACAGGAAGATAGATCATGATCTCCTCCCACACCACGCCCCGATCTTCGTCGCCCAGGAAATGAGCCTCATCCAGGATGACAAGATCTGCCGGGAGATCCACACCTTCGTGCATTGCATCGTAGAGCTGATTGCGCAGAATTTCGGTAGTCCCTACGATAATGGGGGCGTCGGCATTCTCCTTCCGGTCGCCTGTCAATATGCCCACCTGTTCGGGGCCGAAGCGGTCTGCGAATTCAAGGTACTTTGAATTGGTCAGGGCTTTAAGGGGGGAGGCATACCATGCCTTTCCGCCTTTCTTTTGGATTCTGGCAATCGCCTCCTCGGCGATCCAGGTCTTCCCGGAACCAGTTGGGGAGGAGACCAGGCAATCTGCCCACCGAATCGCGGCAAGCGCCTTGAGTTGGAAGGGATCTGGTTTAAAGGGCTGGCTGGCAGGTACACCAATCCTGGCAAACACCTTCTTCAATCTGGCATCAGCACTCGGCCTTATCCTCATAATACGAGGATAATGGCTGCCCTCCCGTCCGCGAGAGGCAACACCTTTGCCCCGGTCCATTCTAACACCCGTTTTGTGACTGCGGGCAACACGAAGACCTTTACGACTCATGCGGCTTTGTGGCTTTTCAGGCATAAGGTGGGAAGGGGTAAACTTAGCTTCGCTTCACTCCGCAATTGGTCGAGTAGTTGATTAGTCGCCATCTCGTTCCTACGCTCTGCGTGGGAACGTATTGCATCAGACGCTCTGCGTTTTGGGAGTGATCTGTATTGGACGCAGAGCGTCCAGCGTTTTGGGTTACAACGCAGAGCATTGTAACCAGATTGTAACGGACACGACTTGAACATGGTGCAAAGGTCTGCAATGAGTAGGGCAGCCCAAAAAGAAGATTGACAGCAGAATCCCATGTTGTTATAGTAAATATTTTAGATGGGGCTGTAGCTCAGTTGGGAGAGCGCATGACTGGCAGTCATGAGGTCAGGGGTTCGAGCCCCCTCAGCTCCACCAGCAAGAATAAAACGTCTTGAGGGGTTGTACTGCCCCTCACAAATTTTTGCTCACCAGATATGCTGGTGAGTCGGAGCCTCCCTTCGTCAGGCTCTACAGTGTCTAAAGCCTCCAGGAAAAGCTCTTCCTTGCCGTCCTTTAGCAGATATGCATTGGCTTCACACATAATTCGTTTCGAAATTCTTCAACTAGTTGACATTGTAGATATTTTGGCAGCGATTGCTGTACGCGATCAATCCAATTGCGGAACGGAACCAAACTTAACTATACGCCCTTAATCAAGATCCTGTCAAGCCTTTGTGGTTAAGGAGGTGAACGATGACGCCCACAGACGATACCACAAACCAGCTTTTACAAGAGCTTTCAGATGCCAAAACCTGGCCGGCACGGTTCAAGCGGGAGATTGAAAGCGGAGCAGATATTAGCAATCAGGTCAAGGACGCTGACAAAAAAATAGCGCAACTTGAAAAACGGGCAAAGGAGGCCATAAAAAGACTCGGGTGCGTGAGTCCACAGACCCGCTCCGTTTATCACGGCATGGCTGACATGCTGATCAACTGGAACACCTTCAAGGACGAACGATTGCGGAATTCGGA
>JAFDKF010000044.1 GCA_019307135.1 Deltaproteobacteria bacterium
CACCTCCCTCAATTTTCAGTATTTCCGGGCTATTGATAGCTTCGTCGCCATCAAACTGTTATTTGTAAAGCATTTCAGCAAGCTCTCACAAGTTTCGAGCAACATTTAAGTATTATGACCTCACGGCGGTCGCTGACTTCCTTCTCAAGTTCGGGCAGCGCAAAACCTTTCTCCCCCTCAGGAAAGTGTTCTCCAAGTGTTCGATAGAACTCGAAGTCCAGCTTTTCCAAGATGAGCGAGTTAATCTGCCTTCTAAGTATCCGTTCGTTATCAATGGAGAACTCGGGCGGTTCAATCTCTCCAGATATTATGTCCGGAGGCCGATCGAAGAAGTAGGTATCGTGCGCCCTTGACAGGGCGAAGGCGTTGATGAGGGCAATTCGCTCCTTCCGCCCTGCACGTCCACTCCTTTGAGCATAATTGGCTGGCCCTGGAGGAACATTTCGCATAAAAACACTTGGGAGGTCACCGATGTCCACACCCATCTCCATAGTAGGAGTGCAAACCAGTACGTCTGACTTACCGCTCTTAAATGAACGCTCAATCTCCATGCGTCTGATTCCTGACAATTGAGCCGAATGTTCATTTGAAATCATTCGGAACGGTTCCCGATGAGTATAAGTGTCTATGTAGTAGTTCTGATCCGGATCAGGTATATATGGCTCTAACCGGCCTTCGCAGCGCCAGCGCGCACATACTCCTCGTACGTTATGGGTTGTAACGTTGCGGCATCGATTACAACGAAACAATTCCCGTGGAATTGTGAGCATCACCCGGTTGTGATTCACCATCTGGACCGGCTGAATTGCCCTCTCGTTTCCAATCTCTTTGGATACCAGAAAACCTTTATTGGCCAGGAAATCGATAAAATGAGGAAGAGCTGAGGTGGCCTGCTCTTTCCCAAAGATCTTTCCTATAAAATTCACGAGTGATGTTTCGCCTCCGGAGACTGAGAAGAACCCGTAGGTTCTATAGGGCTTGCCCTGACAGTTAAGCTTTTGCAGCGTGAAACCTACTGGGAGATTGGCCCGGCCAAAAACGGTTCCCCGGCCATCCATAGGTTTAAGAAGCATGGGATGTGAGAGTGCTCTCTTTAACCGCATCTCGTCGAGGATAGCCGCAAGGAGATGAAAAGCTTCTTCCTCTGAAAGTCTCCAACCTGTCTGGAGTTGTTTCGCCTCATGGGCAATTTCACGTAAGGTTTTCTCTCCAGCATAATACTCCACTGAGAGCAATCCCAAACCTTCCAGACTAATGCGGCGCGACCCCGGCCTGGCGATTTCTCCAAGCAAAGATATTTGGATATCGGTATACTCGTGGGCCACATCATCTGGGTTCTCGGGTTTACGAATTTCGTATGTTTTTCTACCATCAGCTTCGCGAACCGGTTTCGGACAATAGATAGCATGGCGGTCTCGGAGGTCATAAACCAGCTTTTGCATTCTTTCGAAGCTCACTGGACCACCACCGGCAGCCTGCTCGTCACGTAGGACCTGATAGATGAGCTGGCGTCCGATAAATTGGGTATGTTTGTGATTGAGATATGCCGCTTGAAAGGCCGTGTCCTGACGGTTGTCGCAAAACATGAGAAGCCTGCGCTGCTCAGGTGTCAAGTGCTGAAAGATGCCCTCAACCAAAATGTTTATGCTGACCATGGTTGCAGAGCGAAGGGAGGTAACCACTTCCATTCCGCCACCATATACTCCTTCACATGCAGGACACTTGTGGATTTTTCCAAGATATGTTTCCGGTCTGAAGAGCTTGCGGGCGTCCTCTCGAACGGTCTCTCTTTGGTTGCATTCACACTCCAGACTACCGTCCATATACATCCGCCCACATGCCGCGCAATAACCCGCAGACACTTTCTGAGCGTGCGCTTCATCGGCTGCTGTATCCGTATCCTCCTCACTGGTCTCGGTATTGTCATTGAGGTTAAAGGTAAAATGTACCGGCTCGGCGTTAACCTGGGTCTCGTCTATCAATGAAAACGAGGGCGGCAAAGCCTCGAGTTTCTTCCGCTTGGTTTTCTTCTTGCTGACAAATGTTCCCAGATCGACTTCAGGGTCCTCAGGGTAGGCGCGAAAAAAATCTTGTCCGCAGCTTCTGCACACTTCCACCGGCAAACACCGTGAGTGGCAAACCGGGCAGGTATCCATGTATTCGATATAGAGAACGCCACACCCTTTGTTGGTACAGCGGTAAAACCCTTGCAGACCTCTCCAGAAGATGTGCACTTTTGGCCGAATCAGGGGCTGTCCTAGGTATTTGGCCTTTGCCCCGAGCAGGAGATAAGCCTCGACCTCCCTGCGCAGATAAGTTTCCTCAACACCGGCCCGAAGGCCGCTCTGCCCTTCCGATGGAGCCCTTTCTCCTCGACGGGCGACCTGAGGTGTAACACCGGTCTGGAGAAACCTGGTGATCTCCTCCAACGAACAGGGATCGGCCAGGGCCTCTTCGATGGCACGGAACAGGGCATTCTTTGAAAGCACGTGACCGAGGAACTCCGCAGGGGCATCTTCCCCTTCCTTCTCCACGTCATCCATTGCCGCGATCACGAGATTTTCTGGTGCGATGTGATCCAAGCAAAAGTCATACACTAGATTTAGATCAGAGAGATCCCGCAACTTCTGGATATCGCCCTCCTCAATAGCCGGTGTTGGAGGGAGGTATGGGTTTTCCTGGGGGGGAAGCTTCTGATATTGTTCCGTACACACATGCTCCGGCTTGAAACCTTCACCAAAAAGCTCAGTGCCAAAGCGGGCCACAGGTTCATCTCCATCCCCCTTAATGGTTGCGCTGGTGCCGATACAAACGAGTTTGCCGTCCAGTTTCCCCACGTGTTCCTTGAGGCGACGGACCAAGCAGGATACTTCAATGCCACGCGCACCATGGTAAGTGTGCACTTCATCAAGCACTAAGAAAAGGAGCCGGTCATCAAAAAGGATTCGGTCTAGCCTACGAAGAAGGAGGTATTCGAGCATCGAGTAATTGGTCATCAAGATGTTGGGTAGGTTTTGGGGATTACGGATCTCGCGTCTATACCAGATTGCCTCCTCACAAAGACCATCGGGCCGAAGCTCCTTGTTATTCCTTTCTGCATCCTGCTCGTCCTCAGGGGTGTCCCCTGTGTAGCGGGCAAAGGTCACTCCTGTCCCCCCCAAGTACTTGGTAAAACGGTCATACTGATCATTGGCCAAGGCATTCATGGGGTACAAAATGAGTGCCTTAATCCCAGGTCCCGGGTTCATCAGACAGTGATTCAAAATCGGGATGAAGAATGCCTCGGTCTTACCGGAGCCAGTGCCACTGGAGATGATTGTGTTTTTTTCGGCAAGGATCTGCTCGATAGCCTCCTGCTGGTGAGTGTATAACTGCCATTCGCCAAAAGGAGGTCGTGTTTCTCCATGATCGTCTACATATTTTCCCGCAATCAACAGCTCCGAATGAAGACCCAGCGAACTTTTTTGTTCTCCGAGGGTCTTTCCAGCGCGTTCATACGGGCGTTGAAGGGAAAGGTAAGGACCCCGCCAGAGAAGATTGGCTTGCTCCATGAGCGCGTACATTTGCGCCCGCAGATCATCGTCGATGACCGGAAACGATGTCTTGATGTAGTTCTTGTATGTCGTCTTGACACGTTCAACTATTTCAATGGGTTGCATTTCAACTCCTCGATACAAGGTCGTTTGGAATAATCCATGCTGCGTTTATAATCTCGGGAGAATAATCATATATGTTGCACATAGCCTCCAAAATCTTCCTTTGTCGACCCACTCTTGCATTCAAATCTTCAAGTTCTCTTTTTGCTCGACCTAACGGGGCCTTTCTATCCATACCCCATGATTCCTCCATCTTGTATTTTTCGATTCTCTTTTCATAAAGATCATTCATGCCTTTCCAATAACGATTCAGATCCTCTTTTCTTATTGAGATCTTTTGAAGCCTTTCCTGTTTTATTAGCTCCCTTTTTTTCACAATCCTCTCTTTTACTTTTTGCTCTGATTTTCTTAACCACATATCGATCTTAGCAGAAAATGGTGAGATAACATCTTCAGGAAAATCTACCTTGAGTCCCCCATATTTATTAAAGGCTTCCGCGTCTTGCAAAGAACAAGAGTCATCAGATACAAAGACGGGAACAATTTCCTCCATGAGGGTTTCCATACCGGATTCAACTTCGCCGGTTTCAGGATCAAATCTGATCCCTTCTGACTCGATCCTATACCGATAATTCATGAGCAAACCCACTTCCTTTGCCTCCCGTAAGACTTTTAAGGAAGCCTTACCCATACCCTTGTGATCCTCGTGAAGTATTTTCCTAAACGCTTCCTTGATAAGAGGGTGTCCAAAACCTAAGAATACCGTGCTACGGTTTTCATCAAGTAGAGGATGGTCTTTGTCAAACACCACGCTGTCGTAACGGTCTTGACGCACGAGAGAGCGAAGTTCTGGAGGCACCTGAAGCCTGAATTCACCAGTAGTTTTCCTGGGAGAAACAGGTGTGTTGAAGAATATACTCATAATTTGCTGAAAAAATCTGCCATTTTTCCAGTCCTCTTCAAGCTCCTTGTTTTTGTCCACTAACCCCAAAATCTTCTTTAGGGCCGTATTGTCAAACTGTTGAAGGCGAGTCAGTCCTATTTCCTGGAACCGTTGACAAATCCGCCGTCCCTCTTCAATCGCTCTATCGATTTCTGCTGCGGTTATTTCTGTTGGTACGTTTTCTTTGACTGACTTACGGATCGCCTCCTCAATATTAGCTTTGGTCACACAGCCGAGTACTTCGCCCACAGATCCCAGTGCATTTCTAATCTCTTCTATTTTTTCCTGTAGCCGCCTCAAAATTTCTCCTTCACGCGTAGCCAAATTCAAGAGATTAAAAATTGTTACATCCTTTTTTTGGCCATATCGGTGCACCCGGCCAATTCTTTGTTCTAAACGATTTGGATTCCAAGGCAGCTCATAATTGATCAAAATGTGGCATTTCTTCTGCAAGTTCAGACCTTCCGAAGCTGCGTCAGTAGCTAACAGAATTCTACAATCGTTATGCAGGAATTGTTCTTCCGCCTTCACCCTTTCTTTCTGGGTCATCCCTCCGCGAATTATTGATACAGCTTTTTCAAAGGGCAAACTAACCCTTACAGACGCGTCCTCTCGCTTCTGCTGATCCAAGAGGGCACCCAAGGAGGAAAATCCCTTAATGACTGTTGGCTTTTTGGCCCGCTTGACCTCATCACTGGACAACCACGGCATATCCGACCTTAGTTTTTCCTTCAAGTCATTCAACGTATCTCTATATTCAGTAAAAATAATTACTTTTTCATTTGGATTTTCCTTAAAAAGACCTCGCAAGTATGTCCGTAAGGAGTGCCATTTCGCATCCGTTTTCAGGTTGCTGGCCATATGATGAAGTTTTTCTAGATCGTCAATCTCTTCCTCAATCTGGGCTAATGACTCATGAATCGGTATACCTTCCAGTTTCCGCTCTATATCCTCCTTTTCATCATCAGTCAGATCAAGCTCGTTCTTGCCGAGTTCATTTATCTGTTGTTGATCTGCGCTGGAAATGGCATAGCTTCGCCGCCTCAACGTCTGAATACGCCGCTCCACAGATAATGTTATGGCCGTAATAGAAGATGCCATTCTTTTCTGCAAAATGGTCATGGCAAAGGTAAGGTTCCTTCTTTTCTTACCGCTCAGGAAGTCTGCGCTTGTGTACCCGCCCTGAAGGTAATGTGATGCTTTTTCATAGAATTCTTTTTCAGGATTCGCCCAGTTTTCAACGGCCAAGGTCTGCACTTCGCGCTTTGTAAATATTGGCTGTCCATCCGGATCTAACAAACCCATTTTCCCTCGGCGAATCATGACTTCTCGGATACGCTCCGGATTCTGGCGCATTTCATCAACTGAACCAAATAGGAAGGGATCAAGGAGTTCAATAAGAGAATACAAACTCATGGGATCGCCATTATGAGGAGTAGCAGTGAGAAGCAACAGAGAATCGCAACGTTCTGACAAGGAATCAGCTAAACGGGACCGAGCATTGCCTTTGGCTTCGCCTTTAGACCCGGTCACCTTGTCACAATAGTGTGCTTCATCTATAATAATCAAGTCCCATCTTACCTTACCAAGTCCCTCAAAATGTTTTGCAATTTTTCCTTTATTGTATTTATCAACAAACTTCATAAATCCTTTTTCCATGATTTCAGGAAACTCAGTAACTAAAGCTGCTATGTCCTCAGCACCTAATTCTTCTTTGTTCAGCTTCTTCTTCCGATCTTCAATCTTAGCAGCAACCGCCCGCCACTTCTTAAGCCGAGTTTCATTCTGAGTAAATTGCTTCATAAAATCTATAGATGTGACAATGTAAGGCCACTTTTCCCACGGTGACTCTTCTTCAGATGTGTAGTGGCCCATGGTTTTAATGAATCCTCTATCGGCATGGTAAAACTCCACGCCAAATTTTTCATACATTTCTCTTTGCCATTGTGGAATTAGAGAGGCAGGCACTACGATTAATACGCGGTTGGCCCTTCCGCGGGCCTCAAGTTCCTTGAAAATAAGCCCAGCTTCAACACTTTTTCCCAAACCCACATCATCAGCCAACAGAAACCGATTTCTCAAAGACGTAATGGCCCTAAGGACCGCGTCTAACTGATATGGTTCGAGTTTGGTCCTTGAATTTGAAACGGAGATAAACCTATCGTATTCATATGCAACGGAAAATTTGGCAGCTTTAGTAAGAACATCGAAGACTTTACTGCTGAAAAAATGGCGAGCTTTCAATAGGTCTATTGGCGTTTGGACATATTCAATAAACAGCTCCTTGATATAGCCTGTTTTGGGTCCATCCTTCTCATTCCAAAGCGTTATCTTAGCTTCCTCATCCTTTCCCTCAATCCTAATAACTTCCCATAGACGATTAGCATGCCTTACTCTTGCCCCGGGCGCAATTTCTGATGGGAGTGCCATTAGTGTATGCCTCGCGGAATAAGAATACGTTAATCAACCTTCAACAATTCATTGTAAGTCTCGAATGATTTCTAAAAATTTCTGTTGTTGTGGAATGCTCTCGTATCGAGTCCATTTCTTTTGAGTGGCAACTTAAGACATTATCCTCAGCATGCTATGTCTGAACTCAATTGCAATCGAATGCCATCGCTATATAGTTGTTGAAAGTTGTTAGTGCTTCAATGATTTTAGTTGGCTACCTTGGATGTCACCTCAATTTCGCTCTCCACAATTTGGATGTCCTCCGAGGTTATCTCATAAAGCTTAAACACAAGACGATCACAATTTTTTTGAAGATCCGCGTCCTCACCTCCCATTCTGTTGACCAAGTCACACATCTTTCTCACAGTTTTCTCAAGCTGGGAGGCTACTGGCTTATAGAGTTTCTTCGGCACAGGGAAAGATCGCAAGTCAGATATTACAATTTTGGGAAATAATCCTCTGTTGGCCTTGACTCCTGTGTGCTTAAAGATGAATGATCCAAGTCTAGAGTTAAGGATTCCTGCAACCAACCAAGGAGAGAACTCGTTACACTTATCACAAACGACATTGATAACACTCTTATTATTGAGATAAAGCTCCGTGACTGGAACGGTAATAAGCATTCTGGGATAGCGTCCTGTTACCTCTCGTACTAATACCCTTGGTTCAGAAAACATTGCAATTTCCCGTGGTTGTGACAGCCAAGGCCCATAACTTAACCAATTGCCAGACCATTTGATTCCGTAACGCAGAACGTCGGCACCTTCTAAGTACGGGTGAGTACTGGACGCATCCTTCTCTTCTCTGTCAAAAACGCGATTTCGTACCTCCTCAGCAGTCTGTGGCGGTGAGCCTTTCCCAACTTCGTATGCTTGAATTGCCGCTTTGACATCTGCCACTTCTCCTAATTGTATGCTTCTATCAACGATGTCATCAAGTAACCTGCCAGCTTGCATTGAAGTAAATACTGCGAATTTTTTATGGGGAAGCCTCTGCCAACGTTTGGTAGACGCTTCATAGGGGACCTCGCCGAATGCGTCGGGGCTTAACTGCACCTTACACAGACACTTTTTGACACGGTCACCACGTTCAAAACATGAAACAACAGGCTCCACTCCGACCTGCTCGAATACCGGGTACAGACAAACAACACAAATCCGTGGTGGAGCCTCTGTTAACAACATATTTCTCAGCGGTTCTGTGGAATCCACGCCAAGCCAAGCGTTGGGCACAATCATTCCTATTTGCCCGCTTCTATGGGTTAATACAACGGCAAGATCAAGAAACATCACATACAGGTTTGGCTTGTCTTTTGATGTTTCGTCAAACCGATACGCATAGAAAACCTTTTCATCTTTTCTAAGGGTTTCACGTGCAAAGACATATGGTGGATTGCCGATGTAGCAGTCAAAACCCGAATGGGATCTTCTTCTGCCATATTGGTCGAAAAATACTTCCGGGAATTCTAGTTCCCAATGGAAGAATCGATAGTTCCTGGAAGCATTGCAGCATCTATCCCTTGCACGCTCCACATTCGCCAGTATTATGGGGAAGTCTTTCAATTCTTCGCCGAAAAAGGTACCCACCCAAGCATCGGCAATGTTCTTAAACGGCTGTCTGATTTCCTCAATAGCTTTGTCTGAAGCTTTCTTGACTTTGATGTCTTCAAAGCTAAATGTCTCCTGGTCCATAATTCCGAACAGGTCACTGACCATCTTCGAGACTCTGCCCTTAAACTGGCTTTCAAAAAGATTCCTTTGTTTACTATCTCGTCTCTTCTTCGGTTTCTGATTCCTATCAAACTCTGGTGCTTCTCCCATATCCTTGATCCACGCCCCAATCAGTGAATTGCCACACTTCAGGTGATGATCCAGAAACGAAAGGGGACGGCCAGGATCCATGGTAAAAAGCCACATGGAAAGCTTGGCCAGTTCGACCGCCATGGGGTTGATGTCAACTCCATAGATGCAGCGTTCAGCGATCATACGTTTATAGCGGATAAACTCCTCTCCACTCATGATACCGTCCTCATCCTTGCCTTCACGAATGAGGGCCTCACCATACGCCCGTGCGAGATACTCTGTAGCCGCTACCAGGAAGTGGCCTGAACCCATAGCTGGGTCGAGTACCTTGAGTTGAAGTATCTCCTCTGAAGAAAGGGGGCCAACAGGACCTTTGTCTTTTTCTACACCTAATTTCTTTAAGGCTTCGGGAAGAGGCTCCGGCTTGGATCTGCAGTCACCCCGCACAATTGGGCCTAAGGTGTTTTCCACGATATACTGGACGATGTAATCTGGCGTATAATAGGAGCCGGAAGACTTGCGCTTTGACTCACGGCCCCCGTACACGAGAAAATAGCTGCCGTTCTCCTTATAATCCGCTATTTTGCAACCTCGTGGCAACTTGGGGTTCTGGGGGTCTTCTTCCATTGCCTGCTGCCAGGCTTTAAGTAGCTGCTTCTCCTTCCCCTTCAGTTCAGTTAGGGGCACATACTCTTCGTAAGCCTTGGCCCCTGAGCCCCGTTTCATGACAACGAGATTCTGGTGGGCAACGTTGGCAGAGTATTCGAGGATGCCTTCGTAGATACTGCCCAAATGTCGCACGTCCAGGTCCCGGTATGTCACCTTCTTTCGACCTTCTCCTCTGGCTTGCCCGGAACGAGGCTGGGTTCGGCTGAGCAGGTCAATGGCTCGTGCGAGAAAATAATCAGCGACCTTGAACCGCTCAAGAAACTCATGGAAATCGGTGTCAAAAAGCCCTCCATCATAAACAGGGATAACTTTCCTCCAGCCATGGTTGACGAACTCAAAAAGCTCTTTGAGGCGATCCCATAGAATGGTGCCACCGCGGCCAAAAAATCGCTTGGGGTCGGGATCGTCATGGACAGATATGATGTCGTCACGGATAGATTCAAGGCTGTATGTTTCGCGATACATCTCATCTTCCATTGGAAGCAGGTTACGGCTCTCCGCATAAAAGAGGAAAAGGAGCCGGTACATCAAACTAAGGGACTCACTGTAAACATCGTTAAGGAGTATCTCGGAAGATAGAAATTCATCCATGGATAAGGAGGGGGCTTTGTCCCTGCCAAAGGCTTTCAACTCTTTCGGGTTGGATTGCAGGTAGTGGAGAAAACCATCCCCCAGCTCTTCCAAAGCGCCAAAAACGTTCTGCTTGAGCTGATCACCAATCTCTTTTCCATGACGCTCACTTTCTGAGAGAACACGGTCGAGGCGAGTGTGGCCTTTTTCGCCCTGCTCGATAAAGGATGGGCCGGAAAACAGCCCCAAGAAGTAACGGAACGCGAGCAAGGCTTCTTCGTCTCCCTGTCTGTCCACGATAGCGTCAAGGTCTATCTCCAGGAAACACCGGGGCTTGTGAGCGGTGCCTTTGCCCAGCAAGCGAAGCTGTCTTCCATTGGTGATCACACCCCAGGGGACGTTTGAACTGGTTAGGGCTCTATTGGCCACTTCCATAACTGGCAAGTAATCAAAAGACGGATTCTTCGATATGACGTCGAGGCTGGCCCGCCATGGAAGGATCCATATCAGACAGCAGAGATCACGTCCTGCATCTTTGCCCTGATATTCTTCCCGTGGCAACCCAGACAAATCTTCTTTTTTGAGCACACAAGAAGGCTCAAAGACTGCGTCTTCAGAGACGATTCGAACTCCTTCGTGTATGGTGACATCCAAAACGGGGAAGAGTGTCGGGATACACCATTCACGCTTTGTCCCCTCAGCGTCAGCCTTAATAAGAGTACCGCGTCGGGACTTGAGTCCTTTGGCGACATCTTTGAAATAGGTCTTCACTTCCTTCTCGGGAAACGCTCCCAACTCTTCTTCCGGGAACAAGCGTTCCAGATAATAGTCAGAGAAAAAGCTGTCTGAGTTTTTCAAAAAAGGCCAGAGGAACCAACGGTAAGCAGTCGTGCGCCCCGTCGTCCCCTCCACGGGATGTTCGATCATAGCCTTACCAGCATAGCACACAACCGGGATCAAACAATCCGCTGCAACGCCCAGTGCCTTCTTGATCTGGGCGGAATTCGGATTGAAGTTTGGGTGAGAGCACGTGTTACGCAGATCTCGCATAATATTGAAGAAGTAGCGACAGGCCTTATCACGACTTGTTGAGCAGGGTTCCCATGCTTCCAATTCCTGTAAACCTTGCGAATTGAGAAGTTTGCGTCTGGACTTGTATACGGCAGCTCGAAAGTCAGAGAAAGGAACGGGTCCTGAGGACTCAGTGAGCATACGCCGAACTTCAGGGACTTCCTTTACGTCTGTGACCCAACTGTTGAAACGTTTAAACTCTTCGTCTCCGGCCTTGCCATACATCATGAACAAGTTATAGGCAGCCGACCAGGCATCCCGAAAGCGATCTAGAGGATCATCATCAGTCTCGGCCCGCTCCAGGAAGGAGATCGCGTGACTCAGCCCCGTATACCAACGGCTGGAGGTTGCATACCCTCTGATTTCTTGTTCCTGTCGCCTCAGTTGGGTTAGTTTCTTTGCATTGCAGCCCATTTTGTTCTCCTTTAGGCCGGTGTAACCAGAACCATGTTAAGAAGCTCTGGTGCAGGGAATGCACCTAACCTCATGTTTTCCACTTCCTGCCGCCGCTCTTGCATGCGATGCTGATGCATCTTGATCTGGTTTTCAATCCGTGTCCGCTGTCCTTTAACTGCAGGATCATCAAAAAGAGACTGTTGGCCACCAGTTATGGCCCTGAGCTTTGCTTCCAGGTGCTCCATGGTTCCCCTATCGAAGCGCGTGAGATCATCCATCAAAATCTCGATATCTTTGTCGCGCTTTGCTTCCACACGGTCGTAGTACGCCCGATATTGGGTACGAATATGGCTTTCAGCTCTGCTCTGGAGATCTTCGACGTGTTCCCTGATGGTTGCCAGTGTTCCGGGGTTTGCTTCCGTCTGGGGAATACTTGGCCCGAGAAAAAGCTTTCGTCCCAGCTCCGGCTGAATTTCGCCCTCTTGATCCACGAAAACGGGCTCCAGTTCCTCTCGTATGATACGGCCTACTCTGTCCTCAAAGCGCAGCAGAAAGTTGAACATAGTACCAGGGAGACCCGTATAGTCAGCTATCATAGAGGTCAGTTTGCCGCCTAGCTCAGCAGTGCGGGTGACACGGCAATAGTGAACCATCCGCTCAAGGAGAGGATGACCGAATGCCAAGAACTCCGGCTCCTGGTTGCGCGACCACTCCTTTGTAGCGACTGTTCGATCAAACGTCACTCGCGCATAGCTCTTGGGAAGCTTGTCGTCTTGGATGACCGATGGAACTAGCAAGCGATGAATTCCCTTGTGCTTTGTAGGGTGAAGCATTCGTCCGTCTCGATCTCCTCGTCCCTGATCTCCAAATATACGCAAGAAGGTCTCCACAAATGCCCGGACATCTCTATGTGTGGGAATAGCCTTTTGTGAATCCGTGATCGCGCTTTCTGCACTGTAGATGTCCTCGTGGGTAAATTGTCGGCAACCTGATAGGAACTGTGTCTTGCGGATGCTTTCGGCCATCTCTTCCATCCGTTTAAACTCTTCGTCTGCTATCGCCCCCAAATCCTCCATATCCACGGATCGGTCCAACACCCGAAGGATTATGTCATCAAGAGAAATCTGTTCCAGTACTCCCAGGACCTCGGCCATGTTGCCGAGTTGTTTGCGAATAATTTCAATCTTCTCCTGCAGTCTCTTAAAGATTTCTGCCTCTTTTGAGCCTTGAATCATCAGGTTGTATATTCTCGCCACGTGACGCTGCCCATAACGATGAATACGTCCGATTCGCTGTTCAAGGCGGTTGGGGTTCCAGGGAAGTTCATAGTTGATAAGAATGTGGCAGTACCGCTGTAAGTTTAAGCCCTCAGAAGCAGCATCTGTGGCAAGCAAGAGACGGGTGTCCGGTTCGTTGAATCTTCGTTCAGCATGAAGCTTGGAGCCTTTTTCGTCTTCATCTTCCCCCAGGGGCATGCCTCCATGAATGATCACAATACTGTCCTGGCCAAGAAACCACTTCTTTTCCAGTTGTGATTTTAAGTGATTTAGTGTGTCTCGATACTCTGTAAAGACAATGACTTTCTCGTTTGGGTCCCTGGCAAATAGTTGTTGGAGAAATGAAATGAGCCAGGCGAGTTTGCTATCCTCCTCCGTTTTAAGAAGCTTATCCACCTTGCCAAGCAAGCCCCGTAGGACCTTCACCTCCTTGGTGCGCTCTGCGTAAATCGACTGTACCCGCCTTGTTTCAAGATAGCGTTCTACAACCTCTCGATCGTCATCCTCCATGAAGTCACCGCGATGGTAGTCTTTCAAGAGGCGTTTGATTTCGCGTTCATCACGTCCCTCTATTCGTGTGACAGTCCGGCTCTCTACTATGCTATCGATGCGGCGATGCAACGTTTCCCTGAGTGCAAAAAGGCTGGACACCATACGCTTTTGGACCAAAGTGAGCAAAAATTTCCCGACATTTCGCTCTGCCGTGGAGATTTTGCGCTTCCGCCTCAGTTGAGCCCATCCACTTGCAGTATATTCAGACACCGCTTCATAGAGTCCTTTTTCAGCTTTTGTGAATTCAATTTCTATAGGGTGAGGGTCACGGTCCCTGAACTTTTTTACCAGATCTCCGGCTTTGTTCAGTTCGAAGATCGTTTCCTTCCCCCGCCTGATCATTACCTTGTCCACTCGTTCCCGGGCATCTGAGCGATTTAGATCATCGGGCTCAGCAAACATAAAGGGGTCTATGAGGTTCAAGAGATTGAAAAAGTGCTCAGGATTGCCTGAGTGTGGTGTCGCAGTAAGAAGCAGCAAACTGTCGCAACGTTCCTGGACAGCTTTTGCGAACTCGGCACGGTTCGAATCCGTCGAAGCATAATGCGCCTCATCGACAATCACGAGTTCCCAGCGCTTCTCAACTTTCATGAGTTGGTCAAACACCTCGTTGGTATTCCGGCGGGAGGCGCCTGTGCCTTCGTACTGTGGTTTGACCCAGTCAATGGACGTGATGATCGAGTTTTTAGCAAGCCAGGGATTAAGGTTTTCATCAACCAACTCCTGAATACCTTCCATCTTTCGGCTATTGTAAATATAGAAAATTCTAAGGAAGTGTCGTTGCATTTCCTTCTTCCACTGGTCTTGAAGGGATGCAGGTACCACAATAAGGACTCTGTTGCCGCGCTGGCGGGCAGTGAGCTCTTGCATAATGAGACCCGCTTCAATGGTCTTTCCAAGACCCACGTCATCCGCGATTAAGAACCTCTGGCGCAATGACTCCATCACCTTTTTGACCGCGAGAAGCTGATATTGCTCTGGAACCATCTTTGAGTTGCTGATACTCAGCAGCTTGTCGTACTCGTACACAAGTGAAAGGCGGGTAGCACTCATAAGAAGGCGATAGTGATCAATATGGTCCATGCGCCCTTCTTTAAGGTGATCCAGAGCAGAACCAATGGGCTCGATGGGACTATGGGGGTATAAGAAAGATTGGGGCTTCCCTCCATTCTCGGGATATAGGCGTACCGTCCAAGAGCCATCTCCATGGTCGGTGATCTTGCCCACCTCCCAGACCTGGTTGCGGCATCGGACTTTACTTTCAACCTGAAACGGAAGGCTCATGGCTTATGCTCTCCTTCTCAGAATTCGATCGAGGCTCGCGGAAAGGCGATGGTCAAGGCTAAATCCACAATCCTTTGAGGCGCACTCAGCTCGCGTGAATACCTCGCGCTTGATTTCCATGAAAGCCCCGCATAGAGGACAGCGTAGTTCAAGTTCCCGTGGAGGCTTTTTATTTTCTTCATTACCTCTATCTGTTGGCGGAGAACTATCCAGAGGTAATATGCCAGGACACCGAGGACTGTTATTGCAAATCCATAACCCTGCATTGCTGAAGAAATGCATTGTACCTTTACACCTGGGACAAGTTCGAACCTGTTCTGCCCTATCGATCAGCCCGGAATCACCTTTATGACTGGCTACTAAATGTTCTGGATCGACTTGATAAGAAACCGTAATCCCAATGTCCTCCAAGATTTCCCGAACAAGGTCAGGAGATTCAAACCTGAGCATAGATTCCTTTGTATCATTGTGCGACAAAATATTCAGGCTACCATGCCAGAGAATTGCACTGTCGATGATGCCGACCTTCTCATGCATTCCCGGCCGTACATGGAACCTCACGCCGATCCTCTTCAGGGTCCGCGCAACGCCTTCATAGTGCTCTCGCAGAGTCTCTGGCTGCTCATTCTTTGGCCTAGCGTAAACATCAACTACAACCCGCCTAAGCAAAAGAGAATGCAAAACTGGATAGTAGGAGATTGCCCGATTTTGGGAGAGGAATGGAGACAAAATCGTCACACGGTGCATGCACCCAGCAAGATCTACCCGAAATCGGTCCAGAAAATTTGCCTCGGAACAGTGTGTTATGGCGATCTTGTGCATCCTACTGGACTCTTAACGGCACTTCACAGGGGTAGGAGCTTTTCTGTTACACATCCCAATTTGGTGTCACTCACCCTTGACCCAGGACACCACCATATCAAATTGTTGGGCGGTTTTGGGTGAAGGGATGTGATGGTCTACAGTGTTCTTCCGCAGTTTCCAAACGTGGTCGAGCACATTGTGATCAGAAGCCATACCATGCCTTGCCAGAAAACACCCCACCACAGTGCCCATGCGGCCCCTGCCGACACAGTTTTCTGTTCGGTCGGTCCCACCGGACAAAACAGTCTGTTCCCGTCTGCGTCGGTCTGTGGCTAAGACCTTATTTCTTAATAACTTAGGGCGATTTTTTATCAAGAACGAACACCAAAGTAAAGCCCAAAGCCCCGACTTAACCTGCATTATAACACATCCTTGTGACAGATATGGTCATACCTGCGGTCTTTTGCTCAGGAATTTCCTCTAAATGGCCAAATGATCCTGATAGTGGAGGCTGTCACAATCAAAGTAAACATATTTCCTTGACATTTCAAAAGGTTATGTTCTATGAACCGACAGGCATCGATGAAGAGCCCAGTGAAGCACACTATGAGAGGAGGAAGGCGCTATGACAAAGGCAGAACTATTGGAGCAGATGGCAACGGATGCGGGGATCTCAAGGGCTGCGGCCAACAAGGCCCTGGACTTATCTGTTGACGGTGTCAACCCTAACGCTGCATAAACAACACGGCGAGTTGGAGAATATAAACAGCATATCATGTTGTTGTACACTTGACACTGATAACGGGCTCTGTCGCTTTTCCGCCAAGAGTCGTATCCACAGACAATGAAAGATTCGCCCTGTTGTTTACCCTTTTGGAAAGCCGATGATACCGCATCTTCTGCGTTGCCAAGGGTTCGCAGTACCTGACTACGGCTTCACCCTTGGACGCCTTGAATCTGAGGCATCCTCAACTTTTGCAACATCAGGGTACAGAAAGCGCTCAAGAAGAAGGACGGTAAGATTACGCTGGTTGGTTTTGGCACCTTTTCCAAGGTCCGGCGTAAGGCCAGAAAGGGCCGAAACCCTGCCACTGGTGAAGAAATAAAGATCAAGGCATCCAATAGCGTAAGGTTCAAGCCGGGCAAGGCGCTAAAAGACGCCATTTAGTATCCGTTTGGATAAACGCTTATTTCCTTTCACTGAGACAGGATCAACGGGATGAACAGGATAGTGTTTTATGCCTTTTTGCCAGACAGGATTAACAGGATTCAACGGATCTTTTTTTTCGCTGCATCTAAGAACTGGTCCTTCCCTCGAAGAGGGATTGGACTTTTTGCCTTTCTTCTGGAAAGGCAAAAAATATCCTGATAATCCGGTAAATCCTGTCTGATAAGGAAACAAAAAATCCATCAGATCGTGCCTGCCCTGTGGAATGCGAAGCATATTCCTCCGGGGTCAATCCTGTCGGATAAGAGGCTGTGGGGTCAATGAAGGCGATCAAGGAGAAAATTCATGAACAAGGCACAACTCATAGATGCTCTTAGAGGGGATACCGGGCTCTCAAGACCCAAAGCCAAGGAGGTCGTTGATCTGTTTTTTGATGAAATGTCCGAGGTGCTTGCAACCGGTGACAAGGTGGAAATCCGCGGCTTCTGCAGCATCTTTGTGAAGAATTACAAAGGCTACACCGGCAGAAATCCCAAGACTGGACAACCGGTCCAGATAAAACCAAAGAAATTGCCCTTCTTCAAATGCGGTAAGGAATTGAAAGAAAGGGTCGACGACGAACAAACCAAAAAAGGAGGAAGGCGTAAATGAAACAGCTGAAAAAGGATCTGCAGGCAGTATCGAACTCTCTGAAGGCACTGACAAGAAAGACCGAGGCGATGGCGATGGCGATGGCGCTTGACAAGCTTGAGAAGGCCAAGGCTTCCGGCAAGCAAAAGACCAAGGCCAAGGCTAAATCCACAAAGAAGGCCTCCGCAAAAGAGAAAGCCCCTGCAAAGAAAGCCCCTGCAAAGAAATCTGCTGCAAAGAAATCTGCTGCGCTCACAGCCACTGACCAGGTTGTGAACATTATCAAGAGATCGAAGAAGGGCGTTGACGTTCCCACACTGATAAAAAATACTGGCTTTGAAGACAAGAAGATCAGGAATATCGTCTTCAAGGCATCCAAGCAGGGCAGAATCAAGAGAGCTGGCAGGGCCGTTTATGTGGGTGCATAGTTCCTGACCAATCTGAAATATGTGAAACAGGACCACAGGGAAATTATACTTTTAGAGCATAGCTACCATATACTGAAGCACAAGTATCTCTAATATAGCATATAGTACGCCCGCCAAGCAATCCCGCCGAGGATCTCTATCGCCTGTCAACTGCCGGTAAAGCACAACGTGTCACGGAAAGGTGCCACAAGGCATTGCTCGGCAAGGCGTAGCGAATCTAAGGTGATTCCGTATACCAAAAGACCTTTAATGTGCTTCCTCAGTACCGAGAATCCTGTTTACTGAGTCTCTAAGATTCTTGAAATGAATGCTTTCGCCTTCCCGCGGCTCTCTGAGAAAACCTAGATCGCGAAGTCTTTGGACAACAGCTTCTTTGACAGTGAACTCATTCCTCCTGCTCGCCAACCTCAAGCGCGTAAGCAAATAAGAGACATCGCTGATTTTTGATATTCCGTTTACTTCGGCTGCCATTTTCTTTCCCTCCTTTCTTTAGTTATTTTACTCACATCCACAAGGTGGCTTCTCTGTCCTGCAATGCGAACCGACTATGCCCCTATCATGGATCAAGAGCCGTTCAATGCCTTATCGATATCGACGATTTTAGTTCCCTCTATGTATTCCCTTGTCTGGTAGCTCGAAACTCTTTCCAGTTTCTTAGTGATTTCAGCAACAGCCTCGACCTTTTCCATGATTTTCTGTAGCTCCCGGTGCCGAGCATCGGCCTTTCCAACTGCATTGAGCAAACGTTCGCAGCGAAGGAATAAGCACTGTAGAGGCTGATTCAGCTCATGGCAAACAGCGCCGGCGATTTCGAGTACAGCCCCGAACTTCTCCCTGTAAATTCGTTCCCTCTCAGCCTGTTTACGCTCGGTGATATCCCGTTCGGTAGTAGCCACTGCTATTGGCTTCCCTGCTTCGTCCATCAATGCGGTGGCAGTCAGCCAGACGTCCAATACCCGTCTATCCTTGGTAAGACGCTGTGTTTCAAAAGAATCGACTCTCTGACCTTTGCTGATTCGATCTACAAAAGCAAGAGCCTCTTTTTTGTTAGACTCAGGAACAATGTTTCGGATATTCATCTTCAGTGCTTCGGACTCCCTGTAACCGTACATGCGTTCCGCACCCCGGTTCCACGCTGTGATGTTACCCTTGAAATCTTGGACTGTGATGGCGTCGTTTGAATCACGCACGACAACGACCAGTCTACGCAAGGCCTCCAAGTCCCCCTTTCCAACGCGAAGACGTCTTTCCAACTCTTTGACCCTGCTCTCTAATTGTTTGTAACTGAGTTTTCTCAGCATGGAAGAACACCCCGGCAGTCCGTTGTGTGGAGTTCTTCAGGATACGACCATAAGCGGAAGGCCCGGACCTGTCTCATACCTATTCTTTGAATTACCTGACAATCAAGCTCAGCTTTCCTCAACCATCTCTTCTACAAGCTTCTTCACTTCTTCTGTTCGTTCCTTCTCAGCGATTAGAGTGGCATTTCCGGCCCGGGCAATTACCAGGTCTTGAACTCCCACGAGCATGACCGTTTCCTCTGGATCTTCGCAGAAAACCAGATTTCTCTTGGCATCCAATTTCAATGGGGTGCCCAGGCAGCAGTTTCCGTCTACATCCTTAGGAAGGAAGTCTGCAAGAGCATGCCAACTCCCCACATCCTTCCAAGTGAAGTCAGAAGCTGCGCATCGTACATCTTCGGCCTTTTCCATGACTGCATAGTCGATAGAAATCTTTTCAATTGATTCAAATGCCTGCTGTAGGGCATTTTGCCATTCTGGACTGCCCTCTTTTTCAAGTGCTTTGGTCAAGTGCTCTAAGTGCTCAGGAAGATGTTTTGCAAAGGCCCCAAAGATCGCATCTGCGGTCCAGACAAACATGCCAGAATTCCAGAGATAACGCCCAGATTCAACATATTGGCGAGCTGTGTCCTTCTCAGGCTTTTCTTTGAAGGAGACAAGATGGAAGTGCTCAATGCCTCTGTCATCCGCAAACTTTTCTCCAATCTCAAGATATCCATAACCGGTCGCCGCGTATGACGGCTTGATGCCAAAGGTATAAAGCGCTTCTGTTTCACGCGCCATACGAACTGCCGAAAGCATGGTCTGACGGAATAGGTCACCCGGTTCTATCAGATGATCCGCTGTCAGGGTTACAATTACCGGGTTGCCAAAACGTTTTATGGAAAGGAGTGCTCCCAGGCAAACCGCCGCCGCAGTATCCCGCCGCATGGGCTCGCCGATGATGTTTTTAGGCGGTAGCCCTGGAAGCTGTTCCCTGACAAGATTTGTAAATCGATCGTTGGTCAGGACAATAATTCTATCATCTGTGATGATTCCTGCCACGCGGTCGTAACTTTTTTGCAGCAGACTGCGATTGTCAAAGAGCTTTAAGAATTGTTTGGGCTTTTCATAGGTGCTCAGCGGCCAGAAACGCGTCCCAACGCCTCCGGCCATGATAACGCATGCCATGTTGTTCTCTTCTTGATAACTCATTTATTCCTCCGATAGAATCTGCTTAACAACCATGCTTTCATTTTCGACCTTGTGCGTAAGCTCCTGTATACCCATTTATCGATCTCCTCCTATCCGATGCGTTCTGGTTGGTCTATTTTCATAAGCAAGCTACCCTTTGAGCAGCGTGGTTTTAACATCAGCAAGGTATGCATTCAATGCTAGGCCTATCGAGCAGAACATTCAGCGAGACGTGTCTATGATCACGAATCTTGAATATCTCCTATCAAGATCGCTGATGGATACATGCTCATACTCCTCAAGAAATTCCCCCCATATCCGGGATAGCGTATCTTCAAGAATGGATGCCGCTTCAGGATCGGATTCCGCTGCATGAGCCATAAAATCCCTGATAAAGATCCTCTTAAAGCCAGCCATACTGTATGGTGGTTTCCTGCTTCTGCCTCTCAGTTTAGAGAAGAACCTTCTTGCCTGCCCCAAGGAGATCCCTGAAAACGAGGGGTCTATCTTTAACAAAAGACGAGCCCAGAGGTTGAAAAGGAGTGAATGGTAGGTTATCTCAGGGTAATCAACTATGTCTCCTTTTAGCTGATAGGACTCCGAGAGTTTCCCCAGCAGTCCGTCCAGCACCATCAGTCTACGCAGAACTTCCAGGCATTCAGCAAGATCAGAGAGCCTTTCAAAATCCCTGTATTCTTCCGTTTCACTGGACCCAACGTAATACCGGGGTCTTTTCTCCAGGAGACCTTTGAGGATGCCTCCTGGGTACTCTCCCCAGAAATCGGGGTCCAGTTTTTGCCCATAAAACCAGCTTTGCTTTAACCACCGTTCAGCTTCCCATTTAAGTTTAAGCGCCAGCCCGAATCCTACCCGAAAGAGGGTGACGAGGGAATGGCGCCTCAGAAGATCCTCCGCCGATGCAGGATCGCGACCGGATGCCCTTTCGATAGCGAGATTGACAATGCGTGCCCCCCTTCTACATGCCTCAATCAAGGTGTCGATATCACGGACCATGAGCCGATCCGCCGACAGGATCTGGTTGGCCAGACCCGCAAATTCGAGCCTCAACCTGTCCAGAAAGAGAGGGTCCCTGATACCACCTACCACGTCCATGAATAGATTCTGTGTCCCAGTTTGGGCAAGAGGGAGCACGGGGACTATGGCGCGGATTTCTTCATCATGGATGACACCGGATAAGGCCTCCATCTGTTCTGTTTTGAGAACCGCAAGATTCAGTGGTGAGTAAACGGCGATGGCTTCTTCATAAGGCAGAAACCCCTGCTCGGCAAGGCGGACATTTCTCAACCTGTACATCTCTTCTTCCAATTCAGCAGGGAGTACGCCTGCCAGCCCGAGGAGCAAGGCCTGGTACCTCTGGAAGTCTTCGTCGGCCATTACACGGATAATGGCCTCCATGGCTTCCCGGTATTGCGGGTCGCGCACCCCGATGTAAAAGACACCGTCCAGGCTGAAAAACCCGTCTGGAAGATCGTAAACCTCATTCTCGTTGTTTATCACTACCACATCAACGGTCCTGAAGAAGTGATAATAGGCGAGGTATTCACCCTCGCTGAATAGCCACCTTACGAGCTGTCTGGAATTGGCCTGCTGTAGTAGATTCAACCAATGGGAGGTATGGAGAATGTCAAGGCGATCCCTTTTCCATATTTCCAGGTCAAGTAGATACTGCCACTGATCCACGGAGGCCAGTTGGAGAAGAGATAGAGAGTCCTCCTCTCCAACTCTCTTTACCAGCCAGAAAAAATCTTGACAGGGAAGCTCCCGGATCAGTTTTTGGGGTTCATCCAAGTCCAGAATTCTATTCAGTATCTCTCTGCCTGGCAGGGCGTAGAGTTCGCTTAAGAGAGCCCGCTTTTCATCTGTCAAGACAGGCATCCCGGCTCCGGTTTGGTAAACTTCAGCAATCTGTCGATTTTGCACGAATCAGTTCTCCAGGCCTTAAATTAGTCCCCAATCGTTCTTTTCAGATTTGGATAGGTTTCAGGTCTATCTCTATGCATCACCTTACTCTCCCCATCTCGCGCAGTAACGTTCTCGTAAACGCCGTCATCTCTTCTCACCAGCTTGGTAAACCCCATGTCTCGTAATTCACTGTTGGTTTTGGGAGTACTGATATTGGTTCTCGAAATAAGTTTCCGCACCGGTTTCCCGCAGTCCGGGCACGCTGTTAAAGGATTATCGTGAACCGACCGGGAAACTTCGAAGATCTTTCCTCTCTGACAACTCTCTTTTACATGGCAGTACTCGTAGATAGGCATGACTGCTCCTCACGAAGAATTTCAAATTTGCCAGCCGAGTCCTCATTCTTCTATTATAGCTCTCTCATTCGTAATGGACTGCTCCTATAGCTCCTTGTGGTCCATACTATGTCTACTCATGGATCAGCATAAGATGTTTCGATTAGAAGCTAGTTGACTTGCTTTTTGTTGAGAAGAATCCTCCCAGGTGGGATCTCTCGTTTCGTTCTTCCATTTCAAGACTGGCAAACTCCTTAAGCAATTCTTCCTGTCTCCTGTTCAGATTTGTGGGTATCCGGACATCCACCATGACGATCTGGTCTCCCCTTCCCTGACCTTTCATCTTTGGAATGCCTCTGCCCCTTAATCTCAAGATATCTCCATGCTGCGTTCCCGCCGGGATATGCATCTTTTCAGTTCCTTCGAGTGTCGGAATCTCTATAGTGGTCCCCAATGCAGCATCCACAACAGAAACAGCAACACGGCAAATTATGTCATCGCCTTGCCGTTCAAAGAAATCGTGCCCTTCAACACTGATTTGCACATATAGATCTCCGGGGGGCCCACCATTGGAACTTCGCTCTCCTTGTCCTCTTAACCTCAGGTTTATCCCGGTATTTACACCCGGTGGAACATTCACATTGATCTCTTTTTTAACCTGAACGCGGCCAATACCTCTGCATTCTTTGCACGGATGGGTAATAATCTCACCTGTGCCCCCGCAATTTGAGCAAGTGGTGGCCACACGGATAAACCCCTGGGATCTCACGATCTGGCCTTTTCCTCCACAGGCCCCGCAGGTTTCATTATGAAAACCGGTCTCCACACCTGTGCCGTCACAGCTATGACAGGTCTCGACTCTTGGAACCTCGATCTCTTTTTCCACTCCCAAGGCCGCATCAAGAAAGCTTAGCTTTAGTTTGCACTGAAGATCAGCCCCTTTTCTTGCAGTCCTGCGGGAGCGGAACCCACCTCCAAAACCGAAGAGATCCTCAAAGATATCTCCAAAAGATGAGAAGATATCATCAAAACCCTTGAATCCATGAAAACCGGTCCCCTGAAGTCCTGCGTGGCCGTAATGGTCATATATTTCACGTTTCTCAGGATCGCGCAGGACTTCGTAGGCCTCGGCCGCCTCCTTGAAACGTTCCTCTGCCTCTTTGTCACCAGGGTTTCG
This sequence comes from Deltaproteobacteria bacterium, assembly GCA_019307135.1. Taxonomy (GTDB): domain Bacteria; phylum Desulfobacterota; class Desulfobacteria; order Desulfobacterales. The sequence goes on from JAFDKF010000044.1 coordinate 23,551, forward strand.
GTCCGGGTGGTACTTCAGAGCCAGGCGACGATAACTTTTCTTTATCTCCTCCTCGGAGGCATTTCTGCTTACTCCCAGGATGTCGTAGCAGTCGCGTTTGTCATTCATATCTCACGTACTTTTTTCTTTAGCATTTACATATAGTCTTCTTAAGTTTCTTGATATCCTCGACCCAGTTTTGTGCATGACAAGCGTCTTACGTCAGCCCAAGCGATGACCAGATCACGCTCATTATCCTTTATATTATTCTCCACGAATCTATCACCCTAGTGCTGGTCGGGGTTTACTAAGGCATAGGTCAACAAGATCAGAAATTCGGGCAGTGCCGGCACATATCACCGTATCCGCGCCACCCCAGTATATTTTCACCGTACCATCATCTTCAAGGACTGCGCCGCAGCAAAAAACAACATTATGTACATAACCACTTACTTCCCAAAGGTCTTCGGGTTGAAGAATCCAATCGTCAGCCACGCCCAACACCTTAGTGGGGTCTTGCAGATCATGAAGGGCCACACCAAGCCGGTAAACGGCACCGTCCATGGTCTTGAAGACGCCGTGAAAGATGTTGAGCCAGCCCTTCTCCGTTTTGATCGGCGTGGCTCCCGGCCCCACCTTCATCTCATCCCAATGGTACGTCATGGGTTTGATGACGACCCTGGAGTCTCCCCAGTGAATCAAATCGGGAGAATAAGAAATCCACATGGACCAAGGTGAGATTTCCGAATGGGGCCGGTCCAGCCGTGCATACCGACTGTCAAACTTTTCGGACCTGTGCGGTTACATTTACTGTGTTTTGTCAATGAGTTGATGGTTATGAAAGATCTGTCGTAGGGGCGGCTTTACGCCGCCCGCTAAATCGATTCGGGCGGGCTAAACCCG
>JAFDKF010000045.1 GCA_019307135.1 Deltaproteobacteria bacterium
TTTGTTCAGGAGCGACTCGGCATTCAAAGAAGACCTTTTAAGTGTGTTAAATTTCGTACGATGGTTGAAGATGCTGAAACAAAGAGCGGACCGATATGGTCCACAGAAAACGATGCACGTATAACACGGGTGGGCCGCCTGCTTCGCAAGATCCGTTTAGATGAATTACCTCAACTGTGGAATATCCTTAAAGGGGACATGAGCTTTGTGGGCCCACGACCAATTCGGGAGCATTTTGCGTTACAGATGGCAGAAAAGGTTCCCTTCTATTGGCTACGCTACGATGTAAAACCGGGTGTCACGGGATGGGCGCAGGCTAATGGGTCCTATGCCGTGCCAGACGGCCTTGATGCCTTTCAGTATGAGCTGTTTTATATACAGAACATGTCCCTTTTCCTGGATTTGCTGACTATGTTTAAGACGGCGCAGACGGTGTTTTTGGGGAAGGGGAAGTAGGTCAGAGGACGGAGGTCAGAGGACGGAAGGCAGAGGGCGGAGGGCAGGAGTCAGAAGTCGGATTTGACTTCGACAAGGGTGCGGGATAAGAGGACATGTCCGGTGGGCAGATAAGGTCAGCCAAAGATCTGAAAGTGTATCAGAAGGCATATGATCTGGCGATGGACATCTTCAATGCCAGTAAGAAATGGCCGGTTGAGGAAAGGTTTTCCCTGACAGATCAAATAAGAAGGTCTTCCAGATCGGTTTGCAGCAACCTCAGGGAGGCTTGGGCGAAGCGAAGATACGAAGCTCATTTTGTAAGTAAACTGACAGATGCTGACGGCGAAAATGGGGAGACCGACACGTGGCTTGATTTTGCCAAGGATTGTGGATATCTGGACAGCTCGGACCACAAACGTTTGCGGAATAATTGTGAGGAGATTGGGGCAATGCTGGGTAGGATGCTTAATAGGCCTGAGCCTTTTTTGATGAAGAAGGCGCAAGCAAAAAGTCCCCAGCTGACTGCTGGTCTCTGACTTCTGACCTCTGGAATAGGACGAGGTGAAACGGAGGTTTGGTTAGACTTCTCGAGGGATTTTGGTTATATAGATCTTGAAAAGTATAATAATCTTATGACTAGATATGATGAAGTTAATCGAATGTTATACGGCATGATGGACAAAGCAAACAAGTTCTGTGGCGGTAGGTAGTAGTTACTAGGCAGTAGGCACATGTTAAGTACGTGGTGCTTAGTCCCTAGTGCTTACCGCATACTAAAGGTGAGGAGGAAACGATAGTGAGGGTTTTCATTGCGGGAGTTGATGGTTATTTGGGTTGGTCGCTTGCCATGTGCTTGACCGCCCGCGGACACGAGGTGGCAGGAGCTGACTGTTATCATCGAAGGGATTGGGTTGCGGAGATGGGGTCGCAATCAGCTACGCCCATCCTGAGGATGACGGATAGGTTGCAGGCTTTCCGAGAAAATTTCAGCACGAATTTGCGATTCATTCGCGGTGATCTTATTGATTACCACTTTGTTTGGAATTTCTTCCGGGCCTTTGAGCCGGAGGCAATCGTGCACTTGGCGGAGATGCCTTCAGCACCCTATAGCATGATCGATGTCCACCACTGCACTTTTACCCATACGAACAATCTATTGGGAACCGTTAACATGCTTCATGCCATGCGAGATGTCTGCCCGGATGCCCATCTCGTTAAACTAGGGACCATGGGAGAGTATGGGACTCCCAACATAGATATCCCTGAAGGTTTCTTCGAAATCGAGTATCGGGGCCGAAAGGACACCTTACCGTTTCCCAAGCAGGCAGGAAGCTGGTATCACCAGACCAAGGTGCACGATACCAACAACATCATGATGGCCTGCCGGATCTGGGGTCTGAGATCTACGGATATTATGCAGGGTGTGGTTTTCGGCACCCGCATTGATGAAATGGGCGATGATGAAAGGCTGCTCACCCGTTTTGATTTTGACCAGTGTTTTGGCACCGCCATTAACCGCTATTGCGCCCAGGCTGTCATCGGCATGCCCCTCACCCCTTATGGCAAGGGACACCAGCGGCGCGGTTTCTTGCCCCTTCGGGACTCCATGCAGTGTCTCACCATTGCCTTAGAAAATCCTCCTGATAAGGGCGAATATCGGGTTTTCAACCAGTTTGAAGAGGTCTATGATCTGACTGAATTGGCGCTTAAGGTTCAGAAGGTTGCTGCCCAATTGGGGCTTAAAGTTGAAGTGCGCAACGTGGAAAACCCCAGGTTTGAGCTGGAAGAGCATTACTATAACCCAGACCACCAGCATCTCCTTGATCTGGGCTATCAGCCTACACATGATATTGAGGCAGAAATGGCGATCATGCTGGAGGACTTGATGAAATATAAACACCGCATTGAGGCTAGAGCCCATGCACTGATGCCTGATATCCGGTGGGATGGGTCGAGGAAAAGGGTGTCTTATCTGTAGATTGACATTCCAGGGATTAAGGGATTGAGGAATTGAAGTCCGCAGATTACGCAGATTACACAGATAATAAACAAATTGAAGGATTCGGGATTGGGGAATTTAGGCCCAGTGAAATAGATGGGGCATTTCACGGGGTAAAGATTGAAGGGTTGGTGAGTTCAGGCAGCGAGCAAGAGTTTGTTGGAATGGGAGATGAAACAATCCAGTGGCTCCTTGGTCGCAGCCTCGCTGAGGCGGGATTAGACTGGCCGGCCGACAAGACCAGGAGGATTGAGTTAAAAAGCGAAAGTTGGGGAGGTCTATTTTATACCAGTTCGGTTTCAAAGAAGGTGATAACCGCCTTTTCCCCTTTTCAATTCGCAATCATAGGTGCGGGGCTTGTAGGCCTCAACTGTATCCTTTTCTTAACCAGCAGGCGGTGGGTGTACGGGAGTTTGGGGGGGCAGTTTGTTTAAGGTTCCAAAGCGTCTTTTTAGCGAGGATACCCTGACAGGAATAGCAGATATTTTTCTTGTCTATACCATGCTGTCCCCCATGATTTTGAATATCATCGGTGGTTACATAAAACTAACACCGAATTTTATCAGGACATTTCTGGTGCTGCAAGGCCCTGGATTGATAGCGACTGCAATTTACTTAAAGGTCAATGGAATTGACTCTGTTAGGAAAAATAAAGAGATCATTTTTATTGTGGTGGTCCTGATTCTAATACTTTTCGTATCAAGTATTAAACAGTGGGATGCAAATTCAACCAGGGTCAGCTTTAAGTTTTTTTTAGCTTATTGTGTGTTTGGCTTTTTTCTGGGGATGATATCACAAATTGATCTATACAGGGCCAAACTGCTCGATGGTATCTGGATGTTCTATATAGTATTATTTCTTCTATATAGTATCTACCTATTTTCCCATCTTGGGTATTCCTTTCGTCTATCTACTTTGCCAGGACACAGTTCTGCAAGAATCGCGGCATTGTATTTCTTTTTTGGTTTGTGTGTCCTGGCTAATTTCACGCTATCAAGAAAGACAGTGGCAAGAATCGGTTATGGAGTTATATTTTTCTTGAGCGTATCTGTTGCCTCATATGCGGCAAGCAGATCTGCAAGCAGATCTGCACTTGTGGTATTTTGGATTATTTTTATTTCATACCTGCTATGCCAGCTTAAATACAATGCCTCGAGGTTTAACAAGTTATCTTTTATGACTGTTCTCATTGCAATGTGTGTGTTGTTTAGCTTGATATGGCTTGGATCTGGCAATAAGAGGATCAAAAGAAAATTCTCAAGTATAGTTGATCTCCCCAAGCAAACAGTTGCCTGTTTTTTAAATAATGACAAAAGCGCATACAGGGCTGTCAACCGGTTCCCTTTGTGGAAGGATGCAATTTTTAAATTTAAACAAAATCCGATTGAGGGTGTCGGATATGGGACCAAGTATTATCATGAAATTCGTGATGAGACTCGCAACCATCCTCATAATATCTTCCTACAGTTCTTGGCAGAAACCGGCCTTTTAGGTTTTGGTTCTTTTTTATTGTTTCTAATACTAGTTATTAAAAGATCTGTTGAAAGTCATAAATCTTTGAAAGATAATGACAGATTGATATTTATCTTTTATCCTTTATCTTTTATCTTTTTCGTTTTATTTTCCTCTACTCATTTTGCAATACACGAGAACTATTTCTTATGGTATTTTGCAGGCATGATCGTTGGTTTTGATACTGACAGTCATCAGGAAGGTTTCTCTTGATTGTCTACAGTGGTAGTGCCTTGAGCCTAATGAAAAGGACCCTCAGTGGGTTTAAATGGTCCTATCTCTCTGCCTTGTTGCAAGCAATTCTCCAATTAGTGGTTATTGCTGTGCTTGCACGCCTGCTTTCACCTAGAGATTTCGGCTTACTTGGTATTGCTCTAATATTCACAGGCTTGGCAGAACTTGTTTCTGAATTAGGGGTAGGACTGGCCATTATCCAACGAAAAGAACTGACAGATAGGCATATCAGAGTTGGTTTTACCATTTCAATAATCTTGGGTATTGTCATGTTTGTTTTTCTCTGGTTTTCTGCTCCAATAGTTGCGAGGTTTTTTAAAAATGAGGCTGTGACAAATGTGCTAAGAGGCGTGAGTATTGTATTTGTGATCGGAAGTTTTGGTGTTGTGGGAGAGGCCTTGTTAAGACGATACTTGCGTTTCAAAGAGCTGATGGTCGTTGAAGTTGTTTCTTTTGTAGTTGGCTATGGTTTTGTTGGTATGTCGATGGCTTTTATGGGAAAAGGGGTTTGGTCACTGGTTGGGGCCGTTGTTGCCCACCGTCTTGTCTATGTTGTCATTGTCTTACTTAGTTCATCGCATTCTTTCCTTTTTCTATTTTCTCGCTCCGAACTCAGAGATCTATTAAGTCTTGGAGGAGGATTTACACTGGCCAGGATATTCAATTTTGCAGCTTTGCAAGGTGATAACTTCGTCGTGGGACGCCTTCTCGGAGCAGATGCCCTTGGGCTTTATAGTCGTGCCTATCGACTTATGACGTTACCTGCAACCTACTTTGCTAAGATTTTAGACAAGGTCCTATTCCCCGCTATGGCAGAAATACAGAATGAAACCCAGCGGTTGAGAAAGGTATATCTTCGTGGGGTCGAGATCACATCAATGATCGCTCTGCCAACAGGTGTATTAATGTTTCTATCCGCTCCTGAGATCATAGAAACTTTATTTGGCCCTAAATGGGCTGATGCAGTGCCTGTTCTACGGATTCTTGCTTTAGGCGTCCTTTTTCGAACAGGCTACAAGATCAGCGACTCTCTTGCCCGGGCACTTGGTGCTGTCTACCGCCGGGCATGGAGACAAGCGATCTACGCAAGTATGGTCGTGTTCGGTACGATATTAGGCGCCAGGTGGGGGCTCACAGGTGTTGGAGTAGCGGTAGTGCTATCTGTGTTTATAAATTATCTGCTCATGTCTTATTTGAGCCTAAAACTGCTTGAAGTGTCCTGGACTACGTTTATACACAGCCATTTACCTTCAATATGCGTAACAGTGGGTGTTAGCGTCCTGACATTGATCCCTCTAAATTTGCTCAGGTCGTTTGAAGTTCCCGCATGTTATATCCTTGCAGGTAGCCTGGCTGGAGGATTTGCCGGAATAGTTCTATCCTTTTTGGTGCTGCCAAAAAGCTGTCTTGGGTCTGGTATCGAATGGGTTCTATCAAACATTGATATCAAAGGTTTTGGGTCATTCGGGTGTCTTTTGAGACCAATTTATGAGCGATTTTCAGTAGCTTCGACGAAAGTAAAGAATTAGTTTTTTCATCATTTTGATAAAAGTCCACAAATCTGGATCGTACAACAATCTTCATGGAGGTGAATATGCAAGATAATAAGAATATGTGGAAAAGGGTAGTTTTGCTTTGCCTTTGCTTTCTCTTGTTGCCCTGTTCGGTTTTTGCTTATATCGATCCTGGCACCGGCAGTTATGCATTGCAAGTGCTCATCGCAGGCTTCGTTGCAGGCCTTTTTGTGATTAAACAGTTCTGGAATAGGATCATCGGTTTTTTTAAGGGGGTAAGCCGAAAGAAGGAGAGGGATGGCTAATATGGAATCCTTGTCAAAGCCATCGAGACTTAGGGCTCGACAAACAATAACTTCACATTTTCGCATCTCAGCTTCAGGCCATCTTTGATCGGTCCTCATTCTCAAAAGCCTCGAAATAGCCTGCTATTCCTGCGGTTTTGCTCAATCGGATCGACCAAATCTAACCCAAATCTGAGCGCCAATTCTGCGAAGTTATTGTTTGTCGAGCCCTTAGTTGGCAGACAGGAACCTTAACCCGAGACGGTATCAGTGGAAAGCCGACGGGGCTGAAATCCTCCGCGAAATACAAAAAGGAAGGGCCGCTGCTGGTATATCATAGTACAATAAATTAAATGACTTTATTTGAATGACGGGACACCAGGTGCGGAGCTTGATTGTGGAATGTATTAACCGTATTCCGAGTTCATTTAGAGATCCAAGCGGGTTTCTTTACCATAAGAATGGAGTTCTCTACCGTCAAGTGCAAACGACATATAAGGACAGCTATGAGCACCTGATGAATTCGGGTCTATATGATGCCCTTGTGGATGCTGACTTATTGATACCACATAAGGAACAGAGGGTTCAATACCTAGCATCGAGCGGGCTGTACAAGACAATCAAGCCTGAGGTGATTCCCTTCGTGTCCTATCCGTACGAGTGGTGTTTCAGCCAGCTAAAGGATGCTGCCCTGACAACTCTTAGAATCCAAACAATGGCCATGGAATTTGGAATGTCCCTTAAGGATGCTAATGCATACAACATACAGTTCAAAGATGGTAAACCTGTGCTTGTTGATACGCTTTCATTCGAGCGATACGTTGAAGGATTGCCTTGGGTTGCCTACAGACAATTTTGCCAGCATTTTCTTGCTCCATTAGCCTTGATCAGATACAAGGACGTGCGGTTGAGTCAGTTGCCGATACTCTACATAGACGGAATTCCAGTGGACTTTGCCAGCAGGCTGCTTCCATATCGAACGCGTTTGGTGCCTACCTTGTTCATGCACATTCATCTTCACGCAAGGAGTCAACGGCATTTTGCCGGAAAGACGTGTAGTCTACCTGACGGCAAGGTCAGCCTTCTTTCCTTTAGAGGTCTAATAGATAGCCTGGAATCTGCTGTCAGAAAGCTTAAATGGATTCCTGAGGGTGGGAGTTGGGGTGACTATTATTCAGACATTCATTATTCTGCGGAAGCTTTCGAAGACAAAAAGCGGGTTGTTGCTGAGTTCTTGGGCAGAATTAATGCGAAAGCAGTGTGGGACCTGGGGTCGAATGCTGGACTATTCGGTCGAATAGCTGGCGATAAGGGCATATTTACGGTTTGTCTGGATGCCGACCATGATGTCGTGGAAACCTGCTATCTAGAATGCAAAGAAAAAGGCGAGAAGAACCTTTTTCCGTTGAGGATAGATATAATCAATCCTACCCCTGCTATCGGGTGGGAGAATCAAGAAAGAATGTCATTACTTGAACGCGGCCAGGGTGACACAGTGATGGCTCTGGCACTGATTCACCATTTGGCTATCTCGAACAACATCCCTTTGTCCAGGTTGGCAGACTTTTTTGTTAGACTGTGCAGCAATCTCATTATCGAATTCGTACCTAAACAAGATCCAAAGGTTCAGCAGCTCCTATCTGGCAGATCTGATGTCTTCCAGAACTATTCGAGAAGAGCTTTCGAGAATGAATTTAGCAGGCACTTCAAAATTGTTTCTTCCACGTGCATTAGAGATTCTACTAGGATTTTGTACCTAATGTGTCGGCATCAAGATAGAAGAAAGTAATGAACGCATTAAGCAACAAGAGGAAGGGCACACCATGAAGGTGGATAGACTATCTGGTATGTTGGCGGATGTGGCGATAGCATGGCTACCATGTTTAGTACTCTTCGTATTGGTTCCCTTTGCGGTGTATTTGCCCAATCAGGATGAATATGACTACAATGTTGTTGTCATGGCACCTTTTCTTGTTCTTGCAGGAATTTCGTTTATTCTTATTTTGGCTTCTTGTTTTGTAGGTAAGCGCAGGAGGACTGGGATCTGTCTGGCTCTTTTTTATTTGGGAGTTTTCTTTTTGCTTTCAGATATTTTTGTCCCTGTTCAATGGGGGCCACTTGATGGAGAGAGCAAGATTACGGAACCACTCTATTTGACCGTGATGGAGCTTTTGCTGGCAGCAGTTGTGATCTTCTGTGCTGTTAAGCTGCCCATGAACATCGCAAGAAGATTTGGTGTAATCCTGGTGCTAGTATTGTTCGTGCTGGTAGCCCACGATATTTTTCAAAACCTCTCCAAGAAAACTGTCTGGTCGGTGAGCGATGAGACTGGGTCACGATCGAGTGAAATAATTCCAATTAAGTCCAGCGCAGGAAACGGCAGCAATGTCTATCAGGTCGTGTTTGATGGATACAGCAGTTTTGCCTTTTTGGATGCAGTGAGAGAATTGGGGCTCTGGGGCCATTTTGAAGGTTTCACTTTTTTTGAGAAGAACCTGTCAAACTACGTTAGCACGGATATATCGGTTCCAAGTTTTCTGACAGGAAAGCTATATGAAACGGGCTCTTTCAAGCAATGGCAGCACCAGGCGAAGAAATCCGGGCTTATAGGCAAGTTGCATGATGTCGGCTATACTATTTGGATATACAGTCCTAATCGGAGTCGGTTCTGGACTCACGACAAAGCTTCATATGTGCGGACTAATAGGGAGTTAGTGAATTCTTATTTCTCGGGATATGAGATGCTTAATTTTGCGCACATCTGGCTTGTTCGCGTGGCTCCAAACTTCTTGCAGGATGAAGCTTACAGGACAGGAAGCAAAATACTTGACGGGCTGCTCAAAGCTTTTAGTACTATGGCGACTGATAAAGGCCTGAATCGTAGACTGCTCAAAGAGTACAGCTTTTACAAATGCCTGTCGGTACCCCTCATGAGAGAGCTTATGCGGGATGAAGCTAGGAGGCGTGATTATGGTGAATACGTTTATTGCCACGTTATGCTGCCCCATTCGCCGTATAACTGGGATCATGATTGCAGCTATTCTAAACAAACCAGTTATTCTGATCAGTTCCTGTGCGCTACGAAGCTCATGGTGGAATTCGTAGACGAGTTGAAAAAACTTAACCGATATGAAAGTTCTCTCATCATCTTTCAGAGTGATCATGCATTTCATGACTTTGGCCCCACGGATCTCCGAGAACATGAAGTGCCAAGCGAGGTGACTGAAGCAATTAACTCTTTTTCAAAATTCTCTGTTGATGGATACCTGAACAGACTGCATGCTCTGTTGCTAGTTAAACCTCCTTTTGCACCCAGAAAACGGTTGATTCGTTCAGAGGCCCCGACCCAGTTGGCCGATATACCCGCCACTGTATATGATCTCCTTAGTATCCCAGATGATACGACAGACGGCAGGTCAGTCTTGGCGCTGGAGAGTTCCGAACAAAGAGAAATCCATATGTATGTTGGAATGTATTCCAACAACAAGAATAGCAAAGGCTTGATCCTTGGTAAGGATATTTTTCGCACAAAACTTGGTCACCTTTCATTTACTAATAGAACAGGCTGGCATCTTTATCCTGACCTACCTGTGACCTATGAATGACATTTGCTGAAAAGAGCCAAAGACATTCGAGACAAAAGGAATAGAGTTCTTTCACAGAATCAAGATGTGACTGGGTACATGTTGAGAGACCGAAATCCATTAGAGCCGCTCAATTTAGATTGAAGAGAAAACTCAATTGAGATATGGAGAAATTCGTTAACACTTGTGAAATAATTTGGCCATATAGATTCGATCTCTTGGTTAGGATTGATTTTTTAGAATGGTTTGAAACGGTTGGCAGGGATTATTTGCCAGAATCAAATTTGAGCACAATAACAAGCGATTTATTGATTTCTAGTCCGAAGTTTTTCATCAGAGCGAAACAACATCCCTACTTTGTTCAATACGCGAAATTGAAACGTAAATATCGTCTTGTTAACTTAACCTATCAGGAGGCGGAAACTGTCTATGCTGAAGGAATTGCAAGCTTCATCAAGTTAAACGAAGATGTAAAAGCTAACTCTTTTAATTTGCAAAGAAAAATTGTTTTAAAGAAAGCCTTTTTCAACACAAAGACATATTTGAAAAGATGGCACATAGGTGACGGTTGTCATCGGTTGGCATGTTTGGTATGGCTAAATAAGGAATTCCTCATACCAAAGAGATTTTTCAAGTATCGTTATAGGTTCACTTATGATCCAGCAAATTCTAATCTTACAGCTGGCTACCGGATACTAGGAATTCTGATGGAAGAAGATGTAGAACATTTTGACAAAATATTTGGCAAGGGAGATATGCCGGAATGGAACCCAACATTTCAATGGGTTGCTGAAATGAGAGAAAGATTTGGACTTATGGATATAGAAGATATGTTTGATACTAGATTCAAAAGGCTGGATTTCAGATAATGGAATTGTTTTACGATGTGAGAGGTAGTTCATGAGAGAAGGACCATTTAACGAAATTAATACTGGGAGGGGAAAAAGCGTAGCATCTGTAGAAAAAGTTCGTGAATTTCTACACAAGTATAAGTTTGATGGTTATCAGTCAGTGGATTTACCCCATGGGTTAAAAATGCCTGGAAGGGATTGGAGTGACAGATCCGGTGTCATATTTAATCATCCTGTTAAAGGAAAGACAGTACTTGATGTAGGATGTAAATATGGATACTTCTGTCATGAAGCAATCTTGAAGGGTGCTCGTAAAGTTGTTGGCATTGAGATTAATAGGGAATACGCAACTGTTGCTAAGGATATTGTAGATCTATGGGGACGTGACATCACTATACTGTGCCGGGATTTGTATGACATTGAAAAGGCAATTCACTATGATATTGTATTGTTTTTGAATGTACTCCATCATATTATCGATCCTGTAGAGGCGATGAAAAGACTTGCAGGAATTGCAAATGAGATATTGATAGTAGAGTTCTGTACTTTAGTTGACCCCCAAACAAATATGAATTTGTTATTACGCACGTTATACAAAACAAGCTTCTCAAAATTACCGCTTATCTATATTGGGCCGAGAAAATATCACAGAACCTGGTATTTCTCTAAAAATGCATTTGAGAGCCTTTTTGTTAAGCAAATGGATTTGTTTAAGAAGGTGGAATTTAGTACTTCTCGAAGGAAAAAGGGGCGTTTGGTGGCTTATTGCTGGGTATGATCTTGTTGGCAAAAAGGATGGAGAAATGATTTATGTCGTCTTGGGAATGCACAAGTCTGGAAGTACATTGGTCTCTGAGATCTTGCACAGGTCCGGGATTCATATGATTGGTGAACAAGACGGCTGTCCTGACTATGATATTGGTAACAAGTACGAACGTGTCTCAACCGCTAACTTTAACAAGGATATCTTAGAGTGCTGGAACATTAGCAGCCTGGACACAACCAACCCAAAATATTTTGGGCTTAACAACGAGCGGTGCAAGCGAATGCTTGCGATCATACGTGAATTCGAAGCAACAAATGCGGATTGGGGCTTCAAAGATCCCAGGACCTGTCTCACCTATCCTCTCTGGAATGTTCATTTGCCTGATCACAAATTGATCGTGATCTATAGATCTCCACATCAAGTATGGTTGCACTATAAGAAAAGCGGGCCACGCCGGAATCCCGTTGCAATTGGCCGGCGACTGTTAAAAGCAGTGACTGTTTGGAGGTTGTATAATCGCTGCATTCTGCAAATACTGCACAAGACATCGAACAAGTATCTGATTATGAGTTATGAAAGGCTCATGTCAGAACAGTATGAGTTTGACAGACTATCGGACTTCGTGGGTCGGAATCTGGTAGATGCACGGAGAAAGGGCAGCTACCGAAACAGGGTTGTAAAATCTCCTATGCTGGAAATCGTGGACATCCTCATGAGAGTTCGGAATGGAAACGAATCTTATCATGAGGTATTGGCAAAACTGGAAGACGCAAGGCTTGAGCAAATTTCGTCCTACTCAAGAGGAAAGGGAAAGGACAGTATCACTAAAAGCAAGGGGGATTGCTTCGCTACTGATATAGCTCTTCTTATCAGCCACTTAGGCAGTGGCGGTGCGCAGCGGGTTCTATCCACTCTTGCTAACTCTTGGGTTCTCAAAGGGAGAAGGGTTTGTGTCATCACTTATAATGACAAAGATGGGGACTTTTTCACTCTCGATCCGGCAGTGCAGAGAATTGTTATAGGTGGCGTAGGGACGTCGCACACGCTAGTTAGGGGTTTGATACGAAATATTCACCGCATTATTGCTTTGCGAAGGGCCTTGAGAGAAACTGATGCGAAGGTCATCGTAGGTTTTGTCGCAGGGACCAATGTATTGGTCGTTTTGGCGTCATTAGGCCTTGGTTCGCGAGTGATCATATCTGAGCGTAACGACCCTGCACGTCAATCTTTTGGATGGCTTTGGGACCGCTTGAGACAGGTTCTATACCGGTATGCTGATGTGGTGACAGCAAACAGTCAAGGTTCGCTTGAAACCATGAGGGCTTATGTGCCTGAGCAGAAACTAGCGTTAGTGCCAAATCCTCTTGATCATCGGACTACGACGGCTTCGAGAGAAAAAACGTCTCCTACAGTACTTACGGTCGGGCGCTTGACCCATCAGAAAGCCCATGATGTGTTGCTGGAAGCCTTTGCTCATGTGTCCTCACAGGCTCCTGACTGGCGGTTAGCAATCGTTGGAGATGGAAAGTTGAGGGGCACTCTACATGCCCGGGCCGAACGCCTCGGTATCTCTGCCCGCGTTGACTGGCATGGCCGGGTCCGTGATCCTTTTGACTATTACAGAACAGCTGACATTTTCGTATTAGTCTCACGTTATGAAGGAATTCCCAATGCGCTCCTTGAAGCAATGAGTTGCGGGTTGCCTGTAATCGTCAGTGACGCCTCACCGGGTCCTCTGGAATTTGTAGAGCATGAAATTACCGGATTAGTAGTTCCCGTTGACAATATACCCGACCTTGTGATCGCGCTTGAACGTTTGATTGACGACCTTCCATTGCGACGTCGCTTAGGTTGTGCTGCTCGTGAACGAGTTGCTGAGTGTAATCTGCCTAATGTATTACAGGTTTGGGAAAGAGTGCTTGAGTTGTAGGACAATAGCATATCTTAAGATGGATGTTAGAAATGCTATAATCTGCGACTCTTGGACGAATGGAGCCCGGGCTCACGTTGAGCTAGCAAAATTGCCACAATACCCAAACAAAGTAATCGTAAAGTCATTCCGCAAGGGGACATTAATATTCTTTATCAACGAAGTCGTTACACTGTCGTATCTAAGAAACATTGGAGTGACACCCAGAATATTAGGCTTAAATCTCGGGAAAAAGATTTTGATCCTTGAGTATATGGACGGCGAGCGTCTACTGGAGTGGGTTTTGCGAAAGTGCTCAAGACAAAGTGTTGACTTGAAAGATTACCGGAATATTCACGGGATCGATACTAATCCCGTAATAGGCGCTGCTTTTTCCGTTTTTCAAAAGTCGAAGGATCCGGAAATCACCTACGTAAAAAATGAGATTCAAAAGTGCTACAGGAAAATACACCGCCGTAAAATCTCACAAGGTGATGTACGACCTCGCAATCTTATCTGCCGTGGTGGCTCGGTTGCAGCTATTGACTTTGATCTCGCGTTGCCCATGGCAAGACCTGCAGATCGAGACAATGTGTTGCTGATGAAGTGGTATGGGATCTGTATGTAAGCATTATAGATTCCCACATAAGTAATTTCACTGCGTTATCAGTCGAAATCCTCGACGACGTACCACTTAGTACGCCTTACTCGGATTTCTCCTTCTGGCCTTGTGAAATTAGTTATCTGAAAATCTATAGCTCCATTTGAGGCGATGAAATTATTCTTTCTCATTCGGTCTTTAGATCATGGTGGTGCCGAGCGGCAACTCGTCAATCTCTCGAAGGCCCTCCGGGGCAAAGGGTATGATGTGGCCATCACCGTTTACTACCCCGGGGGTTCGTTGGAGAAGGAGTTGTCTGAAGCCGGCGTTCGATTGCACTGTCTTGAAAAGAAGCACCGCTGGGACGTTCTCTCTTTTTTTCGTTCCCTCGTTCGATTCGTGCGAAAAGAGCGCCCGGATGTAATCCACGCCTATCTTGACACAGCAGATGTTCTTACCGTCCTGTTAAAACCGTTTCTACCGGGCGTCAGTGTTGTTTGGGGAGTGCGCGCGTCAAATATGGATCTGTCCCGATATGATTGGTTTTGGCGCCTTTCCTACTTTCTGGAGAGAAAGCTCTCCCGGTTTGCGGACCTGATAATCGTCAACTCTTTTTCGGGCATGACATACTCTGCGCGCAACGGATTTCCGAAGGAAAAGATGATTGTAATACCGAACGGGATCGAAACGACGGCATTTCGTCCGCAACCGCAGTTAAGGGAAACAATTCGAAGAGAATGGGGCGTCGGCGAAAACGAGACGCTCATCGGTCTTGTAGCCCGTCTGGACCCGATGAAGGATCATGTGACCTTCCTAAAGGCTGCCGCCCTTGTGGCCCGCCTGCGTCCCGACGTTCGATTCGTGTGCGTTGGCAGAGGAGATGGCGCATACTATCAGCGGCTTCGCCGTGTGGGCGAGGAGTATGGCTTGGGCGGCCGGATCATCTGGGCGGGGTCGCGTAAGGATATGCCCACTGTGTATAATGGCCTCGACATATTGTGCGTATCGTCCTTTTATGGAGAGGGGTTTCCAAACGTTATCGGCGAGGCCATGGCATGTGGCGTGCCCTGCGTGGCGACCGATGTAGGAGATTCGGCCAGGATCATCGGCGAGAAGGGGATTGTTGTGCCTCCCAACCAGCCCGAAGCACTGGCTTCCGGGCTGCTTGAAATGGTTGCCTGGATAGAGAAAAATCAGAAAGATCTCGCTGCTCAAGTCCGGTGCCGCATCGTCGAAGAATTTGGCATTGGAAAAATGGTCCGGCTCACGGAAGCAGCCCTATCGGGTTTATTGGAATGAAAATCCTGCACGTAATTACCGACCTGCATACGGGCGGTGCAGAGATAATGCTTTGCAATCTGCTATCCGCCACCGAGCGTAAGCGTTTTGATCCCATCGTTATATCATTGATTAGTCGGGGTACTTTGGGGCTGAGAATTCAAGCCCTGGGGGTTCCAATATTTGTCCTGGGCATGACATCAGGATGGCTATTGCCTCACGCAGTATGGTGTTTAGCAAAACTCGTTCGGCTTGTTCAGCCGGATATCATCCATGGATGGATGTATCATGGCAACCTGGCTGCATCTCTGGCGGGTGCGGTGTCCCGAAACGGTGCGAAGGTCCTCTGGAGTATACACAATTCACTTCACGACCTTACAAAAGAGAAACGGATGACATCAGCCCTGATTCATTTAGGGGCGACCCTTAGTGTCTTTCCAGATCGCATAATATATGTTTCCGGTGTGAGCCTGAAACAGCACGAAGAACTCGGATACTCACCTCGACGGAGTTTTGTTTTACCTAACGGTTTCGATTGTGAGCGTTTCAAACCGAGTACGTCAGCTCGTTTCAGGATTCGACGTTCGTTAAGACTTGCTGATGATGCATTTTTGATAGGGTCGGTGGGTCGTTATCATCCAATGAAAGACCATGACAATTTTTTGGGGGCTGCGGGCAGGTTAGCGGTGCGCCGACCGAATGTGCATTTTGTTATGGTGGGCCAGGGGGTCGATCAGACGAATTATGACTTGATGAAGACGATAAGAAATCTCAAGTTGGATGGGCGGGTTCATCTTTTAGGATTACGGGCAAATATGCCTGAGATATTTGCAGGTTTTGATATCTTTTCTTCTTCTTCTTTAGGGGAGGCATTTCCCGTCGTCATAGGGGAGGCCATGGCCTGTGGAGTGCCCTGTGTCGTGACCAACGTCGGAGACTCGGCCAGAATTGTGGGTGACACTGGAAAGGTGGTACCACCCAAAGATCCGGATGCCCTGGCCGATGCCATGCTCAAACTTATGGAACTGCCTGCTGAAGAACGGCGGAAATTAGGGCAAAAGGCCAGGGAAAGAATAGGCGGTCATTATTCCCTGGACAGGATTGTTGGGGATTATGAGAAGCTATACCTTGATATTGCGACCCATTGATCCCGGCTGAGTCTCAAAGGGGTGTATTCAAGATGGAAAAAAGATTTGTATGAAAGGACTGTCTGTCATAATCCTGGCCGCCTATTTTATCTTG
This sequence comes from Deltaproteobacteria bacterium, assembly GCA_019307135.1. GTDB lineage: Bacteria > Desulfobacterota > Desulfobacteria > Desulfobacterales. The sequence continues at coordinate 16,213 of JAFDKF010000045.1, forward strand.
CAGGCCCTAACGCTGGATTACGGCGCCAAGATCAATGATATTGACTTTATACGGGATTTTAAGTTCGACAAGGTTGATACCTTCGGGACTTCGTTGGAGAGAAACCAGATAAGCGATACCAAAAACGATGATGAAAATTTGAAGAAATGGATCTTGCGCTTTAAACTGTACTCTGTAGAGGCGGATGAGGTGTATAACATAATGGCCCTGGCCAGGATCAAGCCTCATGAGTTCAAATTCGATACGCACTATTACTCATACGGTGGGGCCTATTTATACCCTTTAGGGCTGTTTTATTTCCTGTTGACGAAGATCGGGGCAGTAAAGGTGCTCAGTCTTTCTGGTTTACTTTCCCGGCCCGACGTGGTGGATGCAATCTATTTTTACGGCAGGGCTTTTGTCCTTTTCTCATTTGTCGTATCCGGCTATTTGCTGTTCTGTACACTTCGCATGGTGACGACGTCCCTTATGGGCCTGCTTTGCCTTGGCGTATACCTGACGGCGCCGGCCTCGATCATGTTTTCCCAGGTCCTCAAGCCTCATTGGCAGGCCCTTATCTGGGTGAATCTGGCACTCTTCCTTGTGGTGAGAATTTTTACGCTTAAACGTTCTAAGCTTGGCGACGAGCTTTTCTTGGGCCTGGCCCTCGGATTCGCGGTGGGCTCCGCCAACACCTACGCTGTGTTTAGCGTGCCCGTCTGGGTAGCTCTTGCGGTCGCCGTTCGGAAGAAAATCATCCCCTGGGCCACGCTTGTTCGTGTGCCGGCCATCGCCCTGTTCTTCTTTTTCTTGAGCAATCCGTATATTATCCTGAATTATTCGTCCTATCAGCGGGAAGCCGAACTGCAAAAAGGCTGGCTCTGTTTGGGGACACATTGGAAATACTTGTATTCATACGTCAAGAATTCCGTGCTGCCTGGGTTCGGGGTTGCATTTGGGCTTTTTGCCGCGATTGTCGGCATGAAAGAGCTGGCGAAGCCGAGTTTCCCGCTGTCGCGCCTCTATGTTCTCGGCTTGGTGGTGCCGGTCGTACTTTATGGATCTTTGACGTCTCCAGTTGGCTCTTGGCACATCAATTTTCGTTTTATCCCGTATTTCTTGTCGTGCACGCTGTTGCTTTTCGCGTTAAGCGCTTTCAAACACAAAGAGAAATGGCTGGCCGCGGTACTCGTTGCGGGAATTTTACAAATGCTCCCCCTTAAAATCGCCTACTTCGATGAGAACTATCCCATACGTTCCACCCGGTTGTCCGCAGCGAGGTGGATCAACGAAAACATCCCTGAAGGGGCGGCCTCTATATGTACCAAGAAGAAAACTCTGGCTCCGTACAACTCGCCTCCTTTTGATTTTTCAAGCTATAATTTAAATGACGGAGCCTGCAAATATATGGTTTTGGTGGAGCGACAGATGGACATGGCGAAAGCTCCGGGCGGTTTCAAATTGGAAAAGAGGTTCAGGCCGCGCTTCACTCCAACTTTTTTTCCGCTTGTCTTCAGCCATGTTAATCCACAGATAAGCATATACAAAAAATTAGGGGCGGGCGCTACGCTCGAAATGACAGTATTGAATAGTTTTCGTTCATGCACTAGTTAGGAACGACTGTGCCGGGGTGAGGGATAAAACCCCCCGTGATCAATTATACGATGATTGCTCCAATCAAAATGAATGGCATCATCCCTATGCGCTATATACTACTGACTGCTTTTGTTATTAGACTATTCGTCCCACTTCTTGCTGCTTTCCACACCCAAGACCATAGAGTATTCCATCTACCAGACACAGCCTCATACGTAAGGTCGGCAACAGAATTGATATATTCAGGGCAATTTGCCAGAAACGGAATCCCTGACATCGTGCGCACTCCTGGCTATCCGCTATTATTAGTACCAGGTATTCTGTTAGGTAACACAGAATTAGTTACTATTACCCTGCAAATAATACTAAGTTGTTTAACGGTGTATCTTGTTTTTAGAATTGCATTGCTTCTATTTGAGAGAGTCAAAATAGCAACGCTGTGTGCGTTACTCTATGCAATCGAACCGCTATCCATATTGTATGCAAGTAAAGTTTTGACGGAGACGTTATTTACATATGTAGTCGTCTTGTTTTTATACTTATTGTTACAATACATGAAAAAAGGTTCATTAGCACAGTTACTTATTGCGGCAGTTGCTTTGTCTGCGTCGGTGTATGTCAGACCAATTAGCTTTTTTTTACCTATATTAATAGCAGTTATTCTCATTCTATGGATATTAATAAAAAGGCAGAATAAGTCAAAACTCCTCTTTCATACCTGTCTTTTCTTTACAGTTACGATCAGCCTTACTGCTTTATGGCAAATGAGGAACATGGTCGAGGCTGGCTATTCAGGATTTTCCGCTGTTGCTGACAAAAATCTTTATTTCTATCAAGCAGCCTCTGTGCTCGCTGTACGACAAGGAATACCCTTTTATGAAATGCAAAAGCAGATGGGATATCAAAATACAGGTGTCTATTTTGCAAACCACCCTGATCAACGCAACTGGAGTCAAAGCAAAAGGTACCGGTATATGCGCAAAGAGGGAGTCAAGATTCTCTTGCAGTATCCTTCAACGTATTTAACAATTCACTTAAAAGGTATGCTTTGGACTCTCCTTGGTCCCGGAGCAACTGAGTACCTGAGATTATTCAAGCTTTATCCTGACTGTGGGGGATTGCTGGGACTTATGGTTGACAAAGGTTTATTAACAACAGTGATATTTCTTCTCAAAAATAATCCTCTTATGTTCTGGACCAACTTGTTTCTATCACTGGTTCTAATGTTATATTTTCTTTTCGGAGTGATAGCGTTGCTTTCCAGAAACTTGATCAACAATATTTCAATTATCACGCTACTTAGCGTTGGCGCCTACTTTTTTGCAATTTCAGGTGGACCACATAGTTATGGTAGATTTCGTCATCCAATCATGCCGATAATATGTATCCTTGCGGGATATGGTTTGTCTGAGGCGATAAGCAGGTTTAGGAAGGTGAGCGCCTCGCATAAACATCACACGTTTGATAACATTTCGCTTTGAGAAAAGTATGAAGACAATGAACATTTCCGTAGTTATTCCGGTTTATAACGAGATTGGAACGGTTGAGGAAATCGTTTCCCGCGTGCAAGATGTCGCTCTGGAAAAGGAGATTATCATCGTGGACGATGCTTCTACCGACGGGACACGGGAGCGATTAATGGATATTGAATCGACCCAAGAAAATGTGAAGGTGCTTTATCACAAACGCAATCAAGGCAAGGGCGCAGCTCTGCGAACAGGTTTCAAGTATGTGACCGGGGATATCGTTATCATCCAGGATGCTGATCTGGAATACGACCCAAAGGAATACCCAGTACTTTTAAAGCCAGTGCTTGACGGCAGAGCTGACGTGGTTTATGGTTCCAGGTTCCTGGGTGGGCCGCATCGGGTGCTGTTTTTTTGGCATTACGCAGGCAACAAGTTCCTGACCTTGCTGTCCAATGGAGTGAACAACTTGAACCTTACGGACATGGAGACGTGTTATAAGATCTTCCGCAGGGAGGTACTGGGGCAGATCAGCCTGAAATCGAACAGATTTGGATTTGAACCGGAGTTCACGGCCAAGGTGGCCAAAAAGGGCTTCCGAATTTACGAAGTTCCGATAAGTTATAGTGGCAGAAGCTATTCTGAGGGCAAGAAGATCACATGGAAGGACGGCATCGTGGCTATATTTGCTATTTTGAGGTTCCGGTTTTTTGATTAGAGATCGGCATGTGTGGAATAGTCGGGTTCATAAGTCAAAAGCACTTCAATGCATTTAAGATGTGGAGGCGGTCTTGCAACGACGTTGAACTGATGTGTGAGAATAGTATCAGAGTGTTGCGCATCATTGCCCGCCTCAACATCGGCGGGCCAGCAATTCATACGATTCTTCTCACCCGCCACATGCAAAGCCTGGGCTACGAAACGTTGCTTGTGACCGGCCAGGTGGGGGCAGAAGAGGGTGACATGACCTATCTGGCTGAGTCGCAGGCGGTCAAGCCAATCATAATTCCTCAACTGGGACGGAGGCTTCGGTCTGCTGACGATCTAATGGCCTTT
>JAFDKF010000046.1 GCA_019307135.1 Deltaproteobacteria bacterium
CTGGCGCGACGTGCTTAAATTAATCTACTAAGCTCATAATCCCGGTCTGGGCCAGGGTCTGGGCCAGGGGCTCTTCAACCGGGAACCGTGAACGTTGAACCGCTCAACCCAGGTGAGAACATGACTGTGAGAAAAGGACAGATTCTGGAATTAAGGATCGAAAAGTTGATTCTTGGTGGCCAAGGTCTTGCGCGGGTGAATGGCCTGGCCATGTTCGTGGAAAGGGCCGTGCCCGGCGATGAGGTACGAGTCAGGGTAGTCAAGAAGAAAAAAAATCACGCTGAAGCGCGCCTTGTTGAATTGATAGCCCCATCGCCTTTCAGGGTGGAGCCACCGTGCCGCTATTGTGGTTTTTGCGGCGGATGTACGTGGCAATTTCTTGATTACGAAAAGCAGCTTTTTTTCAAAAGGGAGCACATAGTCGAATCCCTGGAACACATCGGTCAACTCACAAACATCCGGGTGCATCCTGTCACGCCATCCGAGAAGATATTTGCCTACCGCAACAAGATGGAGTTTTCCTTTTCTGACCGGAGGTGGCTGCTGCCCGAGGAACTCTCCAGGAAGGACATACGCAAGGACTTTGCTCTAGGTCTTCACGTGCCGGGCACCTTTGACAAGGTTCTCGACACTGAGGCCTGCCTGCTACTGCCGGATACGGGAAACAAGATCCTGGGTGATGTGCGACACTATGTCAAAGAAAGCCGCATACCGCCTTACGGACTGAAGTCCCACAAGGGGTTTTGGCGATTCTTGATGCTCAGGCACGCTTTAAGCCATGACAAGTGGATGGTTAATATCATTACATCAGAAGAGCAAAGGCCCTGGGTTCAACCCCTAGCCGATCTGCTGTACCAAAAGCACGAAAACGTCATCTCAGTTGTTAATAATATCAACACAAGGAAAGCCGGGATTGCTGTTGGCCAGTGGGAGATACTCCTTTCAGGCGAGCCTTTCATCACTGACAAGATCGCTGGATTTGAGTTTGAGATATCGGCTAATTCCTTTTTTCAAACGAATACTGCCGGGGCTGCACTTCTCTATAAAACCGTGAAGGCCTACGCCGGGCTGACAGGCAAGGAAACTGTAGTGGATCTGTACAGCGGAACCGGTACGATCCCGATATTTTTGTCTGATGGTGCAAGAAAGGTTATAGGGATTGAGATTTCAGAAGGGGCTGTGCGGGATGCACAAAAAAACTGCCAGAAGAATCGTATCCAGAACTGTCAGTTTATATGCAAAGACATCAAAGAAGGCCTCAAGGATGTCACGGACAGGCCTGATGTGATGGTCATCGACCCTCCAAGAGTAGGCATGCACAGAGATGTGACAAAAATGGTTCGCAGCCTGTCTCCCGGCAGAATCGTTTATCTCTCCTGTAATCCAGCCACACTTGCACGGGACCTTGCCTTGCTGAAGGAGGACTATCTCGTTGTGGAAGTTCAGCCTATTGACATGTTTCCTCATACCTATCACATAGAGTCTGTGGCAAGACTCGAAAAATCACGCTCAAGACCGAAAGGGTAGCCTGTACCCCTATCACCTCCGTCATTGTAGGCCTGTCATCGATTTCCTCAGCAGCAATCTCCCTCTCCGTCCTATGCCCCACGGATGCATTCAGCAACGTGGTTTTCTCCCAACAGTTCAGGTTTTACCGCAGAGAGTATCCCTACGGATGGTATTTCTTCAATCTCAAGCTTTCTCAAGCCAATAGCAACGCCTGCTGCTGTGAGGCCTGCGCCTGCTATGAGAACGCCTGGAGATAAAATCCCTTCCGAGATATGCATGCTTTTCGTCTGTTGTCAGTTGCAAAATCTCTATACCTGGGTTGAGCGGTTCAACGTTCACGGTTCCCGGTTGAAGAGCCCCCTGGCCCAGACCGTGGACTACATGGGCACCAAAATCATCTTGGGATGTCGCGCCCCTGGCCCAGACCGGGTTTTCTCCGCTGGACATTATCCAACTTCTGTCGCGCCAGGGCGGGCAGGGCAGGCCTAATTATCCAACTTCTGTCGCGCCAGGGCGGGCAGGGCAGGCCTAACTGGCTGTTAGCAAGCTGACTTCGCCAAAGTAGCTTTAGCTACGACGGCTGAAAAGGATGACGCGTCAAGTAGTAAGGTTCAGCGGTTCAACGTTCAGAGGTTAAAACCGTGAACCGTGAACCCTGAACCGTGAACCCTGAACCCTTGTAAAGTAGACTATAACCTTTGAACCCCTGGCCCAGACCTGGATTACTGGCTTGGTAGCTCATAATAAGCCGAAGCGCCAGGGCGGGCTTGAACCCTGAACCTGGAACGGATCACTTTAGGTTACAGCGCCTTTGTCAAGGGATAGGGCAAGACGATTGGGTAGCGGCACATCGCTTGAGTTCCTCCACAAGCCGGTATGGTATCCTTAGGTTCCCTCTTCCGATCCCAATATGGACCCCGGGCTTTGCCGTTCCGTGAAAATCTGTTCCACCTGTGACAAGAAGCCCGTGGTGATAGGCAAGGCGCTCATAGCAGGCAGTGAGCTCAGGTCCATGGCTTGGATAGTAGGCCTCCACACCTTTTAGTCCGGCCTGTTTCAAGTCGGCAAGGACCCTGTCCAGGTCCCCCTCGGTCTTTGCGTTCAAAGTAAAGGGATGAGCCAGCACAGGGACACCTCCTGCACGCAAAATAGTCTGGATTGCTTCGGCAGGTAGAAGGCGGTATCTTTCGACATAGGCGGGTCGCCCTTTTTTTAAAAGCTTGTTGAAGGCCTCGTCAAAACTTTGAACAACTCTCTTTTGGATCAGCACGTGGGCAATGTGGGGCCTTCCAATCTGGCCCCCACCCGAAACCTCCAAGATCTCGTCATACTTTATGTCAACTCCGAGATCTTGAAGCCTTTCTACGATTTGTACATTTCTGTCGGCACGGGCCTTTTGCACGACCTTGAGGGACTGTCTCAAAAGGTCGTCATCCAAACGGACCAGGTAACCCAATAAATGCATTGTACCAGAGTCAAAGCTGACACTGATCTCAATTCCGGGTAATATCTCAACGCCAGAGGAACGCTGGTGTTGCAAGGCCTCAACCGAGCCCTCAATAGTATCGTGATCTGTGATTGCTATGGCGCGAAGGCCCACCTTCCTGGCGGCTTCGATGATCTCTACAGGCGAAAGGGAACCATCAGAGGCCGTGGAGTGGATATGCAGATCAACATAGGCGGGCTTCAGGGGGGTGTTTGTATGTAAGATACTCAAGAGGACTCAAACCCCAAGGGCATCTTCCATTGCCTCTTCTTTGGTCTTGCAATCAATACATTGTGTGGTCACTGGCCGGGCCTTAAGGCGTTTGATTGAGATCTCAGAGCCGCAGGTCTCACAAATTCCGTACGTACTCTTATCGATTCGATCAAGGGCATCCCGGATCTTCAGGATTAATTTCCGCTCCCTGTCTCGTATCCGGAGCATGAAGTTGCGGTCGGCCTCAAGGGAGGCCCGATCTGTGGGGTCAGGAAAATTCGCAGTCTCACCTGTCATGCCCGATACTGTCTCACTGGCCTCGGCCAGCAGGTTTTCCAGACGTTCGGTCAGAAGCTTTGTAAAATACTCGATGTCCTTCTTTTTCATTGCAAAACCTGCTAAACAAGTACAAGCGATAAAATCGCTTCGTGTTTTTATGTAACGTCCCGCTATAAGCGGGACTCAAAAAAAGGAAATTCCTATACAATCAAGTTACGAGATCGCAGAGTATGAAAGCAAAATATTTTCTGAATTTGTATTGTTTCTGCGTTCTCTGCCCGCAATTGCCACGGACCTGGCAGGCATAGTACATACTAAGCATCGCGACCTGCCCGCCATTGCCATGTGTGGGGGCATTGTAGCTACCCGGCGAGCGTGGCGCTGGCAGGCGGGTGGCAGGCGGGTCTGCGCACTGGTAAACTGTTACAAAGGGAATCCCTACACTATTGTTTATACCGTGTCCGAGCCAAGATAGGGGCATCCTCGCAAGAAACAACATACGGATTGTGTTCTCCCCATTGGGAAATCAATGAGCTTGTAATACTAAAAGGATATTTGATTACCATACAAATAGTCCTTTGTAAAGGGAAAACATGTTCGATTTATTGCCTGATGGTTGTCCAGTGCGACCCTGTGGGGATTGGACATGCTTCTTCACTACTGACCGAAGCACCGATTTTTGGGTTGGACTTGGGGCTTGAAAAACCCTATAATTGTGATAAGGATGTAGATTACTCGACCAATTGCGGAGCAGAGCCAAGTTCAAACCTGGTGAAGATGGAGAAAAATGGGGAACTGTAGTGAGCATGAAGACATTTGAACTTTCAGTTGGAGACAAAGCGTACAGGGTAGATGTTGAAAAGTTTGACGGCAAGCGAGCTCTGGTGAGAGTAGACGGAAAGCGCTACGAGGTCGAAGTCAAGAAAGGTGCGGGCGTAGTGTCAAAACCAGCCCCCGTATCGACGCCTGCTCAGCCTGTTGTACAAAAGGCGACACCGCTTGCCCCGGAGCCTCCCCTGGCTCCCGTCCGATCGGTCCCATCAGGCGGGGAGGTGACCGCGCCTATGCCTGGCCTGATACTCGACATCATGGTGGCCATCGGAGATCACGTGGTGGCCGGTACACCCGTGATTAAGATGGAGGCCATGAAAATGGAAAACGAGATTTCCTCGTCTGTAAGCGGAACAGTCAAGACGATCGCGGTAAAAGTAGGGGATAGTGTTTCGACCGACGAGACCCTGATGGTTATAGAAGAAGAATAGAATAACCTATCATTCGCTTAATAGGGGTAGACTTTTGTTAATTTTGAGAATCTATTTTCAGGTTTCAGGTGTCAGGTTTACGCTCCGCGGGCGTGTTTAAGGTTTTGCGCGATTTTTCCCTGAAACCTGAAACCTGAAACCTGAAACCTGAAACCAAAACGGGATAAAGATTTAGGTCCATATAAGAATTAATCTAAGTACGAATTTAATAAGCAAACGATGAGTTGTGAATGGTTACAAATAGAGTAATGGTGGAGAATCGTCATGGCAAATGAAGACAAGATTCAAACCCTAATTGAAAAAAACGCTGAGGCCGAGCTGGGTGGTGGCCAGGATCGAATCAATGTGCAGCGCAAAAAGGGGAAGCGGACAGCGCGGGAGCGCATTCATCAGCTACTAGACCAGGACAGCTTTGAAGAGATCGACAAGTTCGTCCTCCACCAATCCACAGATTTTGGCATGGACAAGAAAAGGTTCCCTGGAGACGGTGTTGTCACAGGTTACGGCCGCATCAATGGCCGGCCGGTCTATCTCTTTGCCCAGGATTTCACCATATTAGGGGGGTCCTTGAGCCTGGCCGTGAGCGAAAAGATTTGCAAGGTCATGGACCTTGCCCGCAAAAACGGTGCCCCGCTCATTGGTCTGAACGATTCCGGAGGGGCCAGGATACAGGAGGGGGTCTCCAGTCTGGCCGGGTATGGGAACATGTTCATGCGAAATGTCCTAGGCAGCGGGGTGATCCCACAGGTTTCGGCCATTATGGGGCCGTGTGCAGGGGGGGCAGTCTATTCTCCGGCACTGACCGATTTCATCTTCATGGTGGAAAAGACAAGCTACATGTTTATCACAGGCCCTCAGGTGATCAAGTCTGTGACCTATGAAGATGTCACCTTTGAAAAGCTGGGAGGGGCCCTGACCCATAATGCAACCAGCGGAGTTGCCCATTTTTCCGGTAAAGACGACCAAGAGATCCTGGCCATGATAAGGGAGCTTTTGAGCTTTCTGCCACAGAACTATCGTGAGAAGCCCCCTTGTGTTGAGCCCACGGATGATCCGAGTCGAACCGATGCGGGTCTTCGTGAGGTTGTCCCTGAAAGTCCCAGACAGCCCTATGACATGCGCAGTATTATTCACTCGGTCATAGATGACCACTATTTCTTTGAGGTACAGGCTAAATATGCCCCGAATATCATTATCGGCTTTGCCCGCTTGAATGGCCATGTGGTCGGCGTGGTGGCCAATCAACCCTCCTTCCTGGCTGGATGTTTGGATATCAATGCCTCTATCAAGGGGGCCCGATTTGTTCGATTCTGTGACTGCTTTAACATACCCCTCATCACCTTTTGTGATGTCCCCGGGTTTCTGCCGGGCACAGCCCAGGAATACGGGGGTATCATCAAACACGGGGCGAAGCTCATCTACGCATACTGCGAGGCCGTTGTGCCCAAGATTACCGTGATCACTCGCAAGGCTTATGGCGGCGCCTACATTGTGATGTCAAGCAAGCACCTTTGGGGGGACATAAATTTTGCATACCCAACAGCAGAGATTGCGGTGATGGGACCGGATGGGGCCGTGAACATTGTGTTTAAGAAGGAGATCAGTGCTGCTGAGGACCCTGAAAAAAAAGAAGCCGAAATGATCGAGGAATACCGAAATACCTTTGCGAGCCCCTATCGCGCTGCCGAAAGAGGGTACATTGATGAGATTATCTTCCCGGAGCAAACGCGACCCAAGTTGATCAAGGCCCTTGAGTCCTTGAAAAACAAGCAAGAGCGCATGCCTAAGAAAAAGCATGACAATTTGCCTTTGTAACTTATCATTCGCTTAATAGGGATAGACTTTTGTTAATTTTGAGGCTCTATAAAAAGATATATATATTCCTCAGGTTTCAGGTTTCGGGTTTCAGGGGAGAACGCAGTGACAACGAGGAACCCCTCCCTCAAGGCTGGCCCATTGCTGAGGAATAGGTTTCGGGTTTCAATGTAAATGGTTCGGCTATTGCTTTTCCCATTCTTTACACCTGAAACCTGAAACCTGAAACCAAAATCAGGATAAAGATTTAGGTCCATATAAGAAATCTAAGTACGAATTTATTAAGCGAACGATGAGAATATGCAAACAGAAGAAGATGATCAAGTATCCTAAGCTTTGCAATTTGCAATTTGCAATTTGTGTCGCCATCTCACTTTTACTGCTAAGTTGTGCTGCACCGGAAAAAAGACCTGCACCCATTCCAGGCTATCCCAAACCGTATAAGATTGGCAAACATTGGTATCAACCCATGAAACATGCGCGCGGTTTTCGGGAGCGTGGGACTGCCTCCTGGTATGGCAAGGATTTTCATGGCCGGAAAACATCAAGCGGTGAGGCATATAACATGTATGCCATGACAGCAGCTCACAAGACCCTACCCCTGGGCACCTACGTCAGGGTGTGTAACCTTAATAACGATGAAACGGTTGACGTGCGAATAAACGACCGGGGGCCTTTTGTGCGCGGTCGCATCATTGACCTGTCCTATGAAGCTGCTCAACGGATAGGATTGGTAGGGCCGGGCACAGTACCCGTAAAGATCGTCGCATTAGGGTCACTGAAAGAGACTGTGGTTGGCGGAAAGGTTCAACGTACCCTTGTGCCCGGAAACTACTATGTTGGGGACTTCACTATCCAGGTGGGTGCTTTCAAGGACAAAGAAAACGCTGTCAGGCTCAGGAACAAGCTGGGAGAGACTTACAAGAACGCCCACATCACGGTCTACGAGAGTGCAAAAAAAGGCACCTTCTATCGCGTGCGAGTCGCAAGGTGCAAGGCGCTTGATCAGGCCAGGAAGTATGCAGGGTCGCTGCAGGCGAATGGATACCCGGATGCGTTTGTGGTAGCGCGTTAGGGGAAGCCCTTAGTAGGGTTTCGGCAATTCGCCGTCTATCCTGTTTTGAAGAATTACGCGAATTGAGCAGTAGCGCAACTACGGGGAATTGATCTTTTTTCTCAATATGCCAGAGGTCTTAAAGACGATAACTCTTCTGGCGCGTAACTGTAAGTCACGGCGTGTCTGGGGGTTGCGACCCCGCCGGGCCTCCTTATCCTTAACCACGAATTTCCCGAAACCACTGATCAGGAGGTCTTCGCCACTTTGCAGGGTCTGTTTCATGATCTCCAAGAGTTGTTCAACCACCTGCCGGGCTTCATTTTTTCTTAGACCGACCTCCGTGTAAACTTCATTGATGATTTTGTCTTTGGTCAAGGCCATAAGGCACACCCCTTTCTAGCCGGTAAGGTAGTGTTTTTACGTAACATCAACTTGATTAGATTGTCAATCTTATGCCTCAAGTCCAAAACGGTGTCAAGTATTTATTCACGAAAGGTACAGAAATTTGAAGATTGTTTTTATTGACAGGGACGGTGTGATAAACAAGGACCGCCCTGATTATGTAAGGAGCTGGTCTGAGTTCGAATTCTTGCCCGGGAGTCTCGACGCCCTCGAGCTGTTAACCCTCAACGGCTATCAGATCATTCTGATCACAAATCAATCTGTAATCAATCGAAGAATGGTTACCGCGGCAGGGCTCCAGGAAATCCATAAGAAGATGACAGCCACCGTGGTTGACCACGGCGGCAGCATAGAGGCTATTTATTATTGTCCTCATCTCCCTGAAGATGGCTGCAATTGCCGCAAACCAGAACCTGGGCTGATCTACCGGGCACAGGCTGATTACGGGTTGGACCTCTCCAAGACCTGCATGATAGGAGATAACATGAAGGATATCTGGTGTGCACGACGGGCGGGCTGTGGAAGGGTCATACTGGTAAGAACGGGCCACGGTAAAGAGGCCGAGCGCCTTTGCCGAGATGCCGGCATAAAGGCAGACCATGTGGCAGATGACCTGATGGCTGCCGTAAAATGGCTGCTCACCGATTTGCCAGACTGTTGATCAGGGCTGCCGTGTAGCCTGCCCCGAAGCCATTGTCGATGTTCACGACGCTTACATTGGAAGCGCAACTGTTGAGCATCCCCAGAAGAGCTGCGATCCCGCCAAAGCTTGCCCCGTAGCCGATACTTGTGGGAACAGCAATGACCGGCTTATCAACAAGACCGCCCACGACACTCGGAAGCGCTCCTTCCATACCTGCTACCACTATAAAGACCGAGGCCTCGGTCCAGAATTTCTCTTGCCGCATAAGTCGATGTATACCAGACACCCCCACGTCGTAAAGGCTTTCCGCTCGGTGGCCCATGGTCTTTGCCGTAATGAGGGCCTCCTGTGCTACCGGGATGTCTGAAGTGCCAGCGGCAATCACCATAATAAGCCCCTTGGCCGCGGGCTCTATCGGTTTTGACGCAAGAACCAGCATGCGAGCCTCTGGGTAATGGATGGCTTTGGGATGTTTTGCCATGATAGCCTTTGCCTTTTCCGCAGACATCCGGGTAATCATAACCGTGTCTTTCTGATCGACCATTGCCTTTATGACGCCCAAGATCTGGTCCGTTGATTTGCCCTCCCCAAAGATCACTTCCGGGAAGCCTTTCCTCAGGGATCGATGGTGATCCACACACGCATAAGATAGGTCTTCAAAGGGGAGGCGCTTCAGTTGTTCAAGGGCCTGATCCACGGGCAGGCGGCCGCAAGAGACCGATTCCAAGACTTTTCTGATTGCTTTGGCATCCATTTCAGTCCAACTCTTAACATCGAAGCTTTGTGGAGTCAATGAATGAGGGTATCTGGAGGTCTTTTTGATTGCCTTCAAAAAGAAATTTTGGCATCCTTCATGAGTCAGTTTAGACTTTTTCCTGGCATTTTGGTTGCATTCAGGTTTCAGGTTTCAGGTGTCAGGAGTGAGACGGCAGAACCTGAACACTGAAACCTGAACACTGAAACCTGAAACCTGAACACTGAAACCTGAACACTGAAACCTGAACACTGAAACTCGGCCTTCATTTCGAACAAAGTGTAAACTACTTTTGGCCCTCTATGAAGAATGCCGAAATTTTCATATAACAGTAACCTCTTTTTTTGACTCTTTTTTGTCTTGACAAACAGGGACATTTTGTGTATGTCCCCTACGAATTGCGTGGAGTCGATTTGAAAACAGGTTTCTGTTGGAACCGCAAGGATTAGCCCTTATGAGTTTAAAGGATCTCCTGCAACAAGAAAGATCTTCCATAGTGAAACAGTGGTGTGACGTCGTGCGTCACAGTTACCCTGACCAGAGTCAGAACTTTTTGAAGAAAAAAGATCGATTTGGGAATCCCATAGGTTACACCATCGCCGAGGGAATCGAGTCCATGTATGACGAGCTTTTGGAAGGAACCGGATGTGACAAGATTCCGCTCGATTTCGAAAATATGATGAGGGTGAGGGCTGTTCAGGACTTTTCTTCATCCCAGGCGGTTGCTTTTGTGTTCGGGTTGAAGAAAGTGATTAGAAAGGAACTGGGAAGTGAGATCCTGAAAGAGGGGATGTCCGAAGAGTGGGCGGCATTTGAGTCTAGAATTGACGGGTTGGCCCTGCTTTGCTTTGATGTCTACTCGAAATGCCGGCAGAGGATTTTTGATATCAGGCTCCGCGAGGTAAAGAATCAGTCACATAAATTGCTAAAGATGGCGGGTCTGGCATATGAGCTCCCCGAAAACTATGAGCATCCTGACTACAAAGGGGATCTCAAAGAGGGCGAAGTGAATAGGGCTCAATAACGGGATAACCTAACAATGGAAGCGAGGGAATACTAAATGAATGCCATACTGAGTCTCATAGTTTCTTCCGTGGCAGTTTTCGGGCTCGTTGCAATTGCTTTTGTGGGCGTATGGGGGGCACACCTCGAGTGGCTTTTTGGGGTGATCATACCGTACCTTGCTGTGATCACATTTTTTGTCGGCATCGTGTACCGGGTGGTGCAATGGGCGAAATGCCCGGTGCCGTTTCGCATCCCTTCCACATGTGGGCAACAAAAAACACTCGCCTGGCTCCCGAGAACTTATGTTGACAAATTAGATAACCCGAGCACCACGGCCGGCGCCGTCTGCCGGATGATCCTGGAGGTGCTTTGTTTCCGTTCCCTGTTCAGGAATACAAGGCTTGAATTTGGGAGCGGGCAGGAGATTAAATACAAATCTGCCAAGTGGCTCTGGGTTGCAGCCATGGCGTTTCACTATACCTTCCTCGTTGTCATCCTGAGACACCTCAGATTCTTTACCGAGCCTATGCCTTTTTTTGTTCCTTACATTGAAAAAGTGGATGGATTTTTCCAGATCTTCGTGCCCACCCTTTATCAAAGCGGCTTCCTGCTTGGGGCAGCTTTGACGTTTCTTTTGCTGAGAAGATTGATTGATCCTAAGCTCCGCTATATATCCCTCCCTGCCGACTACTTTCCATTGTTTCTGATCCTGGGTTTGGTCACGACAGGCATCCTGATGCGCTATGTGCTCAAGGCGGACGTCGTGAGCATCAAGGAGTTAACCATGGGACTGGTTTCTTTCCGGCCCGTGGTTCCGGAGGGGATCAGCGTGCTTTTTTACATCCATGTCTTTCTTGTGAGCGTGTTGTTTGCCTACTTTCCCTTTAGCAAGCTGACCCACATGGCAGGCGTTTTTCTGAGCCCTACGAGAAACCTGTCTAATAATAGCCGCATGGTCAGGCACATCAATCCATGGAATTACCCTGTCAAGATCCATACTTACCAGGCATATGAAGATGAATTCAGAGAGAAGATGATAGATGCCGGATTGCCAGTAGAAAAAGGGGTAGCTGAAGCAGAATAACAGGATAAGGATAAGGAACAAATCTGCAAAAGGAGTCATCATGGCAGAACCACTATCACAAAAAGACGTAACAAAAAGAAGTAGACAAGAAGACGTATTAGACATCGATCACAGCCCTCCTACGTTGGGGCTTCAGAAGGGGTGGATGAGGACCCCTGTTGACATCAGGCCGAGCATGCATTGCTTTGCCTGCGAGCCCGCGCGTCTTGAGGTCGTTGACTTTCCGAACCCGAGGCAATGGTCAGTCATGGATGAGGACTGGAAGCTGCCGAGAAACTGGAAAGAGATCGTCATGGATGCGTTCAAGGACCGGCTCGACAGGTTCCGTACCTTTAAGCTCTTTATGGATATCTGCGTGAGATGCGGTGCCTGTGCTGACAAATGCCATTTTTTCATTGGCTCGGCAGACCCCAAGAACATGCCTGTGCTGAGGGCAGAGCTTTTGCGATCAGTCTATCGAAAGAACTTCACGAAGGCGGGAAAATTGCTTGGACCACTGGCCGGGGCAAGAGACCTGACATATGACGTGCTAAAAGAATGGTGGTACTATTTGTACCAATGCAGTGAATGTCGGCGCTGCTCGGTCTTCTGCCCGTATGGCATTGATACGGCTGAGGTTACTATCATCGGCAGAGAAATGACAAATCTGCTGGGCCTGAACATCGACTGGATAGCAGCCCCTGTGGCGTTTTGTTATAAGACAGGCAATCACCTCGGCATTCAGCCCCATGCATACAAGGGTATGATGGAATTCTTTCAGGATGAGATAGAAGAGGTGACCGGCGTACGAGTAGAGCCGAGTTTCAATAGAAAAGGGGCCGAGATCCTCTTTATCACGCCCTCCGGTGATGTGTTTGCCGATCCTGGTACGTTTACCTGCATGGGTTATATGGCGCTTTTCCACGAGTTAGGACTTGACGTCACCTGGAGTACATACGCTTCTGAGGGTGGAAACTTCGGTTTGTTTACCTCCCATGAGATGATGAAGAGACTCAACGCCAAGATGTATGCCGAGGCTAAGAGATTAGGGGTAAAATGGATCCTCGGCGGGGAATGCGGGCACATGTGGCGGGTTATCAATCAGTACATGGACACCATGAACGGTCCTGCTGATTTCCTCGAGGTGCCGGTCTCCCCAATCACGGGCACGAGATTTGATAGCGCAAGAGGGACAAAGATGCTTCACATCACGGAATTTACGGCAGACCTTATAAAACACGGCAAGCTGAAATTGGATCCCAGTAGAAACGATAACCTGAAGGTCACCTTCCATGACTCCTGTAATCCTTCGAGGGCCATGGGGCTCCTGGAGGAGCCGCGGTACATCATCAAGAATGTGTGCAATCATTTCTATGAGATGCCTCCCACGACCATCAGGGAGCAGACCTTCTGCTGTGGAGGGGGGTCCGGGTTGAATGCAGGGGAAGATGTGGAACTCAGGATGAGAGGAGGACTCCCCAGGGCGAATGCCGCCAAGTTCGTCCACGAGAAATACGGCGTGAATATGATGGCCAATGTTTGTGCCATTGACCGAGCCGTGCTGCCAGGCCTCATGGAATATTGGGTGCCTGAGGTGGGTATCACCGGCATTCACGAGATGGTGGCAAATGCCATGATATTGGAGGGAGAAAAGGAGAGGACAGTGAATTATCGTGCTGAACCCCTACCAGGAATGGAGGATACTGAGGATGTATGACGGAGGTAAGATATTCGCCGGCATTATTATTGGTCTTGCTTTGTTGACATTCCCGATCTGGTATACTTCGGGAAGGGCTGCTCCAAGACCGGAAGTGAAGCTTCCTGTAAAGGAGAAGGAGTGCGTGCAGCCGAAGGCATACATGACGAGAAAACACATGCAGTTGCTGGACCTATGGAGAGATTCAACCGTCCGCGTAGCCAAGAGGTCTTATGTCGCTTTCAATGGGAAAAAGTACGATATGAGCCTCCAAAATACGTGCATGAGTGCGGACTGTCATGCGAAAAAGACCGAGTTTTGTGACCGGTGTCATAATTACACGGGAGTCGTACCGTACTGTTGGGATTGCCATATCGAACCTAAGGAAGAAAAACCCGAGGAGAAGCACTGATGGGCGTCAACAGAAGAAAGTTCTTAAAGATCGCTGGAGTTTCCACGTTGGGGGTGGCGGCCAAGCCTGCCGCAGATGCCCTTGGAATTAGTCCAACCGAGTGGCTGGACAAGAAGCTGGGGGGCTTCACCGTCCCGGAAACACTCTTCCATTTTTTTGAGAAGCCGGCAGGGCTTACCCCTGGAGAAGCCCTGACAGCCAAACGATGGGCCATGGTCGTGAATATGAAGCAGATGGATGACGAGATAGCCCAGGCATGCATGGATGCCTGCCACCGGGCTCACAATGTGCCTGAGATTGACAATCCAAGGCACGAGATTAAGTGGATCTGGCATGACGACTATGAGCACGTCTTCCCGGGCCAGCAACATGAACACATAGACGAGAATTTGAAAAAGCTGCCTTTTCTCGTCATGTGCAACCATTGTTTGAATCCCCCTTGCTGCAGGGTGTGTCCTACGAAGGCAACGTATAAGAGAAAGAAGGACGGCATCGTAATAATGGATATGCACCGCTGTATTGGGTGCCGGTTTTGTATGGCAGCGTGTCCTTATGGGTCAAGAAGCTTCAACTGGATAATCCCCTGGCCCCGGGCAGGGGAGGGGAAGTTTGAAGGTAAAGAGCCGCCAAACCCCGAATATCCCACAAGGATGAAAGGTGTGGTGGAAAAGTGCAATTTTTGTGCGGAACGGCTTGCCAAAGGCGAAATTCCAGCCTGCGTAGAGGTCTCCCGGGAGTTGTGTAAGAAGAAGGGCAGGGAGCCGGCACTGGTATTCGGCGATCTGGACGACCCTGACTCAGAAGTGAGGCAAGTGCTGCGTTCCAATTACGCCATTCGGCGCAAACCAGAGCTTGGATCGAATCCAAACGTCTATTATATTGTGTGAGGTGGGCTATGCTTGAGAAGGCATTTGTTGGAGGGCGGAAATACTGGATATTGGTAGCATGCTTGCTCGGTGTTATTGGGCTGGGCTTTATTATGTGGCTCTGGCAGTTTCGTGTTGGCCTGGGCATCACAGGTATGAGCAGGGACGTTTCGTGGGGTTTTTATATAGGCCAGTTTACGTACCTTGTTGGTGTGGCAGCCGCAGGAGTTATGGTTGTGCTGCCATACTATCTCCACCACTATAAAGCCTTTGGCCGGATCACCATTTTGGCAGAGTTCATGGCTATTGGTGCTGTGACCATGTGTTTGTTGTTTATCCTGGTAGACCTTGGCAATCCGGTTCGGATGATCAATGTGATTTTGCACCCCACACCCAGATCGGTCCTTTTCTGGGACATGATAGTTCTGAACGGGTATCTCTTTCTTAATGTATTTATCGGGTGGAATGTGCTGACTGCAGAGCGTAAAGGCTCACCGCCTCCTGGCTGGATCAAACCTTTCATATATCTTTCTATCCCCTGGGCGATCAGCATCCACACGGTTACAGCATTCCTTTACGCCGGTCTTCCCGGGAGAGGTTTCTGGCTTACTGCCGTTATGGCTCCTCGTTTTCTCTCTTCAGCATTCTGTGCCGGGCCTGCCCTTTTGATCCTTCTTTGTCTTATCGTAAGAAAGACGACGAAATTCGATCCCGGCAAGGAGCAAATTCGAACGCTCGGCAGCATTGTCACATATGCCCTTATTGTAAATGTGTTTCTCTTCCTGTGCGAACTTTTTACCGTCTTCTACAGTCAAATACCAGGCCACATGCATCATTTCCATTATCTTTTCTTCGGCCATGAAGGGCACGGAAACCTCGTCCCTCTGATGTGGCTCGCTTTTGCATGTATGACGGCAGCTATTATACTCCTGGTTCCTCCTGTCACACGCAGGAATGAAGGTATCTTGGCAGTGGCCTGCGTGTTGGTAGTTATTGGAACGTGGATAGATAAGGGATTTGGTTTGGTTGTGGGTGGGTTTGTACCCAACCCTTTGGAAAGGATAACTGAGTACTGGCCTACAGTGCCTGAGGCATTAATCACACTGGGAGTGTGGGCAACCGGGTTCCTGATAATCAGCCTGCTTTACAAGGTGGCTACCTCAGTGAAGGTGGAGGTCGGGGCAGGGCAGGCCTAGTCGGGCAGTTTCTACACACGGTAAAAGGCACGGTAAAAGGCTCGCTCCGGGTTGGAGCGAGCCTTTTTTATTGGTTGATCGGGAGTAAACCACTACCTCTGATAATTGTATCATAAGTCAGAGATCAGAGATCAGAGATCAGAGATCAGAGATCAGACTTCTGACATCAATGCACCACCTTGGTGAACCCTGAACCCCTGAACCATTGAACCCGTGAACGGTTAGAAGAAAACAAAAGAAGCGCTTGAGCCTACTAAAAAGCTTAAGCGCTTCTTTATAACAAAGGATGGATTCGACGATAGGTTGGTTACATGCTTCGCCTAACTTGAGCGATCTTTATCCCGCTCCCGTGACCTGACTCTCTCCCTTATTGCCTTTCGGGCCTTTATCACCTTTCGGCCCTTTGTCACCCTTTGCACCTTTTGGACCGGCTTCGCCTTTATCACCTTTCGGGCCTTTATCACCTTTGGGTCCGGGTTCACCCTTGTCACCGTTACCCCCTTTATCGCCCTTTGGTCCAGGTGGACCGGCCTCGCCTTTATCACCTATTGGGCCCTTATCACCTTTAGGACCTGGCTCTCCTGGTTCGCCTTTGTCACCCTTATCGCCTTTAGGACCTGGCTCTCCTGGTTCGCCTTTGTCACCTATTGGACCTTTATCACCTTTAGGACCTGGTTCGCCTTTGTCACCCTTAGCCCCTTTGTCACCCTTATCGCCCTTATCCCCTTGCAGTTTGCCTGTGCGGATAAGTTCTCTCAACTCTACCATTTCGTTTTTTATTGAATTTACCCGGCGAAATGCAACAATACCGAAAACGCTCAACACCAATGCTAGAAACGCGAAATAGACCATAGTGCCTCCTTTCTAATTCAACTCTTTCCGGGTTCTTTCCATGGCAATGCGACACCTCTCAAATAGGTTTCCAACCGTACTCAGTTTGGGGCGGGCGTATCCAGTTTATTCCCCCCTTTCCTAAAGAAGGGGGGTTAGGGGGTAAGCCCGAAGTTATTGAGGAGTTACTGTTGCTTTACTCAGGTAATTAATTTTATTAAGGAAATTCCTGTACTATCAAGTTACGAGCCTTGCTCGCAGGCTACGAAGCCTATAGCAAAAAGCGGATTGTATGTCAAGACAGAAACGGCCGCTTATTTTCACCTTCACGCCCGGCGTTCCCCGTTGAGGGGGGAGTCGATTAATGGCGGGACAGGATCAGGCTGACGGGGAAAAGGTGCGTCAGGCGTGAGTAAAAGCCATTTGACTGGAAATAATATGAAAAATGTGGTAGAAGGGCCTACAATAATCATTGTGTCAGGACACGGGAAGTCTGCGACGTAAGTCACTGATTTCACATAAAAATGTCATGCTTGGAGATAGGTGAGATCTTCATAAGGTAAAATGGCTAGGGTGCTTTTCTGTACTCATTGGCCTACTACACGAAAGAAAGGAGACAAGGGATGAAAAGGCAAGGCTTTATCTGTTTTCTTTGCTGTGTACTGCTGATACTTTTTGGCACCTGTTGTTGGGCCGAGGTTCAACTGACTTCATTAACCGAGGAGGACTGTGGCAAGTGTCATGAGGACACCTCGAAGCAAGTCAACGAGCGAGGAGGGTTGCACAAGGACGTCGGTTGTCTCGAATGTCACACGGAACACCCCCCCCTCGGAAAAAATCCGATTCCACGGTGTGATAAGTGCCACGGCCCGGCGGACTCGGTTCATTATGGTCTTAAGGAATGCAAAACCTGTCACCATCCCCACTATCCTCTGGAGATGGATTTTGCCACAATTGATGAGGTGAAGGCTGTCTGTCTCACCTGCCACTCTGATCAGGGTCAAGAAATGCAAGCCCACCCGAGTGAACATGCGGGATTGGACTGTAAAGAATGTCATACGGCCCATGGTGAGGCGACAGAGTGTACGGAATGTCATGAATCCCATGCACAGGAAATGGTCTATAAGGATTGCCTTGGCTGTCACAAACCACATGGTCCAAAAGCCGTCCAGTACGATGATGACGTACCTTCTGCTTTCTGTTCATCCTGTCACAAGGATGAAGGGAATGCCCTGGAAAAAAGCAATAAAGCACATAGTGAGCTGGCCTGTACAAAATGTCATGAGAGCGAGCATAAGGCAATAACCCGGTGTGAGTCATGTCATCATGCCAGACCCCACGGCACCTTTATGCATGAGAAATACCCTGCTTGCCTCAGCTGCCACAGAGACCCTCATGGCTTGGCCGAGTAAGAAGAGGAGCCCAGACCTCGTCGGCGAGCTTGATAGCTTGTAATGGAGGCAAAGCGCCCCTGGCCGAGACCCTTTCCCCATAAGCGCTAAGTTATTTTTGCACCGGATGGACTGTGGAAGGTTTACTGAAAAAAATGAACATCGAACATCGACGTTCATCTTTCAAAACAATTCCGTATAGCTTTACCGTTCTGTCAAGGAGCCATTAGGCATAACCTTTTATTTGGAGGATCGGGGACGGATGAGAAAAAAGGTTCTTGTCGGTACTGTTGTTTGTGGGTTCATAATGCTTCTGAGCACGTTTTCTTTGGCAGAGAGTCGTTCCGGTGGATTGGTCAGCGATGACTGTGTCAAGTGTCATGCGGGAGAAGTCCGGGACGTCGTCGGCCGCGGGGGATTGCACAAGACGGAGGTTGGCTGCACGGATTGTCACGAGGAACACCCACCCCACGGGGAACACACCATCCAGACATGCGATAGCTGTCACGCACCGGACGCCCATTATGCACTAAAAGACTGCAGGATTTGTCACTATCCCCACTATCCTCTGGAGATTGATTTTGCCAAAACGGATGAAGTGAAGACTGTCTGTCTAACCTGTCACTCTGATCAGGGCGAAGAAATGGAAGCCCATCCTAGTGAACATGCTGGATTGGACTGTAAGGAATGTCATGTGGCCCATGGTGAGGCGACTTCATGCAAGGAGTGTCACGACGCTCATACAGACGAAATGACCTATCAGGGCTGCCTGCGCTGTCACAAACCACACAGGCCCACAGCAATCGAATTTGATGGCGTTGTTCCCTCGGCCTTATGTTCCGGTTGTCATGAAGGCCCGGTGCAGGAAATAGAGGAACGGGGAGCGGCCCACGAAGAGGTCGGCTGCACCGATTGTCACCAGCAGCATCCGCCTTCTGAAGAAGGTGTCATT
>JAFDKF010000200.1 GCA_019307135.1 Deltaproteobacteria bacterium
CGACAACAGGGGTAAGGCCGCACAGGGCGAATTTGTCCTTCGTTCTTCCCGACTTTGTCCCGCAACACCACATCTCTTTGAGTAGTTTACTATTGGGGACATTTATCGCAAATTGTTTGCCTTGGAGAATCAACTCATGGGAGAATCGCTTCAGCCCAATGGACACGGCGACCATAGGAGGCTTGTGACTTGCCGGCATGCACCAGGCAGCGGTCATAATGTTCGCCTTTTCCTTATATTTTGAGGTTACAAGGACGGTTGGGCCATGGTTAATAAGTCGATTAGCCCTTTCAACCGGAAGTTCCGTAAATGTCATAAGAAAATCTCCTCACCCCCACCTTCTTCAACTGTTGTTTTTTTGTCAAGAGTGTGAACGCGACCCCCATGTTTTGTTTAGACGCGACCCCCTTGTTTTGTTGGCTTCCGGCTCGTAGAGCCTACAGCTCGGAGAGGCCTACGCCCCGGAAGGAGCGAAGCGGGTCTAAATTCGATCTCCTATTGCACCCGCGATTTGACTCCTTAGTTTATGACACCAGTTTCATGAATCAATTCCGCTGACAAAGATGCCAAATAAAATGCTTCAGAACCTCCGCCCCGTTCCACCTCGCAGATGTTAATATTTCATGGACATCTCCTATTTTCCCCGGTTCTCGTGCATAGAGTGTCCACGCATGCTCAGAGTCTCTGACTCCGCGGGGCCAGTGGGCGACTCGCTGGATAACGCCGTACACCGTGTTGCCTTCCCTACCGTCCAACGAGGTCGGCACCCTGGATTGGGTGATTTCGGAGCTCAATGGCTGGCCTGCGCTTCCCCCTGTCAACGCTTCACGTGCAACCTCACGGCTGCCCGCGCATGACTCGGGGCCATGATGGTTCAGCTATTCCTTTCATGCAGGGCTCTTTCATCCCCTACTCTATGCCGGTTTATCCCAGCGCTTTCTGGACGTCCCCCTTGCTCCTCATCTTTTGTTTGAGTACGCCATTGGTCATAATTTCAACGATCAGCAGCCTTCAAGGCATCTATCGCATAGTGACTACCTGAATCCATAACGCGCTCAAAGAGGTCCATAGCACGAGCCTTTAACCACAGGCTCGGGCTGTGCGTATGGATACTTATTGCAAGGCTAACAAGATCATCATCCACCAAAGCCGCTGCGCTTTGAATATCTGCGATGGTTTTTCCGAAAGCCAGTTGTGTCTGTTCCGCAATATTTAGGGCCAGTTTTGGGTCTACGAATTGGATCCGTGAAGTATATTCCACGATATCATCTGCTGCATCAACTATTGACTTGGAATGGAGGAATCTAACGATGAATTTCTTTATTGCTGCTTCAGGCAGCGGTAGATGGCGAAATGCCTCGCCTAAGTTTCTGCGGGTGCTCTGGTCCGAATCATCATACAATTGTTGCAGTGCAGCCAAGCATTGTTTCAAAAACTTTGGCTGGTCCACGTTCCTAGCCATGACTCTCGCAATGCCTCGCCGTAAGGCTGCATCCCCTCTGAGGCATTTACGATATAACGATTTTGCCCGTGGTACGTTGAAGTAAGCGAGGGAGGCAAGCCTTCCACAGGTTTCCCGTACTTCCTCTTCCTTGCTAACCATGAGCACCTCGATATGCTTTAGCATTCTTGATCCGTGCCGTCCCAAAGCATAGTAAATAAAGTTGTCCGATACACGACATTCCAAAAGTTCCGGCCGATTCTTAACAGCCAATTCGAAGATACTGACAACGCGATCACTGTCGAACCGAAGGAGATAAGGGAGGCATTCAATGAGGCATGATCGCACAGCTGATGAAGGGTCGGTAGCAACTTTTTCCAGCGTGCTCAGCAAGGATTCAGTATCCAAGGGCGAAGCTTCCAGCATGCAGCTTATGTAAACCCTCACTGCTCTTCCCCGGGTGCTGTTGATGCCGTGGAAATGGGGATCACCGCCGTAGTAATATTTATCATTTTCAGCCTTCGTCTGCCAGGCTTCATGATCCGGATTACCCGAAGTCAGGGCAATATCGCAAACTAACTCTATCAGTTCCTTGGGGACGTTATCTTTGACCCGTTTTTCAATAGCATCGCAAATAGCGGTCTGGATGGTTGTGTCATCCGGTCGCTTTTTGGAGAAAGTTTCGCACACTGCAAATACGGTAGGAGAAGAGACTGTAGATTTCGCTAATCCCTCGACAAGAGCACGGAAATACTTTGATGATATACTTTCATCAAAGCGGATAGCCAAGTCGGCGAACCTTTCAGGCTCACTTTCGACAACCTTTTCGAAAGCACGAGAAAGTTCGATAACGCCCCCTTTGAGAAATCCCTCTCGCGATTTGTCCCAGCGCGTTTCATCGTTATAATGACGCATAGTATCGAGCCAAGCGTCATCGCTGAGAATCTTGGTCTCCTCCTCAGGAATGGGTGATCCGACAGCGCCCCCTCCTACGTGCTCGCGTTCAGGTGGTTTGTAGCCCTCCAACTTTCTACGAAGTAACTTACGGGCGGATCGGCCTGTTGGTGTCAACAACTCGTCTGGAACCTCCCAGAGCAATTCCAGTTGACTGGAGCCCCGCCAACGTATATTTTCCGCTTTATTTTCCCATGCTGGGTAGTAGGAAACAATCGCCTCTTCCAGCTTAGTTCGCTCATCAGGGCTACAATGTGGAAAGACTGCCCCAATCAACTTCCGTGAAAACTGGATACTAGAACCAATGCCGGAAATTCGAAAACGCAATGTATCCTTCAGTAGATACAGGCACGCCCAAGACGCAAATTGGCTGGCGTGCTTCGCAAGAACGCCAGCCAGTATCTCGTGCAACACAAGATAGCGGGATTGTTCAATCCGGGCGGCAAAGGTAAGGAATTGTGCCTGATCCTCTTCCGCTAATCGACACAGTGCCTTGTAAAAACCCTGGATGACCAGAGAAGCAGGATCTCCGAACGGATGCACAAAGCGGGATGAAAAAATCTTATCGGTGAGCCAACCGTTCTCATCAGGACTCCAAGTCAAGTCTGGCAAGACCTGCTCCAGCCATGGCAGGATTGTCTCAAGCAATGCACTCGGACAAACATCACCAGCACGATTGATGAGCTTCTCCATCCAGAACATTTGCTGCGGCAGCAGTTTTTCAGCATGGTCACGAAAGGTATTCATGCGGTCCATGTATGCCTTGATGGCCTCCTCATCATTGGGTGCAGTATTGATCGTCTTAGATCCAAGGCATTCCGCAGCATTGGGTGGCCTCCGCTTTTGTCGCAATTGATTTTTTAGTTGCTCCAGAATGATTCCAAGAGCCCTGCAGCCGAAAGCAGGATTGGCTTTTGCAATGTGATGCAAGGCCAAATCTAAGGTATGCCACGGGCTTTGCGCATTTTCACATAGCCATAGTAAGCAGCTTTCAGCCTCTGAACTCTGCCAACCCTTATAAGTGTTTAAGCACCAACTAATTCGGTTGTTCCACTCCTCTGACAAACGCAACTGCTTCGCAAGGAGACCGAATATGTCCTCCGGTCGGGCCTCTTGAACAGAGCGCAGGAACGGAACAATCTCCTCATCAAGTGCCTTTCTTGACAACGTAAGAAAATCGGCAAGTTGTGGCTGAATGACATCAAACCACTCAGCATTTCCTCGTGCACCCAAAAGAAAAAGACGCCTGTCTGTAGTCGATTCTATGCAAGACAATCCAAGAGCCTTTTCCTGATCGGTTAAATCTCTCTGCTGGCCGAACCACTCAAAGACGAGACGGCGTAAGTGATATCGTATCGGAGAGCTAAGGGCTCTCACCATGACGGCAAATAGAGCGCGCCTGAATTTGCTAGGACGAATCTTGAGTTGGCGCAACCGTTCGTGCGTTCGTCCCCTGTCCATCAGTGACTCTATCTCCCGAAGATACCGTGCTGGATCGACTTCCCGTAGATAGCTCAGTGTTTGCACGATCT
The DNA here is from genome assembly GCA_019307135.1 of Deltaproteobacteria bacterium. Taxonomy (GTDB): domain Bacteria; phylum Desulfobacterota; class Desulfobacteria; order Desulfobacterales. The sequence goes on from JAFDKF010000200.1 coordinate 3,928, forward strand.
GTGGACGAACAAAAAATCCTTGATCTCCTTTCCGGACCGTTTCGACCAATGACTCGTTTTCGGAGACAAAACGACGGGCATAGCAATAATCAAAAAAAGACTGGTGGAAGAAAGACAACTTGTTTCCATCGCGTCGTAAAATGCCGTGACTCTCCAAATAATTTGTCGCTTCGGATGTTTCGTCGAACAAAGAGATAGGTTGGTATAATTCCTGACTATTATGTACCGCGTCTACGAGTTGATATATTGCATCTTGCAACTTTTCCGGTGAGATGGTGGGGGCGTCTGGACGTAAAATCTTGAGTTCCCACAGCACATCATATAGGTCTTGGACCGTAGCGATAGGACATCTGACCATTCCACGTTTATTCCCTTCTTCTATGACTGTTGCGAATAGGTCAAGATGGAGGGGATTGGTCAAAACCTCTTGTTCTCGTGGCGTCAAGTCTAACCATTTCAAGCCCAGACGACTTAAGATCTGTTCAACTTGTGGTTCAGTGAGGGGCTCTATGGTAAACTCTTGCGTTGACTGAATCTGCCTAAGTTTGGGATCAAATTTCCGATCAAAGCTCCTGCAAGACGCGATAATGCATACCCCTTGAATGGAAGACGCTCGCCCAATCAACCCAATCACCGTATCCATGCATGCTTGGTTTCGAGAAAAGGTCAGGGATAGAGCATCCAATTGATCGATGATTAAGACCGCCTTTTCATATTTGGCCACTGCCGCTGCTAAGAGAGCCTCGGGTGAATCAGGTAAGTTATTTAGAGCATGTCGCAACGAAGCTGCATCCGTGACATTATCGGACAGATCAATATCCGCTTTTATTGCCAGCACAGGGGTATCCCTGTTTTCAAGCCTCTCCAGCAAATCATGGAAAATCACCGACTTACCGGCACCAGCCACATCCAGCAAGAAAGCAACTGGGTGTTCTTCTGGTGTCGTATCTATCCATTTTTCAAGATTCGCTGTTTCTTCGCGATCGATACGAATACCTAAAATATCAGATCTGTAATTCCTGAGTGACCCGGACGATTGGCGCAGAACTGTTAGAATATCTTGGGAGATGGATATAGGGAGACGAAATAGACCCCTATTTTCCAGAAAAGCTTCTACCGTATCTTTTTTGAGTAGACTTCCAGGGGAATCCTCAATCAGATCTTTCAAAGCCAAAGCAAACTTATTGGGATCTGCATACCGCTCAATGGCGTAATCTATGATACGTCTCTCAATCTGATCCTGGGTCAACAGACGATGGTTGACTGTGGAGAAATGGTCTGCCGCGCATGGTCAGCCAAGGTTTGTAATTGCGGTGCAGGAATGTTCGATACAAAAAATAA
>JAFDKF010000047.1 GCA_019307135.1 Deltaproteobacteria bacterium
TCGCATTAATCGAAAAGCGCTGAAAGAATTATCACGAAAGCACGAAAAACATCTCAAGAACTTGATTGTTTGATTCTTACAGGTTCACCCTGAGCCTGTATCTCTTAGAATTGCGAATATTCTTGGCTGGGGTCTATTTCGTGTTTTCGTACTTTCGTGATTTCGTGATTAGCGTCTTTTTGGGTTCGAGTTAATGTTTCATGGCTCATAGAGAGTCTATTTCTCAGATGCTAACTTACTGATAAATCAGTAGTTTGTTGACAAACAGGATTCCGAATATTTTTGGTATGGTTCATTTCGTGTTTTCGTACTTTCGTGATTTCGTGATTCGTTTCTTTTCTGGGAAGGAAGTGAAATGAAATACCATACAAAGGAAAACTTCTATCATAAAGTGGAATTTGATTTCACATATTTTTACAAAACATAAAGAAGACCTCGGTCCGTCAAAACGTGAATAAACTGACATATCAACGGGTTATCAAAAAATTCCATTTAAATACAAAAACGGCATGCTAATTGCCAATATACAGATATACAGTACAATTTAATGTTTCACCACAATTTCTACATTCCGAAATCCTACGGAGGGAAATTACAATGAAAAGATTCATGCTTGTCATAGCATTTTTGGCAATGTGGGTGCTCATAAGTGCCCAAAGCGCCATGGCGTTAGGGACTGTTGAAATTTGGGCGACTGTAAACCCAAATTGGAATAATAGTTGGGATAAGGACTCCCTAACGGGAACCGCTCTTTATACTATTGGCGTTATTTACCCTAAGAGTGAATGTGGAGCCAACTATTTCCAAGTTACCTTTGAGGATGATATCTTTAAGTCAGTGGGAAACGTAGAGTCTGGGACAGCAGGGCTGATATCGCCGCCCGACTGGGAGCTGAACTATAAGAATGTCAATGGTTATCAATATCAAGTGGCTGAAGTGGCCTTGGGCGTAGATGATGTGCTTTTACCGGGAGAGATGCCGCCTGTTTCTTTCTGGGTTGATTACGCTTTGCACTCCCCTGATCAGTACAATTTAGTGTCGGGGCCAGAATGGTATTGGGACCAACATGGTCCCTGGCAACAAGCTGTCAGTGCATTTCTAGACACACCACCGTTTGCGATCGGTGGCGGCATAACCCATCACACCCCCGAACCAGCAACCATGCTTTTGCTTGGCTCCGGTCTGATTGGATTGGGGTGGCTTGGAAGAAGAAAGATCAAAAAGGACTGAACAAGATGTCAGGTTGGTTGATCCGAAAAACCCGAGTAACCTAATAACCTCTACCCCATAGATGCACATCGGGGACTTCGGAACCGATTATATTCCAGGAGATGAAGAGGGAGATTGTGGCGCCAGTGAGACTAAGAAGTTCCATAATCGGTTGTGGTCGCAAGAGATTTTAAAAGTCTTTAAAAAGGTAATGAAATCAGAAAAGAGAAAGTGAAAAAAAGATGGTGATGGAAAAAGTGAAATTTCTTTTAGTCAGTCTGGTGATTTCCCTGTTTTTTACAGGGCAGGTCAGAGCGATCACTATCGAGGACGTTGATAAAACTGACCTGAACACCATAACCGAGATTGAGGTTCAAGAGTATCTGTTAGTTGTACTTGAAGATTACAATGAAAAACACTTGATACCTTATCCATCGCATGATGGTTATGGGATTGTAAATGAAGATGGAAATTTCTTCGACAAAGTAGTTACGTTCACCAATGAGGACTTAAACAAATGCTGCTGTAAAAAAAATGGGAACTGTAAGTGTGACCCGGGAACCTGGACGTTCGAGTTCCACGTACATAACACTTCACCCTATGCTTGGTCAGATTACCATTTTGAATTCTGGGATGAGACGTTTACCACGCGTTATGACAGCTTTCCTCTCTTAACCGATGCTTCCGATGCTTGGGGTAGTAGTGACATTTTTCAGAATTCAGCGTTTGACGTTGACGGCTCTGTCTTGCAATTTTGGGCTCCTGACTGGCAGTATCCCTGTGAAGAAAACCAATTCTTGCTGTGGATAGATCTTAGTCAATTCGCGCAGAATTGTCCCTGTACGTGTGGTAATAATAATCAATGCATTTGTGACTGTGAAAACTGGGAGTGTGCGTTTGGTATCCGGCAAGTGGCAACGACTATCCCCGAACCAGCAACCATGCTTTTGCTTGGCTCCGGGCTGATTGGACTGGGGTGGATTGGAAGAAGAAAGATCAAGAACGGTTCAAAATCTTAGCTGGTTGACCGGGTGAGTTTCATTGGTTTCATTGGCAAACAAATAGGCAAGACTTTCTCAATGAACCCAGTCAACCCAAGCAACCCAAGAAACATTTACCCCGTTAAGTGATATAACTTACTTAACCGGGGCAAGTAACGCAATAACCCCGAATTTTCAATAGAAGGAGGTGATAAAAAAACTGTTGGCAAAAAGGCGGATTTGGTCGTGTGGTCGATGGGGAAAGGAAGCTTGTTTGTCTCCCGGAGAGCTTGAAACTGACACGACTCAAACCCGCAAAGGTGGAATGTAACTTGAAACAAACAATTTGGAGGAAACGAGGTATAGAAATGAAAAAAACAGTGTTATTTGTATTTATCGCCCTTGTGTGCACGTTTTTAGTAGGCGTCGGTTCCAGTTGGGCGACAGGGCTCCAAACGCCCTTCGTTGGAATGAAGTATACAAACACTACATTCACAGATTTCGATTATAACGGCGTCTATAATTGGCTTAATCTTCCAAACCATCCTTTACAAAATCCTGCTGCTGAGTCCAACAACGTCTGGGGCATCGTTGCTTTGACCAGCCTCCATACCCTTACTGATAACAACCCCGAGAATAACAATCTTTCTATCCCGGCGTATTATAATGACGGTAATGATGGGAAGTACCATTACGGGGTATATGGCGGACTCCAGCTTGTAGGGGGTACGGGAGGAGTACCTGGTAACATGTATTTACAAGCGGCACCTGGCATGACGCCTTATATGAAAGTCTATGAACTGGACGCTGCTAATGCCAATGCCTATAATCTCGACGCCGCTGCCGGCCCCAGCGTTGCTGGCGCGGGGGCATTTGGCACCTTCGGCCTCAACATCATCAACAACGGCATCTTATGGCTGGATACCACTTACAGTCCGGGCACACTAGCAAGTTATTACTGCCCTAGTTGTGTATTTAACGATGTTGAAATGATTACGGTTTCAGATACGACCCACGGAAAGGCAGAAGGTTACTTGGATGTAACCGGCCTCGGATTAGTCGATAACCTTTTGGATACGGATTGTTTCCCCTTTTACGCTCCCGGAGCTCCAGCCAATCGAGCTGATCTGAAGATGATTTCTGATCTTACCGTTCAGTGGGACCCCACGGGTGGCTGGAACAATCCACTATGGACTACTAACTCGCAGGATCCTGTCACCGCCGGAGTTATCCCAGAGCCAGCGACCATGCTGCTTGTTGGGTCGGGCCTGCTCGGACTTGCTGGACTCAGCCGGAAGCGCTTTCGCAAAAGTTAAGCGCATTCATAAGATCTGTTTCCTGGGAGATTTTATCCCAAGGAAGGTGCCCTGAAACAAAGAAGGGTTCCCGGTTTACGGGAACCCTTTTTGTTTATTCAGGACAGGAATTGGTGTAGTGCCGCGACCACAGTTTGACAGGCGTGGACGTAGGTGATAAAGATACATCTGTGCACAGTTGATAAGGTTCCAACTTGGTGAAATATATCTTATCTCCCAGAAGAAGGAATGTATCGATAATGGAGGGATGGTAGGATATTCCATGTATGGTGATCAAAAACAAAATAAAGATTTTGGCGCTCCCCTATTCGCACACCCTGTCCCATCTGAGTAGGCCCCTTTTGCTTGCAAAGGAACTCAGAAAGCGAGGGTACGAGGTCGTTTTCGGGGCCGAAAGCCCGAAAGTGGTCTTTATTCGAGATGAAGGATTTGATGTCCTCCCTATTTACGAACCTGAGCCGGATATTCTTTTTGGTAACATCCGGGCAGGGAAAATCCGTTTTGTGAGTGATGCCGAACTGGATCGGATGATTGAGGCAGATATCAGCCTTTACAAAATGGTACAACCCGGCCTTGTTCTGACTGATGGCAGGTTTACAGCCCCTATCTCCACCCATATGGCGGGACTGAGGCATGTGGCGGTCGTCAATGTCTCGTCCACCGAATACAGAGCCCTCCCGTATGTCCCCTTCTTTGAATGGATACCAACCCGGTTCGTGGGAAGAGAAACTCGCCTATGGGGGAGCCTGAGTGCCTTAAATCTCAAAATCGAGATGAAGGTTTTCGATGGCGTAATGAAGACCTTCACAGAGTTGAGCAGAAAATACGCTCTCAGCAAACCTGTTACCGCTACCAATTGCCTTGCAGGAAAAGATTTGACCCTTCTTGCGGACGTGCCGGAATACTTTCCGGCCAGAAATCTGCCAGTGGATTATCACTATATTGGGCCTTTAACGTGGGAAAGTAAGGCTCCTCCGCCTCCCTGGTGGCCTCCGAAAACGGGCTCGAACCCCTTGATTTACCTCACGATGGGGACCACCGGCATTCGTGATTTCTTTGAGCTTACCTGTGAACTGGTGCAAAGATCAAATGTCACGGCAATCATAACTACGGGGGCACAGGTGGATCAAATAGATGCGATTGACGGCAAAATCTATGTTGAACCCTTCATGAACGGGGACCTGGTGATGGAAGAATGTGACCTAGTGGTCTGTCACGGTGGAAATGGAACTATTTATCAAGCCTTGTCTCACGGCAAGCCTATCGTCGGGATTCCCACTATTCCTGATCAAAAGTTCAACATGCGACGGGTGGAGGCGTTAGGCGTTGGCCATACCCTTTCGTGGAAAAGCTTCTTTGCCAATCCGGCAGTGCTTCTCGACGCGATTCAATCTTTGTTGGCGAATCCTGCGTTTGCGGCTAATGCATGCAGGATGCAATCTATTTTGAAAAACTTTCAAGGCGCCAAAGCCGGAGCAGATATAATCGAAAACTTTGTGGTCGATTCCTTTCGTCCCTCATAGTACTCACTCTCACACAAAGTAGGGCTTTTTCAGGGGGAAATTGCAACGTGACCATCCCGAAGCAATACCACTTGCCAACGCGGCTTCCACACCTTGATAAATGAAGTTGGGTAATTTCAATTAGTTAGTGGCCCCTCCGGTCACTATAAATCGTCATCAGAATGAACCCACGTGTTTCATTTTTGCCTTTGGCACATTCATGCCGCTATATTGCGATAATCAATCGCGCCATGTCAGTATATTTTAATCGCCATTTGTCACTAAATTCATATCAAAAAAATCCCTTCCTTGAAACTATTGCATTTTTTTACCATCAAGAACCCGCAAGCAACGTAATTGGTATACTTTTTGCTTTGCGGAAGTTGAGGTAAAGTCTGTTGGACAGGTGTGGCAATATGATAATTGGTGCCCGTCAAATCAACGAAGATTTCCATGAAGTGAACGAGTCTTGGAGTATTAGTGTTGCCGGGGGACGCTATGTATTTTGAATCCAAATCGGTAAGAGCTTGTTGGCTCGCACTCTTTCTGCTATTTGTGTTGGTGATCTCCGAGAATGGCTTCTGCCAGCCGTCGGCTACACAAATCATGGAGCAAGTCTACCACCGTGATGATGGAGATGATTCCAAGGCCGTTTCAGAGATGATTCTAGAAGATAAAAATGGCGACAGGCGGATCAGAGAACTAATTGTCTACACAAAAGATTTTCCGGGCGATGTGATAAAAAGCCTCACTCGATTTACATCTCCGGCTGATATTGCCGGCACTGGGTTTTTGAACTGGGACAACAAAGACAAACAAGACGATCAATTTCTCTACCTGCCGGCTTTGAAAAGGGTAAGGAGAATTGTGACCACTCAAAAGCACCTTCGTTTTGTCAACTCTGATTTCACATATGAAGATATGGAGCGCCGCGAGGTGGACAGGGACACGCACCAACTTTTGGGGACGACTCAATACAAGGATTTGGATTGTTATTTAATAAGGAGTATTCCCAAGGAGATGACGAATACACAGTACGGTTATTTTAAAAGCTGGATTGCAAAAAATCTGAATATAATTGTGAAAACCGAGTTCTATGACAAGAATCAGGACCATTATAAGACTTATACAGCCCTGGCACTAAAAAAAATCGATCATATTTGGACCATAACACACGCTTTACTTGAAGATCACAAACGAAATCACAAGACTATTCTAAAATTGAAAGGCATAGAATATAATATTAATTTGTCTGATTCTTATTTTACCAAGAATTTTTTGGGAAGTTATTGATCGGTTAGCACGAAAAACGGGGCATGCTCTAATACTGAGGATCTCCGGGCATTTGAAAGAACAGGTTTGAGTTTTCCTGTGTTCAGCAAACGCAGGACGTGAAAACCTTATAGGTGGGTTCAACTGTAATGATAAGGAAAAGGGATGCTGGGTGTTGCTTAGCATTCTTATTGTTCTACTTCTGCTTCCCGCAGGAATGTTTGGCAATAAATGTTGTGGAAAAGATCGAATTCAAAGAAACTGAACAAGCTTTTCTTACTATTGTCTGCAGTGAAAAAGTCTCCGATTACACGTCCTTCTATTTGAAAGACCCAAGCCGCTTTGTCGTTGACGTCAAAGATGCACGACTCTCAGAACGGATTGGAAGACGAATCAGTCTAAACCATCTTGATATGATATCAATAAGGACGGGAGATCACAAGGAATATGCACGCGTTGTATTGGACCTCAAAGGTGCGACGAAGCCTGATCTTATGGTGCATCAAGAGGAGAACGTGATCTGCGTGGCTGAAACCCCTTGTAATGAAGCTCATAATGGTATTCTGCTTTTGGGCGATTCGAACGAGATTATCCTCGAAGATAGGGAGGGGCCGATTCCGGAAGAAAAAGGCACGCATGGCGAGAGCGAAAGGAAAGTCAAATTAGAGGGGGATTTAGAGGTCAAGTACTCAGGTGACATAAGTGAGGATGACCAACTTGAAAATCTACACGATGCGCGCTCTCTTTTTACATCGACCATCAAGTATCTGTTGTCTCCCCAGAACTTTATTAAGGCCGGTATCCGAGTCCGCTACATCGAAGAATGGGACAATTCCAGATACAGCTTTACAAAGGTTACCCTTGGAGAAGCCTATCTCAATCTTGTACAGGGCGATTTTTATGCGAGCTGCGGGAATCAGATCGTCCGCTGGGGTAGCACAGATGAAATATCTCCCATTGATGTCATCAACCCGGAAGATCTCACAGAGCTTTTTATCAATAGAAGAGCGGAAAGGAAACTCCCGGCGCCAATGGTGAGATTAGGTTGGCTTAACGAAATCATGAACATAGAGGTGATCTATCTTCCTGTATTTTTGGACTCGGATGTAGAATATTTTGATTCTGATTGGTCTCTTTTCCCTCATTTTCCAGACAGGATTGCAGAAGTGAGCCCAGCGGCCATTGGCTCTGTTATGAAAGAGATTCGACTCGAAGAGAAGAAGGTCGGCAGAAAACTGGAAAATGGAGAAGGCGGGGTGAGGCTGACGAAGAGCCTTTCTAATTTGGACATAGGGTTCAGCTTTTTTTACGGGTGGGAAGATATTCCGCAGCCAACACCACGGACGGAAAGCGGAAAATCTATCATGCAGATTCTTTTTGGGCCCCAACAAGCAGGCCAGATATTTTCGAAACTTACCGCTCCGCTGACCTCAAATGACCTTATCTTGGATCTCGAGTATAACCGTTTCTCTCTCTATGGTTTGGATTTTGCTACTACCTGGCGGGATCTTGCGATAAGGGGAGAATTGGCCTATTTCAAAGAGAGACATTTTCTCAGGACAAGGGACTTGAGCATTGTTTCCGAAGAAGTCTTTCAAGGGGTCATAGGAGTTGATTATAATATCTCCGATGATTGGTACGTGAATTGTCTCTATTCTTATGAGAGGATCTTCAGTGATGAAGACTTGATTGGAACGGAACGAAGCAACGAAAATCTTATAGGCAGTGTCATCTGGGATATCAAGAAGGATCAATTTACCTTTGGTCTCTATTCATTTTACAGCCTGACGGACAAAAGCTTTTATCTGAACCCGTCTTTCGTTTGGGATATGGGAGATCATCTTCGTTGGGAAATAGGAGCCAACTTGATTTGGAGCGGCTGTGGGGCTGCTTTATTTCCTTATAAAGACAACGATAATATTTACGTTGAATTGAATTTCTGTTTTTAGGGCCTTAACATCATGATGTTTCGTTTCACGACACAACATCCTTGGCTTTCCCTCCTTCTTTCCGTGATGATTGCCCTTCCTTTGATGGTTTTTGTGCCAAAGGTGCAAACAGTAGAAAATGTGGACTATTTTACCCCTGAAGATGACCCTGACGTTGTTTTCTATGAAAAGTTTAAACAGGTATTCGGGAACGATGAATTCTTTATCATCGCTTTCAAGGAAAAGAGTATTTTTGCAAGAGAAGTTCTCACACTCATCAAAGAGATCACCTCTCGTTTGGAGAAATTGGATGAGGTAAGGGATGTGCTCAGTCTAGGTAATGTTGACGACATCATTGGTGAAGATGATTTTTTTATGGTCCAGAAATTTCTTGAACGAATCCCACAGAACTCAAAAGAAATCGAGGATCTCAGGGCAAGCGCCGTGAACAACCCTCTTTATCGCGATAACTTGATATCGAAAGATGGGACCACCACCGCCATTGTCGTTTTTCCCCATGACCGACCCGAAGATAAAGACCTTCGGAAGCGGTTGATAGGAAAGACGCTCGAGGTGTTGGAGCCATACAAAGAGCAAGGTAAAAATTTTCACCTGGCAGGAATGACTGTGACCAATCTCAGGTTGAGCCAGTATATGAAATCTGACGTTGCCAGGTTCATTCCGATTACTTATTTAGTTATCATAATCACTATTTTTATCATATTCAAAGATCTCAAAATCGCCTTGTTGTCTTTTTCTAATATTTCCCTCTGCCTTGGATGTACGATGGGCTTTATTGCGCTTATTGGTTCAACATTGAATAATGTCACCTCAATTGTACCCCCATTGATTATGGCGCTCTGCCTTTCCGACTCCATACATGTTTTCACCCATTATCTGTTATTTAGAAAGACTATCAATGACAACAGAGAAGCACTTCTTAAAACCCTCATGAATGTCTATAAGCCGTGCCTCCTTACAACTGTGACAACGATGGCAGGCTTTATTTCATTGCGAATCAGTCACATCCCCGCAATAAAAGATTTTGCCTTCATATCGTCCATGGGTATATTGTTAGCATTTGTGTTTTCCTTTCTATTTCTACCTGCCCTGATACTTGTTTTTCCTCCAACTATAAGAGAAAAAGGAAGACAGACCCCAAAGCTTTTATTTGAGAATACAATAAAGTTGGTGATAAGATTGAATAATCGCTATAAATATCCTATCCTGTTGATTTGTTGTGGTGCCACGGTCCTGGGAGCATTTTTCTTGACGAGGGTCAAAGCGGAAACCAATCTTATTGATTTCTTTAAAAAAAGCGCTCCATTACGCCAATCTTTGGCCTTTGTGGAAACGAACCTGGCTGGAGTGGAAGCTATCAATATATCCATTAAGGGGCGTGAAAAGGATGTTTTTAGGGAACCCAAAAATTTGCAATTTCTTGAGGATGTTCAAGCATTCATTGCCGGTATGCCAGAGATTGACATTACGAATTCCTTCGTAGATTTTGTCAAAGACATGAATGAATCCTTCCAAAACGAAGATCCTTCTTATTATAAGATACCGGAAACCAGGCAACTAGTTTCACAATATTTACTTATGTATGATTCCCAAGACATCGATGATTTCATCAATTCGTCATATAACCATGCGAGAATCCTTGCGAGAACCGCGAGACACAGTAGTGGCGAACTGGAGGCTATCATTGCCAGGATTCAACACTTTCTCGACAAGAAAACTCCTGCTGGATTTGAGTCCCGCATTACCGGAGAGTCTTATAAGGTGGTTAACATTGTCGATGATCTGGTGAGAGGGCAAATCGAGAGTTTGTGCACGGCTGTGTTGATTATATCCGTACTCATGTTTCTCGTTTTGAGGTCTTTCTCATTGGGCTTACTAAGCCTCGTTCCCAACCTCTTTCCGATTCTCCTGAATTTTGGAATCATGGGTGCCTTTCACATCCCATTGAATACTGCAACGGCTCTCATATCAGCTGTTGCCATCGGCATAGCCGTGGATGATACCATTCATTTTCTGCATCAATATAAGGAAGAGACGAGAATTACCCCGAATCGCCGCGCGGCTGTGGAAGCTGCCCTTTTGAACAAAGGAAACGCCATCATAACGACCTCTGTGATCCTTTCTTTGGGTTTTGGAATATTGCTTTTGAGTTCTTTCGTTCCCACGATTCAATTCGGGCTTCTTACGGCTCTTATTATGATCTTTGCTGTTTTGGGTGATCTTTTGTTTTTGCCGGCGCTTTTGAGATTGAAGGAGAAAAGTGAGAAAAACCAGTTCATTGTCACAAAGTAAATGGGACGTGATTGTTGTGGGTACGGGGATAGGGGGGGGAACCTTGGGGTACGCGTTGGCCAAAGCTGGGAAAAGAGTCTTGTTTTGTGAAAAGGGAAAGGACCACTCGACCGATGATAAAGCATTGCGAGGCGACTATGCGGAAAGTTTTTTTAGAAGGCCTGAGGTGCCTCAACTTAAGCACAGAGAGATCCTTACCAGAGCAGGACGTTGGTTTGCGGGAATTGAAGACGCGTCCACCGAACACTCTCAGCATTTTATCCCTTTCCTGGGTTCAGGTACAGGTGGTTCATCTGCGTTGTACGGTGGGGCCATGGAGCGCTTCTTCGAGGAAGATTTCACCCCGCGTCGCTACTATTCGGATGTAGCGGAAACGACTCTTCCCGATCGGTGGCCCATATTGTATCAAGAACTGGAGCCCTATTATGAAGAGGCCGAACAGCTCTTTCGGGTACGAGGGACTGTCGATCCGCTCAGAAGGCATAAGAAATGGAAATACCTCCCCCCATCGCCACTCAGCTCGGTGTCCAGGGAGTTCTATGATTTCCTTCAACAGAAAGGGCTTCATCCCTACCGACTACCTATCGCCTGCGACTATGTTTCGGGCTGTATGGGCTGTCAAGGATTCCTTTGCGACAGGGAATGCAAAAACGACAGCACCCAGGTTTGCCTTGAACCGGCAATTTCACGGCTTGGAGCCCAACTGTTGGATGAATGTGAAGTCTTACGGCTCAAAGCCGACCGAAGTAGAGTGACCGGGGTCGTTTGTTCCAAGCAAGGCCAAGAATATGATTTGCGGGCAAAAGTGTTTGTGCTTGCGGCTGGCGCTATAGGAACACCTGCAATTTTGCTAAAGTCTAACTGTTCAGTATGGCCAAACGGCTTGGCCAATGATTCGGGCTTGGTTGGAAGAAACCTCATGCGTCACCACATCGATCTTTATGCTATTTTTCCGAAGATCAGAGAGGGATTTCCGGGAAACAACAAAGAGATAGCGTTCAACGATTTATATGTTTTGGAAGGAAAAAAATTTGGAACTATTCAGTCATTCGGGGCCATGCCTCCTGCATCGATTCTTGTTGAAGAAATACAAGAAGACTTACGCTACAGCCCGTGGCCTGCTCTCGCCAGTTTTTTCAGGCTGGCAAAGCCGATGGCAAAGAGGATTTTGAAACATCTTTTTGCTCGCACCATCATCCTTGCAGCCATGAAGGAAGACCTTCCTTACTGGGAGAACCGCGTGATGCTTTCGGAACCCGATAGTCGAGGTCAAAGACGAATTATTTTGAAATATCGGATTCGGGACTGTGATCGGGCGCGTATCAAGGAGTTTCGTGAACGGGTCCGAGACGTTTTTGAACCCTACCGATTTCTGCTTATCAAACAGGCCGAAAACAACAAGAGGCTGGCCCATATTTGTGGCACATGCTGCTTCGGCCGCGACCCCAATGAAAGTGTGCTGGATGCAAATAACAAGGCTCACGGACTCAAAAACTTGTACGTGGTAGACAGCTCTTTCTTTCCATCCAGTGGTGGGACAAATCCTTCTCTGACCATTGCGGCAAATGCTCTTCGAGTTGCAGACCATCTCTTGGGAAAAGCAAGAAAAGCCTTCTTGTAGGAGGTAAGAAATGTCATATCCATTGGGTGCCCTGTCCGCTGAGAAGAATGGTAAAAGTCGTACTTGTGAGTGTGTTATTTGCGGATACAAAACCAGGGGTCCGAGTGCTCACGATCTAGGAAGAGTCCGAGGTAATACTGAGCGTTTCTGCCGGACCCTTTTTCAGCTTTGGAAATGCCCGAAGTGCCTGACTATTCACAGCGTGGAGGACGTTGATTTAGAAGATATTTACCGGGACTACCCCCTAAACAATCGTCAATTGGATATCTTTGCCCGCGGGACCCTGCGCAATCTGCTCCAACGTCTTGTCCGAGGTGGACTCAAAAAGACTGATACGATTATTGATTTCGGCTGCGGCAATGGCGTTTTAATAGAGTATTTAGAAAGACAAGGCTTCATTGACGTGGCTGGCTATGACCCCTTTGTGCCGGAATATGCCAGCCTACCGCAAGATCAAGAACTGTATGACTGTGTAGTTGCCAATGATGTGATTGAACATTGTGATGATCCGCGTGCGATGATGCGGGACTGTCTTGAGCTCGTGAAACCTGGCGGTCTGTTCTACGTGGGTACGGCAGACTCGCAGGGGGTGGAAAATATGAACGATCTGGAACCCCACATCATGCGTCTCCACCAGCCTTTTCACCGCGTGATCATAACCCAAGAGAGCCTCTTTGCTCTGGGATTGGAGTACAGCTTAGAACCCATAGCCACTTATCAGCGGTCCTACATGGACACTTTAAGGCCTTTTATCAACTACCGTTTTTTGGATGAATTTAGCAAAGCTCTGGATCATAATATGGATCTGGCCCTCGATCCGGCAAGTGGGATAGTAGTCCTGCGAAAACCAAAGCTTCTATTTTACGCTTTCTTTGGTTATTTTTTCCCATCTGCCTATGAGCCTGCCGTTTTGTGGCGAAGATCCCTTTAGGCTCCTTTTTCGTATCAACCTTTCATTCATGCCAGACCTATGAGAAAGATTCTCATTGCCTGTTTTCTGATTTTCTGCGTAATCCCTGCAATCTTTTTTCTTTGGTGCACTCACACAATTTCATGTAGAGAGAAATACACAGGGCAAGAATTGGCAAAGGATGGCGAATTTGTAAAACTGGGTACGGTGAAAGTGCATTATATAAGAAAGGGCAGAGGAAGACCCCTGATCCTCATTCATGGGATCTTCTCTTCATCTTTTGTATGGCATAAAAATATAGAAGACCTCTCTAATTTTTTTGATGTCATTGCGCTCGATTTGAAAGGATATGGTTATTCTGATAAACCCGCAGATGGTAAATATAGCCGTGAGGACTTTCGGCAATTCCTGATTGGTTTTATGGATGCCATTCAGGTGAAAAAGGCTACAATAGTGGGGCACTCCTGGGGAGGTGGACTAGCCATAGATTTTTCCACACGTTTTCCCCAACGTACAGAAAAAGTAGTCCTCATTAATAGTGTAGGCTATCCGTTCAAATCTTCTCCCGCAGGATGGTTCATAAATGTACCGGGTGCGGCTAAGCTGTTATTGGGTTTTGCTAATGCTAAAACTTTTGAAAAGATTTTGAAAAAGTACATTTTTTTCAATCCCCAGCTGGTAACGAAAGAGGAAGTGGAGGGGTGGGTAAGACCCTATTTTGTCAAAGGTGCTGCTCATGCAGCTTTGCAGTTGCGTACCTATGATTTTGATATGACACAATCCATAAGAACCATGACTCATCCCACTCTCATCATCTGGGGCAGGGAAGACAGGTGCCTCCCGCTCAAATTGGCAGAAAGATTTAAGCAAGACATAAGAAACTCCAGTCTCAAGATCATACCGAATTCTGGGCACAATCCTCAGGAGGAACAACCAACAAAAGTCAAAGACCTAATCGTGGAGTTTGTAAAGACGGATAAAGGAAGCTAAAAAGGATTCTGTGTATCCCATATTTCATTGTCCTTCTTGCCTTCATCACGTAAAAAAGCTTCAAGGTCCTTTCTGTAAGTGCACTGTTTAATGGGGCCGCCCCGGCCCATGCGGAACAACATGATCTGCCCCTCTTCATGGAAATTAACATCTGGGAATAGCTCTTGGTATTCCTCAAACGTCTCTTGCAGAAGCCCTCGGTGGTCTTCAGAGAAGGCGCGGTCTCCCTCAAGCTGACATCTGAGCCAGAACAGGGTAATAGCCGTCATCGGCTGCATGGAGAGCCCTTTTTGAGTCATAGTAAGCCAGACACGTTCCAATGCCTGTCCACCCCTCAGGAAATCCTGGGTCTCCATGCCTCGAACCGTCAACAGGGCCGCCGCAGAAGAATTGAGTATCGCCTGGTAGGAGTGGAGCGCAACCATCCTTCCCAGGCCGCTCGTGTTCACCAAATTCATCACCCACCAGGGACGGGTCATCCTTAAGAACACCTCCCCTGCCAACCCTGCTTCCAAATTCTTCAAAGGGAGGCCGTCGCGTTTTTCTTGTGCTTCTCTGTCAGTGAAACGAATCATCTTGCACAGGTGTTCGTGGAGGGGCCGATGTTCGGTCCGGATACGGTCCACCTTGTAAACCATTTTGGCGATTTTTTTCAGATCGGATTCATCTGTGACAAGATGCAGTTTAGCCCCTGGAATGTCAGATACCCGGCTTGCCAGATGACCTAGAATCGATTCCGGTATCGGCTTCTTATCATAAAGCTTCCGGTTGGTGTGTCTGTTCCAGATAGAATTACAGAGGGGATCCTTTTTCCCGCCCCTAACACAAAGTTCCATTGAAGCCATCAGGTTATCGTTCTTAGCGTCTGGAAGGTAGGCGATCCTTCCTTCTAAACCGAATGCCGTGGCCGCCAATCGCATATTTTCAATGGCCGCGCCACAGGAGATGATGGAAGCAAGTTGCTTAATATTGAAAAAGGAGTAATCCGCTTCACGATTCAGGTAGAGTGAGATTGTGTTGCCCTGCCAGGAAAACTTCCATGGCTGTGCATTGTCTCCGGAAGGAGCCTGAATTCCTGCTTTTATGATGTAGCGTACGACATCTCCAGGGACGGTTTTCTCGGTTACCTTAACTTTAGGAAGTTCCGGAGGCATAGGGAAAAGCTCTTTTTTCTTTTCTAGCAGGAAAGTTTTGACATAGAACATCTTTGCTCGCTGAATGGGATTGCGATTTCCGAAGAACAGATATCCCTTGCGGTATTCTTGCGTATAGGGATCAAATTGATAGTAGTAAGGTACAGACTTGATGCGTTTTCTTTTCAGGAGTATCCTAACTGCCTCGGTGGCTGCCATGGCTGAACAAAGCTGGCAGGCGATGCTTGAAGAAGGTCCAGCTCTTGAGCTGAAATCGACTCTGGAAAAATCCATGTATTTGATATGAGTCGCCTTCGGGGCGAGCCCCGTAGCAAAGGAGAGATATTTTTCCTCATCCGGCATGACGTCATGGATATCGAAATACTCATCAAACCCCATCCCTTCATGGGGTGAGAAGATGAGCATCGCAGAACTGAAACCGAGAGGACCAGCCGTGATCACGTATGTGCCCTTTTCCCGGGCACGATTGAAAAGGAGTCGCCTCGTGTCAAAATTAAAGAAATCCAGGCCGTCAAGGACTACCTCAACACCGCCAAGGAAATCGTCCATGTTGGCCTCATTGATGCCCTCCGGGAATTCATTGATCTCAAGGTAGGGGTTTATGCTGAGGGCCTGCTCTACCATCACATCCAGCTTGGGCCTGCCAAAATCAGGCACCCTGGCCCCGAACTGGCGGTTTATGTTTGCTGGCTCGTAGGTGTCAAAATCGGCAAGGTGGAACTTACCCACCCCTGTGCGAATCAGGGTTATGAGATGAACCCCACCAACACCGCCCATCCCGGGGATGGCTACCTTGGCGTTGGCAAGCTTTTCTTGCTCTTCTTCGGTTAAAAGACCTATGTTTCTTGAAAATGCCTCATCCATGTATACTTTTTGGGTGGTCAGCCCGAATTCCTTTAATTTGGAAAAGAGAGCGTCTCGTTTCATTATTTCCTGCGTTTTTCGAGGGGTTTCGTGGCTCAAACCCCTAAAATAAACAAAAAGAGCAATATCGAACGGGATGAATCTCGCATATCACGACAGTCCTGTTTCGTTAGACAGGATTTACCGGATAGTCAGGATATTTTCAATTAGACAGGATCAACAGGATAAACAGGATAGTGTTTTCTGCCTTTTCACCTGCCCGCCAGTGCCACACATGCCGGCGTTTGGGCTGTATGCAGTGCCAGGCGACCTGCCCGCCATTGCCGTGTATGCCGGCATTGTGGCTTCCCTGCGAGCGAGGCGTTGGCGGGTGGCAGGCGGGTCGCGAGCCCGCCCGGCATTGCGAGGCCTGCCCGCTCGTGCCTTGCAATGGCAGGCGGGCTTAGCCGAGGCGGACGGGCCGCTCAGGCGAGGCGGGCGGGGAAGAAAGGCAGAAATAGCAAGATCCGTTAAATCCTGTCTAATGTCATAAGCAAAATTCATTCCGTTCTTCATTGGAAAAAGGGGGGGGGATTCGTTATCCTGTCTAAACAGGTTGAAATCCTCGCACTTTCAGGTTGTAACGTCAAGAACAAGGACAGAAAAAAAACACCAGGATCTACCTATTGTCTGAACGAAAACCCTCAATTCCGAGCGGTCATTGCGAGGAGTCAGGAACGAGCGACGAAGCAATCCCTTTATTTTCAGGAGATTGCTTCGGTCGTACCTCCCTCGCAATGACAGGAAAAGTATGATTTAGGCACTTTTCGTTCAAGCACTACCTATTCTCTTTTTACCAACCGCATCACCTGGCGAAGGGTCACTTATGAGATGAGATCACCTACGGAGACTATTGTGTGAATAAAAATACAAGGTTATGTCGGTTAAGTTGATTGCGTTGGCTGGAGACTGGTTAGCTATTTTTGCGAGGTAATACAAAGGAAAAGTATTTGACATTTGCGCGCATACGGTTTTAATATATAAATCAAATATATCACGGGAGTGAAGAATGGCTGTAAAAAACGTTTATGAAGCTGTCAAAACTGCCATGCAGGATCTGATGGCCCCGCAGCTTGAATCTATCAAGAGTGAAATTGTTTCTGTTAAGGCCGATATCCGAAGGCTTGATGACAAAATGGATATATCCTTCAAGGGCGTGGATGAAAAATTGGATATATCCTTCAAGGGCATGGATGAAAAATCTAACTCATTAAGGAACGAATTAAAAGCCGATATTGGCAGGATAGATGAAAAGTTATTGTTTACCAATAAGAGGCTTGATGAGGCCCTGGACATCAGGGAAAGACTCGCCATTTTGGAGGCAAAGATTGGTAAGTAAGAACCGGGGACCTAAAATTCAAACCTTATCTCCGAATAGACTCTGTCTCTATCGTGAAATTGGCCGAAGTATCCAGCAGTTTCCCCGCCAAAAAAATTCATACATAGAGTAAACTGCCATGCTGGTCAGCGTTCAGAGGTTCAGGGTTAGCTTTCTTTCGTTGTCCTTGCTTGCAGGCCGGCAAGTACTTGACCTGCCCGC
>JAFDKF010000201.1 GCA_019307135.1 Deltaproteobacteria bacterium
TCTAGACCTGTGCGAGAAAGAGGAATTAAAAGAACTAAATGCAATAAGAGGAATAAAAAGGATCTTTAAAAGACAAAAACTCGCAACATAACTAAACTGACAACATAACGTCCCTAAAATTGTTCCTAAAATTGTTCGTCCCTAAAATTGTTACTAAAATTGTTAAGATGTAAACCGTTTTGAGCGCTGTTAGGTCTCTCTGTGTCGTGCCGTCTCTATAGTGCTTGGTCACCATCACATCGCTGATGATGCTGACGAACTTCGCTGCTCGCTTCTGTATGCCCACTATGTATGTCATATCGGGACGCTTAATGCAGGGGGGGACCGGCTGGCAAAGAAGCGCAACGGATTTGCCAGTCCGAGCTTACCTCAATGTTCGCTATTCTAGGTTCAATTGCTTTTTTGCTTCTTTGAGGCTGATTGTAGGAGCGTCACCTTCCTTCACCTTGGCTTCACGAAGAGTACGAAGGTCCTCATAATTATCTAGTTCTTCCTGAATTTTTAAAAATTCTTCATACGGAAGAATCACAAACTCCTTTTTCCCGTTTTTTTTAATTACCTGAGGTTTTAGATTCATCATATTAACCCTCCGTTATTTATACGCATCTTTACGATGACGTATCCGGTAAATGATTATTTTGCTCTTTTCTGTCTCGAAAAGGACTCTATAATCCCCAACTCTTAGTCGATACTCAGGAGTATGATTTGTCAAACGTTTGACATCGCCCTTTAGATCATGGGACATCTCTTCAATCTGATTAAAAATGCGCTCTAAACCAAGTCTTCGAATTTTTTTGCAATCTTTCAATGGCTTCGGTTTAAATTCAATTTCGTATTTCATCAGCTAATCCCAATCTTCCATCATTATTTTTATAGCGACCCTCGCGCATAACCGGCGCAGTTGACCGCGTGCTGGTTGATGCGGTTGTTGTGTGCCGGGTATGGCCCGGCTGCTAAATGGTGTTGTCCGATACTATGACATAGGTATTGGGCAAAGTCCAGACCCTGCCTGACGGAGGCGACTCGAAGCGAAACGGAGAGGTAAGCCGCCAGGTGAGAGCGACCAAAGGGAGCGACAACGGTGTAGCCGTATAACAACTGGCTATCCGGTGACGGTGCCTGGGAAAGCAGTGGCTCTGCTACGGCAGGGTACCGCAAACGTATGGGGCTATACATAGAGAATGTCCGAGTGTATAGAGTTATGATGCTCCGTATAATGTGAAACTGAAATCAGAAATCCAAAATGCCATAACATGGACCATTCCTAATTCTCACTTGAAAGGATCAGATAATTTTCATATGTTCCACGGTTATACTGTGAGGTTTGACCGCCGTAATGTTTCAATAGAGGCCTGTCGTTTTTCTGTGAATGAGCTTCCTGCCGAATATAGATGGGTCTTGCGCAGTTTTCAGATTAGGATGACGAAATCATGGGTAAGCTAAGGATATTTCTTAGTTCGGTACAGAAAGAATTGGAAAATGAGAGAATCGCAGTAGCGGAAATTATTACTACGGATCCCTTTCTCAGTGGGCATTGCACACCTGTGCTCTATGAGTACGAGCCGGCATCTCCGGATAAAGGCCTTTCGGGCTGCCTTAAGCATGTTGATTCATCCGACATATACGTCATCCTGATTTGGAATGAATATGGTTATGTACAAAAAGGTCTATCAATCACCCATCACGAATATAGGCGCGCCAAAAAGAATAAGCTTCCCATCCTGGTCTATATTAAGGGTTCCAATGAGGCTCGACGCGACATTGGCATCAAGAAGAAGTTGCTCAAAGAGATCCGCAGCGATGGTTACAAATACAAGCGTTTCGCAAATTACAAGGAGCTTCAGACCGAACTTCGAGCGTCTTTAGTAAAGATCTTGAAGGAACAGCACGGAATTGAGCCGTCATCCGATGAGGATGAGATCGCAGAGCAAACCATCGAGGCTGCGTCCAAATTCGGATCTCGTCAAGTACAGGTACCGTGGAACAGCCTGAATCTAGAATTGGCAAAGGAGCTTGTTGCAGCAGCAGAAAACACCTCGGCCGACAAGCTGAGCGATTCCAATCTTAAAAGGAGCTTACTATCACGCGGTCTGCTGTGGAGCGATTCCGATTCTGGTAAGGAATACGCTACTGGTGCTGGTGTTGTAATTTTGGCGAACGATCCGAGCATCGCATTCCCGCATTGCCGGATCCTTGCGGACGCGTTCCGGGGAACCGAAAAGACCAGCCGCCCCAGTGATCAAGAAGACATCCGTGCCCCTATGCCAAAGGCCATCGAACGCGCTATCGAATTCGTTCAGCGCAATACCCGCCATCCTATGCGGGTTGTAGGCTTGAACCGCGTCCAACTTGATGAGTATCCAAAGGAAGCGCTTCGAGAAGTGCTTGTTAATGCTGTGGCTCACCGAAGGTACGACCTGGAAGGTCAAAAGACCTTTCTTACGGTTTTCTTCGACCGGGTGATTGTGGCCAGTCCTGGTCTTCCACCCAGGCCGATCACTCTGGCAAAAATTCGTTCGGGTAAGTATCGTCCTTGTTCCCGTAATCCACTCATTGCTCATAATCTTTCATTCTTCCATCGGATTGAAGAACGCGGCAGCGGTATAGGCCGTATGAGAGACGAGATGGCAGATCACGGCCTCGATCCTCCACAGTTCGGATCGAGTAGCGGCTTTTTTGAAGTTGTTCTACCGGGATCGGGTGATGATCTTGATCGTCTGCGCGTGAGGGTGGACAGTGTTGGCCAAATAGTAACACCCTCGGTTGAAGCCAAGTTGAATCAGCGACAGAAGCAAATGATGGCGTTACTTGTACAGGACGAACAGTTGACGAGTCGGCGCTGTGAGCAAGAGTTCGGGGTCACTCGGGACACTGCAAATCGGGACTTTAAGCAGTTGATTTCGTTGGGCTTAGTGGAGCCAAGAGGAAAAGGTAGATCAAGGCATTATGTACTTAAAGGCAGTACATAATCGTCGGATAATCGTCAGGTGATAGCGCTTAATCGTCAGATCTGTGTCGGCTCACCCGCTCGGGTAATTGTCGGATAATCGTCAGGTTTTGCACCTCCTTATGCGTATCCGACCAAGCTCCAGACTTCACAACAGAAATTCAGAATTTGT
This sequence comes from Deltaproteobacteria bacterium, assembly GCA_019307135.1. GTDB lineage: Bacteria > Desulfobacterota > Desulfobacteria > Desulfobacterales. The sequence goes on from JAFDKF010000201.1 coordinate 3,120, forward strand.
GCCAATCAAGGTCTTAGAATGGCATTTTTTCGGCAATCCGCAACTAAGAGATAATCCTTGGGCGTGGTGGGAGCAGTGGTCCGAATGATGTGCGATGGGCTCAGATTACGCCCCTATATAAACCCCCCTGCCAGCTCGCTTGATTTTGCCATGTTTGGTCGTCCTGAAGACCATATTCCGAATTTTTTCGTCTTCAAACCCGGTCTTTTTGATCAATGTGGGAACGTCAGCGCCTTTCTCTTTGATCCCCTTGATAATGTTGACGACCTGGTCATTGGCTGTCCGTGCTGTGGGTTCCTTTGCAGGGGCCTTCTTTGTGGTTTTCGCCTTGGCCTTTTGCTTGCCGGAAGTCTGCGCCTTTTCAAGCTTGTCCACCGCCTTCGTCAGTCTTTCCGTCTTCTTTGTCAGGGTTTCGAGCGCCCTGGTTACTGTCTGTAGATCCTTCCTCAACTTTCTCATCGTCGCTTTCCTCCCTTCTTGGATTTGGTCATTGTTTTGAGACACGATTTACCCCGGAGGAATAAGCTGCGCATTCCACAGGGTAAGCAGGATTTGAAGGATTCTGTTTGTTTCATCACTTTCCTGATGAAAGGGATGTTGAGGGGTTATATGTACTCTAAGGTGTGACCTGTGGTTACCTTAAGGTCGCCACATGGTCACCTTGAGGACACCTCACCGACATCCTTGGTCACCTTTCTACAATTGCGTCGCCTCTCTGGTCTTGTCCTAAACACAGTTCCGCTTCGTTCTGTCCTGCCATCGCCGGGGAATTCCGGCCGCCGATTTCACTAGCACCCTATTATATAGGTAGAGAATGTCATCGTTGTTTTCCGGCATCTGCAAACACCGATGGCAGTGGTCTGCCTCATAGCCGGGATGAGAGCGGAACAACGGAGTTTGCGAGATCGCCCTCGCAACCGCCCCGATAACGAGTAGCGTGGTAACGGGCCACATTTTCGGCTTTCGGAAATTGTGGTGGCTAATGCGGCGAATTGCTCCGATTGCGGAGTCCAACCGGCGCACGCGGTGTAAGAAAGCAGCTAAGGAAACCATGCGCTACAGGTGTGTCTTGACGCAGCCATCTTTGGGCGGGATGCGGAATCCGCCTGAGACGAACCTATGGCGGGCCTAATGGCAGCGTAAGGCACGGATCATGGCGGCTTTGAGCTTTTTTCGTTCAGGCGGGATGCCGGATGAATCAAGCAAAGAGCTGCACAAGCTGATCTTGATTGTGGAACATCCGCCTATGGCGGGTTGATGCGGGATGCGGACTGCAATCGAGGTTTTTGCTTTGAGGGCGATGCCCGGGCAGGGTGCAGTAGCCGTCTGTTTGGCGGCGAAGCAAAAAAACAGACAGGCTACGGATTTCAACCGGTCGATGACGTAAGTTCTCAAAAAGTCCGGGGATTGACTTCTGGATTCCCGCCTTCGCGGGAATGACAATTGTATCTTATTGCCCGTCATTCCCGCGAAGGCGGGAATCCAGAAAATGGCCGCAACAAGGTATTCACCCCAAGTTATTGAGAAGTTACTCGATGACCGCTTAACGTGGCAAAACTATAGGAGAAACAGTCGTCAGTCACATCAAAAACCAGCAAAGCACATTTAGATTATCTAATATGCTGCAATTATAGAAGAAACTGGTCACAGGGCGGTTGTACGGAAGGAACAAACCTCATTGATGAAAGAAAAAGTACATAAAAAGGATAATATAGCAAAACTATTAAGGAAAGGAGGGAGTATAAAGGGGACGTTCGTGCAGAGCATGCGAGTGAAACCTCCCCGTCCTTCCAGCAGAGGTTTGGGGGGGCGCGGGCCGGTCAAGGACCTATCCCCAGAGCCTCTTGTTTGCAAAGGCGCGTCCAGATCCTGATTTAAGATATATGCTTATTGACTTAGCTGCCAAAGATGTATATAGCCCCCGCAAAGGGGGTAAGCTATGCCCAGCCGTTATAGGGAGCGAAGCTTGCTGGACTTTCAAAAGAGCTTTGCC
>JAFDKF010000202.1 GCA_019307135.1 Deltaproteobacteria bacterium
GTTTTTAGGCCTCTAGCTATACCATGGTGCTACGAATTAGGTACGTCTACCAATTATTGTACACTTACGATAGAACGCCTACTAAACAGATAGAGAACTTTGGACTCTCAAGATTACAAGATAGTTGCAATAAGGGTTACCGGCGACCCCGAAATCCGGCCATTTCTGGATGGACACTATTTAACTGGGGTTTACCCTATGAAATGCCTGCCCTATCAAATCCGAAGCATATTCATCCGGGGCGAAGCTTATTCCTCTGGGGTAGATCCTGTCAAAAAGAAATTCTCAAGTGCCCAATAGGCGAAAAGAAGGCCATTAAGAAGATCCATCGAACTCAAAGGCTCCTACATCGAGCGGCCCAATGCGTGGGCGGTCACGTCGACTTATCGGGTGCATATACTCTGCAACCGGCGTTAAGGAAATGCCGTGCACTTTTCCAGGATCTATTCCGGCATTGATTGCTTTGGAATTTGGGTTCAAGCAAAGATTGTAACGGTTTGGATTCACAAAGTAGCCTTTATCTCCCTTGATATTATGCGTTCCCTTGAAACGTCCGTCGATCAGCTTCAATCTACCCACTACTAAATTATTCATGAGTTGCGCTTCTATCGGACTCCGATTACTAACAAAGATTCCATTATGCCTACTATTTAACACGGTATTATTCACCACATATAAACCATCCCTTGGTTTTTCTATCTTGCTGTGATAATGAATCAACGAAAAGTTTTCAGCCAGCTTGCCCTGATGAATTGTATTTCCGATTATTATGGCCAAACCACCATTGAAAATATCAATCGCATAACTTGAATTACCATCTTCTTCATCCATGAGCCTATTGTAAAGTATAAAATTCTCTTTGGCACCCGACTTTACATGATGGCCAATCTTTGAGTGATGAACGTAATTGTATTGAAATACGAAACGTTTGATCGATCCCACGTAAATCCCATGACTCTGTCCATCACCGTATCCGTTATAGGCAAACTCCGAATATTCTACCATTATTGTGCTTTCTCTATTCGATCCCCCAAGTATTCCGTCTTCATTATTATGAAACAGGCAATTTCGAATTGTTAAGTCCATGCCCTCCGATCGAATACCAGCACCATTTCTATCTCTCACTTTAGCGTCAGAAAATTCGATATTTTCTATCGTGATATTGTTTCCTCTGGTTACCCATATAGCTTTACCTTCAGCAGCACGACCACCAGCATTCAAATGCGGCCTGCCACTAACGCCTCGGATCATAAGATTATTCGCACGCCATACTGCAACGTCCCCAAAGTATTCCCCAGCATCAATCTCAATAATATCACCTGGCTTTGCAATACGTGCCGCCTGGCTGGGAAGTTCAATCTTATGACCGGGACCTACGCGGACGATCCTCCGTGTTCCTGCTTCGGCTTCCGTAAACGGTTTGGTATTAGCTTGTTTAGATAATGGCAAACGACTATATTTCGATTTTGCAACCTGAGGAGATGATTCGGGCGAAGAAACCTTTTGGCTCAATGCAGAACCGGAACCAAGTTTTTCGATAACTTTAATCGCGAATTGACCAGGCGTAAGATTGTAGGTGTTCATGGCCCAGTGTATGCCAAAAACCCCTACACATAGGCTCACCAACCCTACTGCAGCCAAGACGTGCCATATTATGCGCAGTATTAAACGGAGTAATTGCATCTTAATTACCTCTTATGGTTATGTAAGCATGTATATGAACAGTACAAGTCACTTACTAATGGGGGTATAAAGTAGATTGCATGTATCTATGCGTTTATCGGACTTTAAAAGATTGAACATTCACCGCCCGTTCGTTTCACTCACTTGAGGCACAGAGTGCGCAGAGAATTCTATTTCTTTCATTTGCCGGGAGATGACGGCAAATGAAAACCATCAGCCCGCCTGAAGCGGGCGTAAGTTGCCCGAAGGGCTGAGCTTTTTTTCTGATCGTCATCTCCCGATCAGGAAAAACTAATCTCCCTCTGCGTTCTCAGCGTCTCGAACGAGCGTAGCGAGTGGGCGGTCAATCAATCTGTCGGCTGCAGAGTCCCAAAGAAATGCAAACAATAATATGCTCTCCTTAGTACATGATACCAGGTAAATCACATATATACTCATATATTCTTGGGATTTGTGCCGGGATCTTCGACATCTGATGCGCCGGAAAGGTCGAAGGGGTATGAAGATGGCAATTCTCATTATTACCTCGTCGAACCTCTCACACGCGACCTCGTAAACTCAAAGGCGCCAATGTCCATATGACCATCACAGGGTCTAGGCAAGCCCCCTCCATATCGTTTAGGCTCGTATCTGACAGGTTTGGGAACCTCGTTTGTCCCATTGTCAATAAGAAAGGAACCGGGCTCCGGAATATAAGGCATCATAAGATTTCCGTAAAAGCCGCCCCTTTCTCCTTTGAGGCCAAGGTGCAGATGAGACGGAATATCGATTCGAGATGAAAACCAGTTGTTGGAGCCTCGCAAAGACCCTCTATTGTTCCAAAGTCTTCCCGAGCCATCAAAAACATTGTTTTTTATCTGCACATTACAGTCGGAATAACTCACGTCAACGAAACGGGTTCTGCCAGACCTTCCAATGATCGTATTGTTGAAGAGAAACAAAGTGCCCGAACGGCTGTGTCCCGTATCACCTCCCCAATAAATCATGTTGTGATTGTCTACTCTTTTGCCCTGGACGATTACGTTGCCGTAAACATATGCATTTGCTCTACCATATCCTTTGTAATCAACCAAATCCAACTGCCGGTTTTTGCTTCCCTCGATCCAATTGTATCGAATAATTGTATTGACCCCTCTCTCCTTGATGTTGTGCCCCGAATGACTTGCCCCAAACCTGCAAAACTGCAATGTTGTACGGGTTCCGCACAAATACACATTGTGTTCCTGACCGCTCTCAGGATTTCGGAAATTCCCGTTATCATATATGATACAGCCAGTAAGCGTCACGTGGCTCACATCCGGGCCATAGTTAGTCTGCACCCCATGGCCACACGCATGGATTCTGCACCCCGATATAACGATATGTCTTCCACGCCACACGAAAACGCCTGCGGCATTATCCCTGTATTCAAGCACATGCTCAGCTCTGATAAACTTCTGCGAACTATTGGCGTTACACAAATGTAGATTCTCGATATGTATGTAGTCTGCGGCATCCGCGTCTCCTACCTTGATTAACCATCTGCCAGATTGTGGCCAGCGTTCCTCCTGAAATTGAAGGGCGAGACTTCCGTCAATAACGGGGAGTCTGCCTTTGTGAGGAATGCCCATGATGACAATAGGCTGTTCTTTCGTACCTGAGCATCGCAGGACGAACTTTTGGCGGTAAGGCTCTTTCCTGTAGTGGATCCTAACAACATCACCAGGCTCAAGAGTGTCAAGAGGAACATGAGCGATCCTCTCGTACTTTTCCCCTGGACCAACTTTGTAAACAGCGCAGCACGCGTGCTGCAAGGGGAACAATATTGTAGAATAGAGTACGATAAGAGGAAAAATCAGCTTGATGGAGTATTGTATAAGCATGTAAGGTTAGCCAATAGTTGCCCATAATATGGATAGAAAACTTGTATTGTGTTAGACAGGATTAACAGGATTTCATGGATTTTTCTGTTTTCTGCCTTTCCTAATGAAAGGCAAAAAATATCCTGATTATCCGGTAAATCCTGTCTAATTCAAAAGTGTTCCTTGGCGCTCTTGGCGGTAAATTTATTTGTTTGCCTGTCTCCAGGCCACTTCGTCAATCGGAGGGACCGTGATGCCACATGCCTCTGCTGAGGCAGGGAGTGAGTCATTGAGAATCTTCCCGGAAAGGATTTTCACTTCATGTGATGCGGCGATTTTGATCGGTCCTGTGAGCCGGTTTTCCTCCCAGGGTGTTCTGACGTCAGCCACCAGAGTAAACTCTCTCCCATTTTTGGCCTGCAATAACACCTCTCGTGTCAGTGGAAAGCGGCGCCAGCGGAGAATAAGGGTTGCCTTTTCTCCTTTTTGCAAGGGAGATTTCCTGTGCCAACTTTGAGGCGGGCCCCCTACCTGCATGGTGACCCTAATTTTGCCTTTCTGCCCCTTGTTCATTTTGACACTGAAATTCTTAGAATCAATGGATGGCATGAGACCATTCTCACCTGCAACAAATTCGACCTCGATCGTTGCATGTTCGCCGAGCTTGCGCAATCCCCAAAAGTCTATAATCCATCCTTTGCCCCACCTTTTGACCTTATGCACTGAAATCTTCCTGTCGCCCCGAGGTGGAGTGTGGAAAGAAAGCTGGCCAAGAACCCCTGTCAGATCGGAACTGTTACCGTATGGGTCAGTCAATATTGGTCTGTAGTAATACGTGGTATCGGGTTCAAGGTTGCGCAAAATCACATAAGGCCGCGTGGAATAGATGGGCCAGTGACTCCCCTGCTCAATATCCTCACCCTCTTTGGAGTAATAAACCTTAAGCTTGGCCACCTCCGGATTGCTCGCCGTTGAGACAACGGGTATAGTCATAGTTCCTGTATATCTGCCCATTGCAGGTTCTAATTTAATCCTTATGTCTTCTTTCTTGGCCACTTTGGGCGGAGTATCATCCAAAATAGTCTTTGAAAGATCCGGATGCAGGAGCGGGTCTCCCAATAAAGAAGTAGACCAGTTCACATAGTAGGTGGAGAACAAAAAGCATTCCCCGAGATCTCGACCTCGAAACAGGTATCGTAAGAGTATACGGTTGTCCCAAAACGTGGCGTTTGTGATATGGGGCCCGCCACCGTATGCAGGACCTCCGCAAGCGCTTATAGTGACCCCCTGGTCTACTTGCCGCCAGATGGATGAAGAACGGCCCATATTCCAGCCGTTGGAACTCACAACAGTCCGATCCATTCCCCCCGGATAGTATCCAGTATATTTCGCGTTACCTTTGCTCTTGGAATCCAAGATTTCACTGTTGGCATCTTCGAGCGAGCAAGTCAAAAATGGGATACTTCGACGTGAAGGCACCCTGAATCCGAGACATTTCAGTTCTGCGGATCCCCACTTGTTTTCCTCTTCTGCTTTCTTGAGCCTTTCAGTGAGGTCTACGATCTTATCTTTATTACCT
>JAFDKF010000048.1 GCA_019307135.1 Deltaproteobacteria bacterium
CAAATGGTTGAGTAGTTGAGTAGTTAAGTGGTTATTATTACATCAATGTTAGCTGACTGTACACTAAGTGGACACTCAGAGGATCGGAACATGTAGCATGCTGATAATATTGATGTTTTTATACTACTCAACCACTCAACGAATAAACTACTTAACGATATCTGTATAAGCGAGTTTCAGACGTTTTCAAATTTAATTGCCTGTCGGCGGGCTCCGTTTCAGGAGATTTACCCGAACTTTTTGAGAAGTTACACTCAAAGAACCCAATAAACCCAAGAAACTCAAGAAACTGCTACAGCACAAACCTGTGCCCTTATTTGATGTTGACTGAAATGGCACATATCCACTGCCTTTGAAGGACAGCTTGCAGCGCATAGGCCACACCCTTTACAGGATGCACGTGTATTTTGAGCCTTTTTTACACCATTAACTTGCACCACATGTATGGCATCATACGGGCATACCCTTTCGCAAATACCGCAGCCACTGCACATGTCCGGATCAACAACTGAGACAATTGGTTCGATCTCTATCGTATCTTTCATCAAGATGTTTGCAGCCCGCGCACATGCAGCCCTGGCTTGCGCAATAGATTCCTCAATAGGTTTTGGATACTGGCAAAGCCCCGCCAAGAAGAGCCCTTGAGTGGCAAAATCAACAGGCCTGAGTTTCATATGGGCCTCTAAGAAAAAACCTTCTTCGGTGGTAGAGACTTTGTAAAGCCTGGAAAGGGGCATGTTGTCAGACGGTAAAATGGCGGTTGCCAGGCATATGATGTCCGGAGATATCTCAAGGGGTCTTTGTAGCACATGGTCTGTAACAGTGACCTTAAGCCTTCCATTCTCCTTTTCAACCTTGGGTTTATCTTCCAGATCATAACGAATGAATAGAATGCCCCTGGCCCTGGCCTCCATATATAGGTCTTCCCTGTCTCCAAAGGTTCTTATGTCACGATAGAGGATATATATATGTATATCAGGATCTAACCCTTTTAAGGTCAAAGCGCTCTGGATTGAGTGGGTGCAGCAGACTTTACTGCAATATGGCCTGTCAGGTGTTCTTGATCCCACACACTGGATAAAGGCTACGCTCCTTGCATCCCTGATCCGATCACTACCCTTCATAATCTCTTGATCAAGCTCCAGAGACAGCAACACATTGGGGTCTTGCCCGTATAGATATTCTTTGGGCCTATAGGGTTTGCCGCCGGTGGCCATGATGATTGCCCCGTGTTCCAAATTCTTCTCTCTACCTTCATCATCAATCAGTGTGGATACAAAACTCCCCACAAAACCCGAGGCGTCTTTAATGGTCGTGTTAAGGTAAACATCGATCAATGGGTGGTCATTAACCTTCTTAACAAGGTCTTCAACATAAGGTTTTATCTTGTCCCCTTTATATGTGGAGTGGAGATTGAGGGCCTGGCCGCCCAATCTATCTCCTTTTTCAACCAGATCAGTCTTGAAACCTTGTTCAGCCAAACTCAAGGCACTCACCATGCCTGCCACACCACCACCGATCACTAAGCCATTATGATTTACCGGTACAGATATATCGGTAAGAGGCTTAGTCAGCCTTGCCTTGGCCACAGCCATCCTTACCAGATCTTTGGCCTTATCAGTTGCCTTTTCCGGCTCGTCCATATGTACCCATGAACATTGATCACGAATATTGGCCATCTCAAAGACGTATTTGTTTAGACCCGCCTCGCGGAGTGTTTCTCTAAACAATGGTTCATGGGTCCTTGGGGTGCATGAGGCGACCACCACCCGGTTCAGGTTATGTTTCTCCACACATTCCCTTATCTTCTCCTGGGTATCCTGGGAGCAGGTAAAGAGATTTCTCTCTGCCACGACCACATTCGGCAGGGTACCTGCATATTCTGTAACTTCAGGGACGTTGACCACGCCCCCAATGTTGATCCCTCAATGGCAGACAAAAACGCCTATGCGAGGCTCCTCCCCAAGGATCTCTTTTTCAGCAGGGTACTCTTTTTTCTGAACCAGGCTGCTTCTCGCCGGTGCAAGAAGACCCATGGCGGTATTGGCCGCAGCGCTCGCCTCCATAACCGTCCCCGGGATGTCTTTGGGCCCTTGAAATGCTCCACATACATATATCCCTGGCTTTGATGTCTCTATAGGGGAAAGGCATTTGGTACTTGCAAAATTGTGGCGGTCAAGTTCTATATCCAGCCGTTCAGCCAGATCCTTGGCATCAGCAGGAGGCATCAGACCAATGGAAAGCACCACCATATCAAAGACTTCCTGTTTTATCTCCCCCCCTTCAGTGACATAGACCAGTTTGAGGTCTCCAGTATCTCCTACCGGTTCTATGGTATGTATCCTGGACCTGATAAACCTCACACCAATTTCGTCCTTTGCCCGGTTGTAATACTTCTCAAAATCCTTGCCATAGGTCCGCATATCCATGAAGAAGATAGCAGTATCTAATGGCAGGGAGCTGTGCTCCTTGGCAATAACTGCCCCTTTGATTGCGTACATGCAGCACACAGCAGAACAGTAGCTCTTGTCACACCTATTGATGTTCCTTGAGCCGACGCACTGGACCCAGGCGATCTTTTTTGGTTCTTTTTCATCAGATGGACGCACAAGGTGGGCCTCGTAAGGGCCTGAGGCACTCAGGATGCGCTCAAATTCCATACTGGTGACCACGTTGGGGAAACGGCTATGTTGATACGTATCATCACCTGACGGATCGTACGGTTCAAAACCCGGGGCAAGTATGATTGACCCAACGTTCAGCTCGACAGTTTCGTCTTCCTGGGAGTGGTCGATGGCTTCGGCGCTACAAAATGCAGTGCATATCTTGCATTCGCCGGTCTTAAAATGCATGCAATACGTCCGGTCAATGGCTGGCGCTTTGGGTACGGCCTGAGGATAGGGTATGTAGATCGGTTTTCGTCCTATGAGCCCCATGTCATACTCAGAGGGGATAGGTTGAACGGCGTGTTTGGTAATATCTTCAAGCTTGATATGTCCGGTGGGACAGACCGAGGCGCAGGCACCGCAGGCCATACAGAGATCGGTCTGAATATGGAACGGGGTGTCCACCTTCATGTCCACACCCCGGCCGGTCAGGCCGATGGCACTGTTTCCCATCCTCTCGCAAATACGCACGCAAAGCCCGCAGAGGATACAATCATCGTCTTTTTTCTTAAACCGCGGCTTTTTGATCCCATATCCTGCTGCCAATTTCTTGACCATGGGCACATTCGGACAGCGGGCAAGGAGCAACTCCACGATGAGTTTACGACCTTCGTGGACTGCATCGGTCTCTGTGTTTACCTCCATACCTTCCCGTATCGGGTAGTTGCATGCTGTGACAAAATCGGTCTTTCGGCCATCAAAGACTTCTACAGTACAAAGACGGCACATCCCCGCAGGCCCGAGGGCTTTATGGTAACAGAGAGTCGGTATCTCAACCCCGTATCTTCCAGCAACCTGAAGGACATATTCTCCTTCTTTCCCCTGAACTTCTTTACCATTAAGCTTAAAGGTTATCATGGGTATGTTCCTCGATAAGTGCCTGGAGTTTGAAGTACTAAAGTGAGCTAAAGTTGCCGATATCATCCCTCAACTTTAGCTCACTTTAGCTCACCCTGGCCCAGACCTGAATTACGAGCATGGTATCTCAATAATAAGCCGAAGCGCCAGGGCGGGCTTTAGCTCACATTAGGCACTCTAAGTTAGTGTATGATAATGGCATCAAACTTACAGGCATTGTAACAGATGCCACACTTGATACACTTATCCTGGTCTATGTGATGTGATTTCTTCTTTTCACCGGTGATGGCCTTCTGCGGACATTTTAGTGCGCAGAGGCGACAGCCATTACACAGTTCTTCATCAATCTCATAATGGAAAAGGGCCTTGCACACACCTGCCGGGCATTTCTTGTCTTTGATGTGTGTCTCGTACTCATCCCGGAAATAAAGGATTGTGGTCAGCACCGGATTGGGGGCAGTTTTTCCCAATCCGCACAGGGAAAATCTCTTGATCATAACAGCCAGTTCTTCAAGAAGTTTGATATCTCCTTCCTTGCCGTTTCCCTCGCAGATATCAGCCAGGATTTCCGACATCTGTGTGATCCCTTCACGGCAGGGCGTGCATTGACCGCATGATTCGTTTTTGAGGAAATCCACAAAATACCTGGCCAGATCCACCATGCAGGTGTCCTGGTCCATTACGATCATACCGCCGGAGCCCATTATGGAACCCACCTCAGCCAGCCTCTCGTAGTCAACAGGAAGGTCCAGGAAGTCTTCGGGAATACAGCCGCCTGAGGGGCCGCCGGTCTGCACGGCCTTGAACTTCTTTTTTTTGGGGATGCCTCCACCAATGTCGTAGATTATGGTCCTGAGGGGAGTACCCATGGGGACCTCTACCAGGCCGGTGTTTCTTACTTTGCCCACCAGAGAAAAGACTTTTGTCCCCTTGCTTCTCTCGGTGCCGAGAGAAGCATACCACTCGGCCCCTTTGTTGATTATTACCGGCACGTTGGCCCACGTCTCCACATTGTTAAGGGTCGAGGGGCTGTCCCGGTAGCCCTTGTCCACAGTGTGGATGTATTTGGCTGTCGGCCGGCCAACCTTGCCTTCCAGGGAGCGCATCAGCGCAGTTGACTCGCCGCAGACAAAGGCGCCGCCCCCGCGACTAATCTTGACCGTGAAATCAAAGCCGGAACCAAGGATGTTCTTTCCCAGCAGACCGTATTCCTCGGCCTGCTTGATACCAATCCCGAGGTTTTTCACGGCAAGCGGGTACTCGTTCCGCACGTAAACAAAGCCCTGATTCGAACCGATGGCATACGCTCCAATAATCATTCCCTCAAGGACGCTGTGGGGATTTCCCTCCAGGAGACTCCTGTCCATGTAAGCGCCGGGGTCGCCCTCATCAGCATTGCACATGGCGTACCTTATATCCCCATGAGCCTTGCGGCAGGTCTCCCACTTTATACCGGTGGGGAATCCACCTCCACCCCGGCCTCGTAAGCCAGACTCTTTTATGGCCGAAATAACCTCCTCCGGAGACATGCTGAAAAGGACTTTTACCAGGGCAAAATAACCATCCACGGCGATGTAGTCATCAATGTTGGCAGGGTCAATGAAGCCGTTATTGCCAAAGACAATACGGTGCTGCTGATTATAAAAGGGAACGTCCTCTTCTTTTGAAATCCTCTTCTTTGATACCGGATCCTTATACAGTAAACGTTTGATCACCTGCCGGCTAACTATCGTCTCACTAACGATCTCCGGAACATCCTCCGGCTTTACCTTCGGATAAAAGATACCATCAGGATAAATCACCATAATGGGCCCTTGCTCGCAAAAACCGTGGCATCCCGTAACCTTTACCTCCACCTTTCCCTTCAGGCCATTTTTCGAAACCTCCTGCTCGAGGGCCTCCCTGACCTCTTCCGTTCCGGAGGCACCACAGCCCGAACCGGCGCAGAGGGAAACAAGAAGTCGTTCAGGGTCACGCTTTTTCTTGAGCCGGTCCCTGAAGTTTTCGTAATCCTTCTGGCTCTGCAACTTACTCATGACATTCCCCGAACCATAGATGAATGCGTTTATCAGGCCTCTCGTTCATATTGCTCTATGACCTTGAGAGCCTTTCCCCTGTCCAATCCGCCGTAAGCCTTTTCGTTTACCGTGATGACAGGCCCCAGAGCGCAGCAGCCGAGACACCTAACCGTTTCCAGTGTAAACTTGAGGTCTTCGGTGGTCTCGCCCTCATGTATATTCAACCTTTCTTCAAGACTTTCCTTGATCTTGCCTGCCCCCCGCACGTGACACGCCGTCCCGAGACACACATTGATGATATATTTACCCCTTGGTGTTAAGCTAAAGGCTTTGTAAAAGGTGGCGGCGCTGTAAATCAGGGACATGGGAACGTTGAGCCTCTCAACCACGTAGTTTAAGGCCTCTCTGGGGAGATAATTGTACTTTGCACTTATATCCTGCAAGATCATGATCAGGTTTTCCGGGTCCTGCATGTTCTGCTCAAGTACGTTGTCAAGATACGCCGTGTCTATAGGCTCTTGCTTCACCTGAGGCTCTCCTTTGATAGTGGTCATCCGTTCTACCTTTCGGTTGCCTTATATTCAGGCCAAGTATTACCTAGGTTGAGTGGTTCAACGTTCACGGTTCCCGGTTGAAGAGCCCTAATTGGCTGTTAACAAGCCGACTTCGCCAAAGTAGCTTTAGCTACGACGGCTGAAAAGGATGACGCGTCAAGTAGTAAGGTTCAGCGGTTCAGCGGTTCAACGTTCAGAGGTTAAAACCGTGAACCATGAACCGTGAACCCTGAACCCTTGTAAAGTATACTATAACCTTTGAACCTTGAACCCTGAACCTGGAACCGATCATTTTAGGTATTACTATCCGTGGGACTCTTTCGAATACGCCTGATTTGTCACCGGACAATTTTCGACGCACAGACCGCAGCCAATACAACGCTCCAGGTCGATACTACGCGCACGTTTTTTGACCTTTACCTTAAAATTCCCGGCAGAGCCTTCGACCGATTCAATATCAGCGTAAGTGATAATTTCGATATTCAGATGCCGGCCGCATTCCACGAGCTTTGGCGCCATGATACACATGGAGCAATCATTGGTAGGGTATGTTTTATCCAATTGGGACATCTTGCCGCCAATGGCTGGTGATTTTTCAAGGAGATATACATAGAACCCGGAATCTGCCAGGTCGAGGGCGGCCTGGATTCCACCAATGCCACCACCTACGACCAGCACCGCACCAACCTTTTCTGTTTGTTTATCCTTTGCCATCGTTTTTCCTCTAAAGGAGAAAACTATTGATTCATCGTGAAGCAGTAACGACAAACCCCTAGCCAATTAGCCACTATTTGTCAAGGAGATACTTCGCTGTCCCAATTTTCAAGGGATTTTCAGGGAAGCTATAGATTCGTGGCCGTCATACGATCAAGAGCCTCCCAGCCAACAAATCAAGCTCATCGCGCATTTGTGGGAAAATGGTCCAATCTATGGGTGGGAGCGGCTTTCCAGCCGCGACTGTCGCGGCAAGAATGCCGCTCCCACAGTCAATTTGAAGTAGCCGAAAACATAGCGGAGCCCGAAGATTCTCCCAGTAATTCGCGATGACCCACAAATCACTGGGATTTGGCCCGAAAGTTTGACAAATGTTGTGACTTCAGATACAGGAAGTAAAATTTGATTGCCGTTGAAGCTTCTTTCAGCCTATCTGTTTCATAAGGATAAAATGATACGATTTCCTAAGGAGGAGCCAATGGGAGAAATAAGGATGACGGGTGAGATGCGAACAGATTATGATTGTGAGGCTATAGGCTTTCCAGCAGAACGATGGGGAGAAGCGGTATTTAAGATAAAAGATGAAGAGATTGTGCTTGAGATCAGTGTAGAAGAAAAGGTTATAGTGTCGATAATGGCCGGGGAAGGAGCCATGTGGAAGGGAACTCTTGATGGGTTGAAGAAGCTCTTGAGGGATCAGATGACGGCAGGATAGGTACTATTGATCTGCTCCGAAACTGATCAGCCTGAAACACATATGAAGGACACGGATATAGAAAGACAGAAGACCCTTTCAGAGAATGAAATCAAAGATAAAGCCTCTGATTTTACCATCAAATACTTTGCTGTTTACCATTTGCAGTGCCTTGCTGAGACACATCCAGAGATCATAGACCCAGAGGCTATTTTCACCCTGGAAGGGCTTCTTAAAAACCCAGAGTTTTCTTGTCAAAGGCGGGGCTTCTTCCTGTTCAGGATAGCCGCTGACACACTGGCCTCTATTATCGTCCATTCCGACGGGGAACCCATGCCCGGCCAGGCGCTGGCTTCCCTCAAAGGCATCCTTGCGAAAACCAGTGGTCATGTCCATAGGGTGAGTGCTGAGGCCCTGGGCGCCCTGCCTTTTTCAATTAACGGCCCTCATCTAGATGGGGCTACCTTAGAGAATATACCGCGCGTAAGCTGGTATGACTTGTTGGGCGAAGACCGCTTTGAGTTTTCTGCTCCTCCTGCATTTATGGGAAGGAGTCTGGTTGCTCCGCTTAATCCAGGGAACAAATTGTTGGTCTTCAAGTTGGCCCGGGCCGACGATTCTCCCGCCATCCTGGCCAGAGAAGCCCTTTGGATGGAACATCTTCACACAGTAAGCTGTTCTTTCCCTCGAAGGTTCAACATCCCTGTTCCCCTAAAGATTCAGGGGGCCTATGTATTCAGCATAAAGGATATACCTGTGAGGCCGCATGAAAACATGCACCTTGATCCAAAGTGTCATGCTATGGGTTTTGTTGCTGATCAAGACTACTTTACCTATCCCAACGATCCCAGGATGGAGAAGCGACATAATGACGCGGAATTCAGGGAGGTGATGTACAGAAATGCCTGGCTACTGGGAAAACTCACGTCCTTGGGCATTGTCCATACTGCCCCTATTCCGCTTTTTCATAACCGAGTTCAAAGGTGCAGGAGAAGAGACAATGGTCTCTATGAATGGTTTAGGGCAGGGAGGCTTGACAGGTGGCTTGATTCCTGCTCCTATCCGAACATTGGTCTCACAGGGATCAGGGATTTTGAGCACTTCATTAGCTTCAAAGGTTTTGGCCACGATCTTTACCGCCATATTGGCAGCCATATACTGAGCCTGCTATTGGTAACAGGTAGCTATTTCCGAAACAAGAATAGAAACAGGGTCGGGCTTGATAAGCACGGCAAGCCTGTGGATGCTCGGGACCTCTTTGACAAACGAGTACTTAAGGAAATCATCCTGGGGGTTTTTCTTAGCTACTACCAGGGCTTTGTGCAAAGAGAATTCAGCGGAAAGGTACCCGTGGATTTGGATAAACTCGCTTCCCGAATGATTGAAGAAATGGGCGTAGATCGCCATATGGAAGAGATACTAAGGGTCGCAGACCAAAAAGAAATGACTGATGAAGAGTTCAGGCATTTCTTGACACAGAGGGGATATCCTGACGAGGAAATAAACGAACTT
The DNA here is from genome assembly GCA_019307135.1 of Deltaproteobacteria bacterium. Lineage (GTDB taxonomy): Bacteria > Desulfobacterota > Desulfobacteria > Desulfobacterales. The sequence continues at coordinate 9,017 of JAFDKF010000048.1, forward strand.
CAAAAGGGAGTCAAAGATATCGTTATCCACAGCGGCCCACATCTAGGCGGATTTAACGAAGGCATATCTCTGCCCGAACTCATCGAGTCCGTGGAAACAATGTCAGCTTTATGTGTGGCTGGCAGGTATTGGCAAGAACATTTCAAATCTTCGTGGTCTCCAAACATCTGCGGCAGGGCATAGGAGTGGACAGATGAAAGCTAACAAACTCTATACCATAGTAACAGAAAACGACCGTCAAGCAGGTTCGACCAGAGCGGAGCCGTCAGAGTACTTTTTGAACCTGCCACCCCAGGATGCCATTGCAGAGCTGAATACCCACATCGGGTCGCTGGAAGGCAAGTTAGGGAACTACGCCAATGTGGACTTGAAGGTTCGTGAAAACCTTGAGAAGGCACGGGCGGTCTCTTTTGAGCTCGAGGTTGCCAATGATCTCCTGCGCCGTTTCAAAAAAGACCTTTAGGTATCAGATTAGGACATGGTCCGTCTTGTGCATCATCACTTGGACCTTGACAGACAATCCGCATATTGGTATGCGTCCTCTTCAGGTTCTAACCTTCTCTGTCATGGCATCCTTCATGAGTCAGTTTACACTTTTTCCTGGCATTTTGGTTGCATTCAGGTTTCAGGTGTCAGGTGTCAGGAGTGAGACGGGCAGAACCTGAAACCTGAACACTGAAACCCGGCCTTCATTTCGAACAAAGTGTAAACTACTTTTGCTCGATTTTGAAAGATGCCTCTGTCATTTAGACTTTTTTCCGCCTTAATTTCTTGCAGCTTGCTGCGAAGGGAGTCCTTAATACCCCGTACTTTACTGCGGGGTATTTCTTGAGGAAATGCCAGGAGATATTTTCACGCTCTTAAGTGCCCTGTTGGTAGGGCTTGTTTTTGGGTTTGTCCTTCAGAGGGGCAGATTCCGTCTGAATATGGCCTTTACCAGCATGATTACCCCTAGAAAAGACTTCACGATATTCAGGGCTTACCTTCTGAGCCTTCTTGTTGCTATCCTGGGAGCAAATCTTATCCAGGATCTTGGCTGGCTTATTGCTGTGGACCCGTCAGACGGGGAAGTTATAACGAAAGTATTATATCGACAGGGCTTTGCACCAGTTGCCAATATCCTCGGTGGATATCTCTTTGGGATGGGTATGGTTCTGGCTAATGGTTGCGCAAGTGGTATTCTTTATAGATGTGGTCAAGGATTTACGGATGCATGGTTGGCTTTTTTGGCTTTCTTCATAGGTCTGTCTGTCACAAAACATGGATGGCTAAAACCACTCTATGATATGTCAGCTTCTGTGGTTGTCAGGATAAATGGCAAAGTGAATCCAGCCCTTTGGGATTTTTTTGGCGGGGGTATCGAGGCGAAATGGATAACCATAGGTGTCATTACAATAATCATTGGCATCTTCATATTGCGTGGAAAACCTTTTAGGACGGCTGGTAAAGGGTATTACTGGTCAATAACAGGCCTGTTTTTGGGTGTGATAACAGTCATGGCATGGTGGGCTTCCACATACTGGGGTGGCCGGCCAAGAGGTCTTTCCTTTACAGGGCCGACGGCGGAGTTTTTTCTCAGCATTCTGGCAGGAGATCCAATGGTACGCAGGACACCTGTGTTTGACTTCTTTGGTCTATTTCAGACTACATGGGCTTCCCTGTACGTGGTAGCTGTTCCTGTGGGGGCTTTCTTTAGTGCAAAGTTGCTCAAGGAGTTTAAACTGTTTTTTCTTCCACGGGAAGAACTCTTAGCAACCTTTATTGGCGGGTTGATTATGGGTATAGGTGCTGCCGTAGGGCGTGGCTGAAACATCGGTCATGGGTTGACCGGTGCGTCAACCTTGGCAATATCCAGTATCGTGACAACCATTTCTATCATTTTTGGAAACTGGACAATGTTCTACTTCAGGTTTTTGAGGTAATGGTCTTGTGGCTGTTAAACTGACGTAAAGGAGGAAGAAATGAAAAAGAAGTTTTTTGCTTTGGCCGTAGCTTTGGTGATGGTGGCCGGAATCGCCACATTTGCTCTTTCCATGGGGGAGACCTATTCCGGCAAGGTAACTCAGGTCAAGGGTGACAAGGTGACAATCGAACTGAAAAAAGGCGAAGCCTCAAAGTTCTCGGTCGGCGATTCCGTCGAGCTGGAAATCAAGAAAAAGCAAGCTAGTGAGGAGGAGGAATTCCTGATGGGCTGCTAAGTAGTGCATCCAAAAAATGTTAACCGTTCACGGTTGAAAAAGGTTCAACGTTCCAAGTTATCTGTTTGCAGATCTTGAGACCGTCATCGGCTACAACGGCTCCAAGTGAACCTTTGAACCCTGAACCATTGAACCTGTGAATGGGTACTGAAATAGTTGTTGAGTAGAAAGTACGGCTGGTGAAACAATGAATGTTGTATTTCATTCAAGTTTCATCAGCCGTTTTTGTTGATAGAAAAGGGTCCATTTGTGGTAGTGTTCAAGGGCGATGATTCGCTTCCCTGCCATACTTTTCTTTTGTCTTTTCGTTTTTCTCTCTGGTGGTTGTGGCGATACCGGCAGAATTGATTCAACCTGTGTATCCTGTCACAAGGGGCTGGAGCTGGCTTCGGCTGTTCACACCTCCTGTGTTGCGTGCCATGGTGGCAACCCCAAGGAAGAAGACAAGGAAGCTTCCCACCGTTCTATGTTTGGTCCCAAAAATCCTTCAGATCCACGGTTTTGGGATCAAACCTGCGGCAGTTGTCACCCGTATCATCTAGCACGCGTCAAGGGGAACCTGATGTACACGAACACCGGGATGATAAAAAACATTCAGGCAACATGGGAAGGCGCCAACGGTGAATTATATGGAACCAGAGCCGAGGCAGTTTTTGACGCCGCCGGAAACCCCCTGGAGATCAAAAGTGTGACCGATTTGGATAACATTTCCGGGGAACTGTACCGCAAGTTTTGTTCCCTGTGCCATGTGGGGATCGAATCGAATCGGGCCTACAGCGCCTCCCACGGGTCTGGCTGTGCGGCCTGCCATTTTCCTTACAACAACACTGCTACCTATGAAGGGAATGATTCTACAGTGAAAGGTAAACGGCCCTATTCGGCTGACCATAAGCTTGCCTCTTTGCCTGATAACCGGGTCTGTTTTCGCTGCCATAATCGGAGCGGCAGGATCGCCCTTTCCTACGAGGGGCTAAACGACGGCAACAACTCCATGGTGCCGACCCGTGATGGCATGCCGGGTCCTATGTTGATCAGCGGAGCGCGAAACGTGATTCGTATCACCGCCGACATTCACTATGTCAAAGGCATGGATTGCATCGATTGCCATACCTCACGGGACGTCATGGGCGATGGGTACGCATATGAAAACATGTACTTTCAGACGGAGATCACCTGTGAAGATTGTCACGGCAGCGCCACGGAGCGGCCAAAAGCTGAGGCGATTACGCGGGAGAACGAGGAAGCAATGAGGGAGTCGAAAAGCTACCAAAGGCAGATGCGGCCGGGCATGAAGATGATACTCACTGCCAGGGGGCGCAAGTACTCCAACGTCTTTTACAAGGACGAAAAGATCTACGTCCTGTGCAAGCGCAGCGGCAAGCTGCATGAAAGCAAGGTCATCACCGGCACCCCGGAACACACCATTGCCGGTCATGAGCGGATGGAATGCTATGCCTGCCACTCGCGCACCGTGATCCAGTGCTACGGGTGCCACACCAGGTACGATCAGTCCCGGTATGGCCGGGATTTTGTCAAGGGGGTTGACACTCCCGGGGTCTTCAGTGAAACCGAGGACTACCGGATGCTTTACCCGTTCCCTCTGGCAGTGAACCAGCGAGGGAAAATTTCGCCAGTGACCCCAGGCTGCCAGACATTTGTGACAGTGGTTGACCAGATGGGCCGGACCGTCAAAAGGGAATATATCGCCGAATACAAAGGCAAAAAGCAGTTACGATTTGCGCCCTTCTATTCACACAATACCGGGGGCAAGGCCGTGGGCTGTGCCGAATGCCATGGCAATCCAGCCTTTCTCGGCTTCGGCCAGCATGTTGTGAAAGGAAACAGTATAACAGCGACCCTTATCTGCGAAAAATCGAAAGATAGGCCGCTTGATGGGTTTCTTACCATGAAGAGCGGGAACGTGAAGGCCTTTTCTGCCATCACACGGGAAGATTCACGACCGCTGAACGGTAAAGAGGTAAAGAATGTGCTAGCAGTCAACCTCTGCATAGTCTGCCACGATAATGCCAAAGACAAAATATATCAAAAGGAACTTGATTATCGTGTTCTTGACGATTGTCTCAATCGCCCTGTGCCTGCTAACCGTTAGTCCGGCACGCGCCCACGATATCTCGCTCAAAGGAGTGCATGCCACCCTGCCCTGCTCTTCGTGCCATGGGGATGACTCGGAAAGGCTCAGTCGCCCGACGTCCCGCGACAATCGAGCCCGCGGCTGTGTCGGCTGCCACCGAGGTTACGATGCCCTGTTTGATCAGGCGATGACCACCAGGGCAAGGGAAAGGCGGTTCGTCGAACAGACCTTTGGGAAGGCCGACCCTCACTTTTACCAAAAAAACTGTCAATCCTGCCATATCAGGGATTGTCTGGACTGTCACGGGGAAAACGGCCACAACATCACCAGGCCGGCTCAGAACAGTTGTCTTGGCTGCCATAAGGGGTACTTTGTCGGAACGGACTATCACGGCATGGCACCCCGGGAAGATAATGTTCGTTATCAGCGGGGGAAGCTGTTTGAAGGAGAGACCTTCCTTAAGATGCTTCCTGATGTACATGCTGAGGCAGGAATGGAATGTGGCGATTGCCATTCAATGAAAAGCCTTGTCGCAGGCAGCAAATCATCGAAAAAATGTGTTGACTGCCACAAGCCGAGTGATAGTGTGATTGAACATGGCATTACCGCCCATCTGACAAACCTGGAATGTTATGCCTGTCATTCAGCGTGGGCTGCCCAGGAGTACGGAACTTTTTACGTCCGTTTGGTAAATAGCCCCTCCAGTAAATACTTCAGGGTTAAGCGAAAAAGCGGCAGCGAATATATTAAGAGCGCCTATCTTAGAATGCAGAACGCACCGCCGCTGGGAATTAACGATACCGGGAAAGTCAGTCCCATCCGGCCGCAGTTTATCAGTTACTTTTCCGATATCAGGGATGGAAAACCTGTGGGGGAGGAAAACCGGCTGCTGGCGGCGCACTGGAAGGCATTCTTCCCTCATACAATACGCCGGGGAACCGTCATGTGTGAGGGATGTCATATCAACGCCCGCAGGTTTATCCTGGAAAAAGAGGAAAACAGGATTTACCAGTTGCAGCTCGACGGCATGACCCTCAATTCTTTCTGGGACCAGGCCTGTCAGGAAGTGATAAATGGATCTTTTATGGAGCCTTCGCGGTTTGCCAGGATGTCCTCGAAGGGTCCCGCTTATACGAAAGCCTATGTAAAAAAGTGGAAAAGGTTGGTAGATCACGTCGAAGATTCATCAAAGCAGTAGCTTTTGTAATCGCTTCTGTTTCACTGCTTTGGAAATTCCTGATGCCCCGGGTTTCTCAGAAAAAGCCTCTGCTGCGTGTGGCAAAAGCAGAGGTTCCCCCTGGCGGGGCCCTTGTTTTCCGGAAATCGAGAGTGGCTATCGTAAGGGAGGGCGATAATATCTATGCCCTTAGCATTGTCTGTACCCATCTCGGGTGTAGCGTCAACGTAACGCCCAAGGAGCTAATTTGCCCGTGCCACGGCAGCATTTTCGGCCGTGGCGGAGAGGTTTTCAAGGGCCCCGCAGATCGTCCGTTGGAACAGCTTACAGTGGAAGAACGCGGTGAATTCATAGTCGTGCTGAGTTGAGGCAGTTTTGTTCAAAGACTTTTTGGAACACATTTTCCCCAGGCTTATTCTCCAGGAAAACATCAGGATAACGTACACCTTTTGCCTCGGCGGGCTTGCTTTTACGGCGTTTATGCTGCTGGTTATTTCCGGGCTGCTTTTACTCTTTTATTATCAGCCGTGTCCTGAAAAGGCTTTCGAGTCGATCCTGTTTCTGGAGTCTTCCGTCCCGGGAGGCCGCTTTGTCAGGAGCCTCCATCGGCTGGCTTCCCACGCTTTCCTTGTGCTTATTTTCCTGCATACCTTACGGGTTGTTCTCACCGGGGCCTATAGAAAACCGCGGGAGCTTAACTGGGTGATCGGTTTTGTCATCCTCTGCTCTGCTGTTTTTGAAGCCTATACGGGTTATCTGCTCCCCATGGATCAACTTGCCTTTTGGGGAACCCACACCGGCATGGAACTAATCAGTACAGCACCTTTCGGGGAAATGATACGGAACTTTCTAGTCCCTGACAAAGTCGGGCTGCCATTGTCTCTGTTGCGCTTTTACACATTACACATTGCGCTTATCCCTTTGGCGATCGCGTTTCTTTCTTTCTTGCATTTCTATCGAATTCGCCACGACAAGGGAGTGTTACCCTACCTATGAAAGGTTACGTACGAAGTTCCCCATCTTTTTTCCGGCTCATAGCGATCTCCATGGGCTTGCTGGTCGCTCTTTTAGTGATTCTGGCGATTTTCATCCCGGCGCCACTCAAGGGGCCAGCCGATATCGCCAGCGTGCCGAATCCGATTAAATCTGCATGGTTTCTGCTGTGGACCCAGGAGCTGGTGAGTTATTCCAAGTACCTGGTCTACCCGATTATCTTCCTTGGACTCTACTTTTTGTTACTCCCTTACCTGCCTGGTAGTCCTGAATGCAAAAGAGCAAGTTGGCTGCAGAAAGATCAGTTGCTGATCAGTATCCTGATAGTGATGATCTTTTTTGCGATCCTTGTGTTGACGGTTGTCGCCATGTTTTTCAGGGGTGAAAATTGGGCATTCATTTTCAATTTTTAATCCACAGATTACGCAGATTTCACAGATTTTCGTGGGTTATTGGGTTAAATTGTAACTTCTCAAAAAGTTCGGGGAAATCTCCTGAAACGGAGTCCGCCGACAGGCAATTAAATTTGAAAACGTCTGAAACTCGCTTATACAGATATCGTTAAGTAGTTTATTCGTTGAGTGGTTGAGTAGTATAAAAATATCAATATTATCAGCATGCTACATGTTCCGATCCTCTGAGTGTCCACTTAGTGTACAGTCAGCTAACATTGATGTAATAATAACCACTTAACTACTCAACTACTCAACCATTTG
>JAFDKF010000049.1 GCA_019307135.1 Deltaproteobacteria bacterium
TCCACAAAAGAAATCTTTCTGTCTTTGCCAAAAAGATTGAATAAGGCAATGGCCTGATGGTGTTGGCTTTCCGTGGAATGAAAAATTCTATAAAGATCAATCGATTGATTGAAAGTCAGCGCCTCAGTGTAACCATATTGATAGAGAAGAACAGTCATGGCCTCGGAGATAATGAACCAACATGTATGGATTGTGATTCGGTTTTCCTTGACCTGTTTGAAAAGTTCTAAGGCGCGCTTGTGTTTTGTGTCCTTCTTTGAAAACAGGGCGATAAAGAAACTGGCATCACAGTAGACTGCGTTGAAGCCTTTTAGCATTTGCATTATTTCTTCCCGTACAAGATAGACTTATACTTCTGAGCTACTGCCCGCAATCTTCCTTTTGGTTCCGGCAGGTTATCAATAGAGTCTAAGACTTTGTCGTAGCGATCCATTTCTCCTATTAACTCAATGCGGGCATATGCCTTGCCTCTCTTGTTGATTTGCAAGGCTTCACCAGGCCTTAACAGCTTGTCCAACTGGGTCAGCTTGGATCGAGCCTCACTGACTTTCATTTTTGATACCGGGTTTCCCATGGCAACACCCCCTAGGTTGTACAAAGATACATTAAAATGCCATATTCTGTACAGATTGTCAAGGAGAAAGTTGAGAAAGCAAGCGGGACGCCAGAAAGCAAGCGGGACGCCAGAAAGCAAGCGGGACGCCCCCACGCCGAAATCGGGGACGGACATCAGTTCATAACTTTCTTCGCTTCGCTTACTGCTGGGCAAACCAGTGGGGTCGCCGACTCTTGACAAAGCAGAATATACAAATTCTCATTAATCAATTCATAAGCGAAGTGAAGGGGGGGCATAAGCGCTAAGTTATTTTTGCAAATGAACATCGAACATCGAACGTCCAACATCGAATGTTGAATGGGAAAAGATGAAGAAACACACTTATGACCTGGAAGAAAGGCTGCTCGAGTATTCGGTGCGAATCATAAAGATCGTTGAACAGCTACCAAATACCAGAGCAGGCAACCATGTTGCGGGCCAATTGTTAAGATCGGTTAAGATCGGTATAATTCTAGGGTCGGGATAGAAATACGGCGCGCTTTACCTTAGGTGTCGGCTTGGCTGTTTCGGCGTTTCCGCTTTCCGTGCCCGTTTAGCCTTCTCCATAGTCCACGTTTCCGTAAGCCCCCCGTTTCATCTCCCGCGAAGCGGGATTGGCGACCATGGCATTTCCCCGGCAGGCCTTCCCAACACCGTCGAAGCTTAAGCGCTGGCCCAACCCCCCTTACGATATTGGTTTGCCTGCCGCCTCGACATCCAGTGAACATTCCGTGTTCACCGGGCTCTGTTATGTTTCACCGCGGAGCCCGGTAGCCGCCCGGTATGCCTCCGGGGGAAAGAACTATCTGCCACAACTGGTTTATCCTTGCACGGAACGACCCGGCGCATGATAGGAGATAATACTTCCACATCCGGTAGAATCGCTCGTCGTATTCTTCTTTAAGGGTATCCCAATTATTATGGAAATTCCGAAACCAGTGCATAAGGGTCTTATCGTAATCGGCACCAAAACTATGCCAGTCCTCAAGAATAAACAACCCTTCGGCAGCGGCGCAGATTTGCCTTGCGGACGGAAGCATGGAATTAGGAAAGATGTAACGCTCTATCCAGGGGTCGTTCCTGGTAACCGAGCGGTTTCCACCAATGGTATGGAGCAGAAATAGCCCCCCATCCTTTAAGTAGCTGTTGACGGCGCGCATAAAAGTGACGTAATTCTTGTAACCGACGTGTTCGAACATGCCAAGGGAAAGAATACGGTCGAAAGCACCTTCCAGGCCACGGTAGTCTTGTAAGCGGATCTCAACCGGAAGACCTTGGCAGAGTTCCTTCCCGAACCTTGCCTGTTCTTCAGAAACGGTCATGCCGACCACTTCAACCTGGTAACGCTCAGCAGCAAATTTGGCCGTTCCTCCCCAGCCGCAACCTATATCCAGGACATGCATTCCCGGCTGAAGGTCTAATTTTCGGTAGACCAGGTCAAGCTTGGCCTCCTGTGCTTGGTCCAGAGTGGATGCATTTTTCCAGTAGCCGCAGCTATAGATTAAGCTCTCGCCAAGCATATGCCGGTAAAGGTTATTGCCAATATCATAATGGTGCTGCCCAATTTGAAAGGCACGTGAAGGTTTCTGGAAGTTGAACAATTTAGCTTTAAGAATACCGAAAAGCCCCGACCATGGTTTGACTCTTTCATCCAATTTGGCCCGTAAAATTCTACTGAAAAATTCGTCAAGTCTGTTGCAGTCCCACCAGCCATCCATATAAGACTCGCCCAAACCCAGCGATCCCTCCGCCAGTAATTTTGCATACAGGTCCTCGTTATGAACCTGAAGATCCCAGGGGCGGTCGCCGTCGATTTTAACGTCAGCAAAGGACAATAGCCTTTCTACTTTGTAGCGGAAATCGTTAAGAGCCATGCTTCTCACCTCTGCAAAATTGTTGCCTTGACCAAGATTTCCCATAAGGAGGTGGACGTCCATTAGTAAATCAGAGATCGTCAAATAGTTGAGTCGTTGAAATGATAACCACTTAACTAATCAACTACTCAACCACTTAACGAGGTCTCTAAATAAGTATCTTTATGCAAAAGGGCGCCCAAAGCTCCTATTACAGGCCAGAAGTCGTTACTGGCGAACTTCGAACTGGGGCTCGAGCTTTTCCATCTTCTTCACGATCCCGCCATATTCAAGTTCAGAGTAAGGAAGCATGGCTGCACCTGAAAAGCCCTGTTCCCTTATCTCATAGGCCTTGCGGGAAGCCTTGTCGCGCACATAATCCCAGAATGGGTGGTCAAAGGCGTCGGCAGGATGCGTTAATTTTCCGTTGTGCACACAAAACGCCATGCACGAGACAATGGGTGGACCATCAAAAAAAGAGATAGTGCTGTTGCGCTTCACAGGCATTAAGGGACCTGTATGGCTTCCGCGCATGAATCCTGCCACATAATGACAGATGCTGAATGGCGCGAGTACCTCGCCAGTTGCCGGAAACGAGCCCTGAACGCGCACCAGCATCACCGGGTCGTCCTTTCCCGTATACTTGCCAGCAATATTATGAAGACGTGTCGTGCTCACAGAGACGACCTGTTCTCCGTCTTCACGGGAATGTATCGACTCCACTACAAAGCGCTGATTATCCCTCAGAAGTGCTGCAATATCGTAGATGTCTTCCGGTGTATTCAGCTCGATAACCCTGTCACCTTCGGTATAGGATACATCCATTATGGTAAACTTGAACCCTTTTTCCATTTTTGGTGCCAGGATCAAACCCGAATTGTACATTGGGTCAGCAAAAGCCAGGTAGACAGGCAGATTATAGGCGCCCGGATCGGTCTTATCAGCGGCAAACATCAAGAACGGCTCGTTAGGACGCTCTTCAAACTCAATTTCGGCAACTGCCGGCCCCATCCCCTTTACATTACCCGTAAAGGCATCCTTCAACAAATCCTGGCCCGCACCATAAAGGCCTTGTTGCTTAGCCCTCTTGGTCCCTTCCAGAAACGCGTCCCATGCCAGCTTATGGACCTGTTCGTTCAAAACGCCCTGTTGGTGGGAGATCAGCAGCGCAATGTCATCCCCTGTGCTGGAGATAAATACATCATTAACAACCCCACGGGAGGCGTCTTCTACATACTCTTTCACAACAGAAAACAATTGCCTACTCGGGGCAATGTGCCCTCCTACACTGCCAATATCGGCTTTGATGATACTAAGTGTGGTTTTCATGAAGCCCTCCTTTCATGCCCGCCAACTGCAACTTGGCTGCTTGCCAGTCAAATCGGACTATTAAGATTTTAAGAAAGTAAACTATTTCAGTCAAGATGTTCTGAAAACCAAAATATGGGATCAAGGGCAACGGTTTCAGCATCTTTCCCATACACAGGAAGAACACTGCGCAACATCTTATGAGTCCTGATCCCCTGTTCATTTGCCTTATTTGAGACCACCTGAAATACGACAATCAATTCTCTAAAAGTTAACTCCTCTTGGAAAGCCTTCCAGATCTCTTTAGCTTCCTCAGCTTGATATATCCTCTGCTTTACCCTGGCTAAAGATTCACTCGATAATGTGCGGAGTTTAATCAGGGCATTCTTACTGTCTTCATCCAGCCTCTCCATAGCCGCAACTTCCTCTGTTGCCTTCCGGTTATGTGTCTTAATCAGATCAAATAGATTAGTCCCTCCATAGCTCGCAATAGTTTTTGCCATCGTATTAGTCATCAATTCCCTCACTAACTGCCAGAGTTCTTTTCCTTGCATATGTGCAGTTAGTCTACCTAGGGCCAGAGATTGGGAAAGAATCGCATTCATGCCTAACTGCCCCTTGACCATCATAACCTGTTCCTTTTGCTCCTGGGTGGCATCAGCAGAAATCTTACCTCGCTGCCAAGCAACCTGAAGCTCCAGTTTAAGTAGTTGTGAGTCTATTTCAAATTGGTCTCCTAAATCAGAAAGCCTCTTTCCCACAAAAGCATCAGCTAAAACCGTATTGGCATAATCCTGGGCATTGAGACAACCCTGGCCAGCTTCGTACTCTATTACATTCTCTCCTATCGTAATCTTTCCTTCTTTGGGATAACGCAGAGCCCTGCGGTAGAGTTCGCTTAATTTAGAATTACTAATATCAGCTACCTTTTCTCCCACATCCCTCTTAAAGCGATAGGTATTATCACTCTTAACATAGACGAGGATCTGGTCTATTTCTTGTCTGGAATTAATACCTATTTCCCTGAGCATATAAGGCTCAATGACACTATCCACCAAGTGTATTGCCTCAGTGGTGCCCGCGGAAGTTCCTAAGGGGGTGGCGCCAGTAAAGGTCCAGAAATTCTCGAACCTTTTACTGCCCGGTATGCCAAAAGATATTTCAATGTTAATGGTAGGAATACCCGCATTGGTAGGCACTTCAGAGGCAGTGACCTTGGTAATGCTTAGTTCATTGAGCAGTTCATCTATCTTTTGTTCTAGGTCCTTAACCTTATCAGCAGATAGACTCTCTCTGATTCTCTTTTCAGCTTGTTCTTGCCCTTTCTTGATTGTCTTGGCCATCAAGCTCAAGACAGCGTCATATTTCACCAAACGCTCAGTGTTGGCACCACCACCGCACTTCATACCCATAGCATCTGCCCCTAAAGCCAGATGGGCTTCCATAGTCTCGTTGGGTGATTTGGAACGATGGGAAATGATCAATTCTAACCCCTTAGCATAGGCAACGAGCATCGCAAGTACGGTTTCAGTTAAGGTTCCAATCTGATTGGCCTTGGTCAATAAGGCATTAATGATTCCTTTCTTCCCGGACCTTTCACGAATCACATCACATTTATCCTCTACAATAGCATCATTGGTAGTAACATTATCGTCACCTACCACGAATACATGCGTATCGCCAAAGTCATCCATAAGGAGTGCCCAGCCCTGGTCATCTTTTTCGGAAAAACCATCTTCAATAGAGATAATGGGTATGTCATCTTCAACAATGGCCTTTCTAAATATTGCGCTGATATCTTCCTTGTCTAATATGACTTCTCGATCAGTAAATCTCCAGGCAAAATATTCACCCACAGCCTCTTCTTGACCCGAGACTTTTCGAAATTCCTTTTCCAATTCGGCCATGGCCCCATCCAAACCAATGGCTATGTCTTCACCTGGCAAGTATCCACATTCCATAATCGCCTGCTTCATCATCCTCCAGAGTCTTTGCACGGGTAGCTCCTCTGGCTCCGGTCTGATATAGGGGGCAAGGCCTCCTTCAAGCCCTATGCCCATAACACGGCACCCTTCGGCGTTTTCAATAATCCTTTGCAGGCGGGCCTGGAGTTTTATGGTCATCTCCTGGAACTCTTTATAGTCGGTATACTTCAAAGGAATAAACATTGACTCTTGAAGGCTAACGTTTGATTCCGGATACTGGGCCTCAGTATGAGCCCCGCCCATGCCGGAATTCCTGAATTGCCACGGTGCACGCAATTGGGTTACTGCGCCGTCAGGATTATTAAGCATAATCTCATGACTTCTTGTGGTAAGCATCCTGACCTTTACCTTCGCCATCCTGTTAAACCAGGAATCCTCTTCAGCCAGCCTTTTTTCAATCTCTTCCTCGTATTTTTGAGCCAGCGTTTCCTCTTCTTCGAACTTTCTTAGCTTACCGGGATCGGCCAAGAGGCGATCTAAGCCAGTAATAGTGGCATTGGAAAGAGCTAATTTCCCAACAAGAATCAAACCCCAAATAGACAATGCCCATTCTGAACTCATCAGACCGGGAGTGTAAGCACCTACGGCAATACCAATAATCAAAAAAGTACTAAGCATAAGATATCTCTTTGCCCAACGGCCACTCTCTCTCGGGCCGGCTGCTTCCACTTGTAAATTCTCTGGAGCATCAGGACGAAAATCCGCCATGAAAAAATTGAATGCCTTAACAAGTCCTTTAAATAGAGGATTCTTGCCTCTGTAAACCTCTTCTAAAGGCAAAGAGGTCTTTCTTACGCCATCGAATTTACCCCAGGGAATCAAGAACATCTCTAATTCCCAAAGAAGCCTACTTAAGCCTTTCAGTTTTATTTTGTCTTGTGGAGTCAAGTAACCGTGTTCTTTGATTATATCCGTAATACGGCGGTCTCGCCTGGGATCTTTGACGTCCCCTTTTTGTTCTACCATGGCCCTGAGATTACCGGCTACCTTTTCAGGAATTTGTAATCTTCGTATCTGGGACTCTACAAAATCTTTATTGACAACTCTAATGTTTAAGCCGTTCAACTCCACGGCCTCAAGGTAGTGACCTCTTTCGTGGTGATAGATCCCTAAATGCCAGCTTAAGTAAGCAGTGATTAATTCAACTACCAAGAGTAACCAGATGTTAGAAAAATTAATGGAGAATAAAGGCATGATGCCTAAAGGATGAAGGATTCCGGCAATAATGTATTCATTTATATAATAAGGGAAAAGGAAGGCTGCATGCACAGACATAAACATATGCACGCCTAACACATGGTGCTTGGTAAGAAAGGAACCTTTCATCACAGAGACATCCCGATCAATTTGTCAATTTCCTCATCATCATTCGATGCAAGACTTTTTTTCCGGGAACTGGGTACATCCTGCTCTGTATGACTCACTGCATCGGGAAAAACAAATTTTACAGAGCCTTGATAGATGTTCCCTGTTGTTCCATCAATAGTTAGTTCATCACCATTCCCGAAGATTTTGCCTCCCAGCCTAACCAGACCTCTCTCGATATCTATTCGCATATCATCTACCATCGTTACATATGGCCTTCCTAAACTACGACACCAGGCAGCATAATGCTGAGCGGTTCCACCATGGGCGGTTAATACACCAATTTCTCGTGAGTAACGGTCCTGCATTTCTCTGCCTGGAGTATATTCCAAAACCAAAATCGCATTCTGTCCTTTCTCAGTATATTCCAAGGCTTTTTCTATACTGAGAGCAACCCCTCCGGTAATCGCTCCTCCTGAAACACCAGTCCCCTTAGAGAGCGGTTTCTCTCTTGACTCAACTGTGGGTAATCCTGAGGCTTTTTTATTTAGGTATTTGCGTGCTTGATCGTCGGTCAAAATTCCTTCCTCAACCATATCCCGAAGTGCACGTTTCATTGCTTCAGGATTGAGACGGGCAGATCTTGCCTGAAGGAAAGAAGTTTTACCCCGCTGGTTGGTCAATTCTATTTCAGTAGGGCCAAATTCTCTTTCTAAGGCCCGACGTACTTTTTTCAGAAATGCCTCATCTTTTTCGGGAAGAACACGCTGAGCCTCTACGGTCCTTTTACGGGAAACTAAATCTTCTCCTTGCCGCCCAAAAAGAACTTCTGCCTGTAAATTAGGACCGCCGTCTCGAGTATCTCTCGTGTGCACTACAGCAGTGTATGAATTGTCTAAATTGCCAAATACCATATCTTGAATAATCACACTCAAGAACCAATCGGATGGTATACCATGTAAAGCACAGGTAAATTGAACGGTGCTTTTCATAGAATGATACATTATTTTATCTATGATATCTTCAATTTGTTGCCAGGGATCATCGGGGATGCGAATCTGCTCCTCTAGAGCCAACTCTTTATAATAGGCTAACAAGTGCTCTAACTCTTCTGTACTCGCGTTTTGGGGTATAACGACATAATCAATGGGGTAGAAAGCATCAGCCATCATATCACAGTAGCTTCGCATAAATCTTACATAACATTCCAAAACAAATTTGCGATTATACCTTTTTTCTAGTGTCCGCATTACCTTTTCGTTCATTCCAACATTGGTTACGGTTGGAAATGCTCCGGGCAGTGATACCGGAAAGCTTGAACGGAGAGATAAAATCAAAGGGTTCTCTGAATCACCTATTTCTTTGCCCGTTCTTTTCTCTAAGGCACGTAATTGCTGTTTGATTGTACCTCTTAAAGCATGAGGCAAAGACGTTTTCTTTCTATCTGCAACCACAACAAAGCCATCTGGTACAGGAAGGCCTAGATTAATCATAGCGGACAAACCATGAGCCTTTGTACCTATTGGTTGTTTCTCAAAACCTTTGCACTCTTTTAAGGGTATAGCTGTCGCACTCCTGGTTGGCTGAGGCACATTGGCCATGGCAGCTACATCTTTTTGCAGGACGGGATCTAAACTAAGACCTTCAACAAATTCAGATTCTTCAGCCAAGTTCTTAAAAAAATCCTCAACCCTGACAATAAATCTCTCTCCAAATTGCCTGATAGCCGTAGTCCTCAACAAATCCTGCACAAAGGCGAGGGATTCAGGACTATCCTTGATACTCTTTTTGCACTCCTTTTCAGCTACAGCTTCAACCCTCCATTTGTATTCTTCTTCCAGGTCCTGAATTATCTCAGCTATAAGTGATCTTATCTGATGGACAAACCCATACGCTCTTGCGTAATCATATGGACCATATGTCCTTTTTAGGGACATGACAAAAAGATGCTGCGCAAAGAGGGCAAGGTTTCTGTTACCAAAACCACTCAATACTGCATTTTCTGCAATAATGTATACTGCTGCGAGAGTTCTCGAAAATTGCGTAGAAATTGCCGTTACAGGCGCATTATGTAAATTGTCAAAAATTGATTTGAATACATCGGCGGAATAATCATTTATCATCCTTTCCAAAACAATATCCATCTCCATGAACTTTATGGCATCCTGCGAGGCACTTTCTGCTTTTTCTATATGTGCACCATAACGACGAACATTGCTGTGGTTCATTGTATCTGCTTGCTGCATCTTGGAATCAATTTTTGGGTTTAATTCTTCACGTAAAACCGTTAAATCCAGGAGTGCCTGCAATTCCTCGCCCCTTTTGAATTTCGTATTCGCATGCTGAATTCTTTTTCTAAAACGCGGATCAAAAGCAAATTCATCAGCATCTAAAATGAATCCCTTGTCTCTTGTGGACAATTTTTCAGTAATACTCAATAATTCTTTTAGCGCTTGAGTAACTTTGGGATCAAAAGTGCCACCAGTGCCGCTTGGTCTTCGCTGATGATTATTCTCCAATATTCTTCTTAAATCGCCTGGACTTAATAGATCCTGTCCCTTATGTGTACTGACATTAACCTCATGCTCAGCAATTCTGCACAACCTATCTATGCGCTCTATCTTAGAACTTGACAAGTAGAAGGTGTCCTTTAATATCTGACGTATCAAAGGATATAATTGCTGACTTCCTTTTATCCCGGAAACCGCTTCTTTCAAAGACTCTTTTGCGACGCGATAAAAAGTCACTTCCTTGTGAGAGGGAGGACCCTCTCTGTGGGGAGAATTAAGCCTTATGTACGTTATAATATTTTTAAGCACCGGGATGGCAAAGTGCAGATGAGACTTTTTTAAGCCTCTTAAATAATTCAATATCTCGTCTCTGGTCCCCGTGATTGTTTTTTTTGATACCATTTTGCTTATGTTAAGCGTGCTTATTATTTTTTTTTCATATTCTGGAAGGAACTTAAATTCCGGTAAAATCTTGTTTACAAAACGTGGCAATTCATCCTTCCCAACTTCCCTTTCAACAGTCTTAATAACAATATTCTTTAATTCTTCCTCAAGCCTCGTACGATCTGGCTGTGGTAGGCTGCTAACCATAGTTGCAATGTCGTGAGCAGTATATTCACTGGCAACCAGTTGGCTTTCATAAACATGAATTAAGTAAGAGATAACCTTTCGTTTTTCAGAAATATTCTTCATCATTTTGACAGCATCAAATAGATCTTTGGACCACACTATTATGCTGTTTATGTTTGCGTGTCCGTTTTTTTTCAGAACGTTAATGAGAGCGGAAGCGGATAATAAAGACTTGTCAGTAAAAGACGCGGCTTTACCTTCTTCTGCGAAGACCCGACGGGCACGCCTGTGGTGCTTTTTTGATTTTCGAGCTTTGATTGACGCCTTTCGGCCTATTTTTGCATTGACCAACGAGTCTGCCCGTGAAACTCTGACCCTCGAGTTATTGGTTTTGCTTTCAATTATTTTTCTAAGTAATTCGTTAATTAATTCTTCAATATTTTTCATAACTTCCCATAGTCAGATTACCAGCACCAGACGTGGTGGCTTGCTTTGTTGGTCCTGAAATCCACCTGAGGCGGACTGATTTAAGTGAGCTAAAATGCCTAAAATGCCTAAAGTGCCTAAAATTTAAAAAGATAATTTGAAATCCACCCTGCTTGTCTCCAGGCGTAGGCTCTGCGGGCCGGAGGCTGGACTGATTGGCTTCTCGGTAATTGCGCTAATAGAAGTTCCAGACTTTGTGATCTGATCCTCAATTATCCTATCCATAACTTTAGGCACTTTAGGTCACTTTAGCTCACTTTAGGCACTCCTAATATGCAGGAACAGAAAAGCCGAAACAGCCCCTTACGACTTTGGCAAAGTCACAATCGGCAAACCGTCTTGTAACAGCTTCAACTACAAGATTGAAAGAAAGCCACTTGCGCTCAGGAGCTGAACACCAAAAAGAATCAGGGACTTTAGATATCTGGTCAGAAATAACGGGAAATGATCAGTTGAGATCCATAGCTTTCCATGGCAGCTTAAGAACTGGTTTGTCTTTATCCGGCTAATATGTTGGGGGCTCCTAACGGAATAACGAATCTCCGTTAGGAGCTAGGTAGGCAGATTTTCAGGTTCTTTTCCACTGAAATCATCCTTGATTGACATCAAGCCATGCCAGGGAGCAACCTGACTTTAGAATCCCCTTATGCTTGATATTGACAGGTCACAGCAAAATTGAACTTAGCTTCGCTGCGCTCCGCAATTGGAATGACGGAATAATGGCACAGAAAACTACCACTAAAAGAGCTATGATTTCAAGGGGTTGCAAAAATTCCGAAACGTTTAATTTAGGATACCAGCAAGGCGCGCTTTTGTCAAGGACTCCAAAGGGTAACGGGGACAGGGGGGCTCCCCCAACTTTTCACAGCTTTATCCCCAATGCCATCATGGAAGCCTTTGCCTTAATGATACTTTCCTCATATTCGAGTTCGGGATCTGAGTCGGCCACGATACCCCCTCCAACCCCCAGCACACCCTGTCCGTCCCAGAGTTCAAGGGTTCGAATGGCTACATTCAGTACCATCTCATCCTGAAAAAAGTACCCAATCGCCCCACAGTAAACGCCTCGCTGGTGGGGCTCGAGATTACAAATGATTTCCATGGCCCTTTTCTTGGGAGCCCCTGTGATAGAGCCTGGCGGAAAAGTAGCGCGGATGATGTCAGAGACCAGGGTATTACTTCTAACTGTCCCCCTCACGTAAGAAACCATTTGATAAACAGTGTCATATGCCTCAACCACATACAGCCTTGGAACCTTTACGGAACCGTACGCACAAAAGCGCCCCAGGTCATTTCTCATAAGGTCCACAATCATAACGTTTTCTGCCTGATCCTTTTCACTCTCTTTCAGTTCTCGCCTCAATTTCCTGTCGGCGCCGGGCTGCCGAGACCTTTTTCTCGTTCCCTTCATGGGTTTGCTCAAGATCGTGTTTTGCTTGATGCGTAAGAAGAGTTCCGGGCTGCCGGAAATGACCACTCCTTTTCCCATATTCATGAAGGCGGCATAGGAAACCGGCTGGATCTCCTTGAGGCGTAAGTACAAGTCAAATGGATCTCCGGGACATTCAAAATAGACCCTCTGGGTATAGTTGATCTGATACACATCCCCAGCCCTGATATGATCGAGCACGCGCCCAATATTTTCAAGATAAGCAGCCTTACTCTGATTGAAGCCGATCATTTTACTGGACCCGCCTTCACGCCTTTTCCTCTGAGACTCGGGTAGGGAAAGGGGCGTGTCTTTGTGCCAGCAAGACCAGGTTTTGCAGATATGATCAAAGACCAGAAACCGCGAATAGGCCGCAAGACAGATATCGGGATTCGGAGTGTCCTTGCCGCCAGGCCGGGGGAGGTCTTCTATCCACTGGCAGGCCTCGTATCCTATATAGCCGGCTATAAAGTAGTCCCGGGTATGGGAGGATAAAAAAGCAAAGAAATCATCCTTGTTAAGCTTTGCGATATCTCCGCTAAAAACCTTCTCCGGCTCCCAGGCAATAAAGGAGTACCGCTCCGTAAAGGAAGGTCTCTGGCTTTCCAAAAAAATAGCGCCCGGCTTGTGATAAAGGGCGCTGAAAACCTGACACGGATCGGCTTCGATTCTCAAGCTCGTTTTTTCCACGCCTCCACCTTGACCGCGCAAACCTTGTACTCGGGTATCTTCGAGACTGCGTCCAGGGCATTAATGGTCAGAAGATTTGCGGCCGCTCTTCGGAAGTGGAAAGGGATGAAGACGACCCGCTCGGGACATCTCCTTGTAAGCTGGACCCTGGCCACCAGTTCGCCACGGCGAGAGGAAACCTTGACCATTGACTTTTCTTCAATACCGAATTCTTCAGCGTCTTTCGGATGGACCTCCAACAACGGCTCAGGGTAAAGGACCTGTAGGCCCGGAATCTTTCTGGTCATGGTGCCGCTGTTGTAGTGGTGGAGTACCCGCCCTGTGGAGAGGATGAAAGGGTAGGTTTCATCCGGCAGTTCGCTGGGAGGAATGAATTCAACAGGATGAAATAGCCCCTTGCCCCGGGTAAACCGGCCCTTGTGAAGGATTGGTGTCCCGGGATGATCTCGCGTCGGACAAGGCCACTGGAGGCCGTCTTTTTCCAAACGATCATAGTGAATCCCACCATAAATTGGGGTGAGACGGGCGATTTCTTCCATGATCTCTTCCGGGGACCGGTAGCCCATGGGGTAGCCCATCCTTTCGGCCAGTTCACAAATGATTTGCCAGTCCGGCCGGGCCTGGCCTACCAGGGGAAGGGCCTGTCTCACCCTCTGGACGCACCTTTCAGTGTTTGTGAAGGTACCCTCCCTTTCCGCAGAACTCGCCGCCGGAAGAACTACATGGGCCAGATTGGCCGTCTCGGTCATGAATATGTCTTGTACCACCAAGAAATCCAATTTCTTCAAAGTAGCCGTCACCTGGCTGGCATTAGGATTGCTTGCCACCGGATTTTCGCCCATAATATACAGGGCTTTCAACTTCCCCCTGGCTGCGGCAGGCCAGATCTCTGTGACGACCAGGCCGGGCTCAGGAGAAATCTTTACCTTCCATGCCCGTTCAAACTTCTCTATGACCCCCTGATCGGAAAGGCTTTGATACCCTGGCAGCACATCGGCAAGGGCCCCCATATCGCACGCCCCCTGGACATTGTTCTGCCCACGGAGTGGGTTTACCCCTCCTCCCTCGATTCCGACATTCCCGCACAGCATGGCCAGATTGGCAATGGACTTCACATTGTCAGTGCCGGCCGCGTGTTGGGTAATCCCCATGGCATAAACGATAGTGGCGACTTCAGCTTCGGCATAAAGGCGGGCAACCTCCTTGAGGTCCTCGGCAGGGATACCGGTGATCCTTTCCACAAACTCGGGATCGTACTTTATCACCGTCTCTTTTAATGAAGAAAAGTTTTCTGTTCTTTCCTCTACATAGGACCTATCCCACAATCCTTCCTTTATTATGACGTGCATCAGGCCATTGAGCCAGACCACGTCCGTACCTGGTCTGGGACGAAGCCAGGTATGGGCATAGTTCACCAATTCTAACTTGCGGGGGTCGGCCACGACTAGTTTCGCTCCATGATTGGCCACGGCCCGCCTGATATGCAGATCCACGATAGGATGGTTGTCTGTGGGATTGCTGCCGGTGACAAGAATGACATGAGCCAACTCTATGTCCTCCATAGAGTTGGTCATCGCTCCACTTCCAAAGGCAGCGGCCAGACCGGCCACAGTCGAGGCGTGTCAAAGCCGCGCACAGTGGTCCACATTGTTGGTCCCGATCGCAGCACGCATAAATTTCTGCATGATGTAGTTTTCCTCATTTGTACATTTAGCAGAACTCAGGGCCGCCAGAGCCTGTGGACCATATCTTTCTTTTAATTGCAACAGCTTTTCGGCAATTAGGCCAAGGGCTTCATCCCATGTTGTTTCCTTAAAATAATCACCTTTTCGGACAAGAGGAACCTTAAGACGCTTTGGATGATGGACAAAATCGTACCCGAATCGACCTTTTACACAGGTATCTCCGAAATTGGGGGCATGGCTCGGATCAGACGTCACCTCCACAAGGGATTCTCCCTTCACGTTTAAGGTAAGATTACAGCCACACCCGCAATAGGCGCATACAGTCCTTACTTGTCTTAATTCATCAAAAGGAACGGGGAGTGTGACATGCTTCTTCACCATGGCACCTGTGGGACAACTGTCCACACATTTTCCGCAGGAGGTACATCTTTGGTTGAGTCTGATCACAAGATTCAAAGGAAGGTCATTTTCATCGAATTCTGTGGCATTAAGCTCCATTGCCTGGTATTCGCAGTTGTTCTTGCAGCGCTGGCAGAAGATGCATTTGTTTGGATCGATGGTGATAAAAGGATGACTGTTGTCTATCTCGTATTGGGGGGCTTTTGGCGTCCCTGAAACAGAAAGATCCACATCGTATTCCGTAGCAAGCCTTCGGAGTTCACATTTGGACACAGCCACGCAGCCGCAGCTCAGACATCGCTGTGCCTCTCGAAGGGCCATATCTTCGGAAAAGCCTAACGTATATTCGCAAAAATCCCTCACACGTATATTGGCAGGGCGTTCCGGAATCCGCTCAACCGGCTCGATCTGAATACCGTCAAAGTTCTTAAGAGCCACCTCATCAAGGTTCTTCCCTCTGGTCACATTGACTTCCCTCGGAGGAAGCGTTATCGGTGCTCCGGCGAGGTAAAAATGTATGGAATCCGCGGCCTTCCGACCGGCTGCAATCGCCTCAACAACCGTCCTTGGACCACTCACAGCATCCCCACCGGCAAAAACGCCCTTTATGTTAGTTTCAACGGTGTCCGGGTCAACTGTGAGGGTATCCTCGGACAGAGCGAGTTCACTGATCTTACTTCCTGAAGACACAAATGAGAGATCAGGGCTCTGGCCGACCGCTGTGATCACGTTATCCGCCTCAATCACGAACTCAGTGCCTGGAAGTGGTACAGGACGACGTCGTCCGCTCTCGTCCGGTTCACGGAGGCAGGTTCGGAGTACTTCAAGGTTCAGATGTCCCCCCTTTTTGGTGATCCTCGAAGGGGTGGCCACAAGAAACAGTTTAACCCCTTCTGCTTCTGTTTCCCTAACCTCCTGCTCCCTGGCCGGCATCTCCAGCCGGCTGCGGCGGTAGATAATCGTGACTTCTTCAGCACCCATCCTGAGACAGGTCCGGGTTACATCAAGGGCCGAGTTTCCGCCTCCGATCACAGCCACTCTTTTGCCAATAGGAACATCTTCACCAATACGCACACGTCTAAGGAATTCCAGCCCTGAAAAGACCCCTTCCAGATCTTCCCCTTCCATCCCTATTTTCCTTGTTTGCCAGGTGCCGGTGGCCATAAAGAAAGCCTCAAAGCCTTCTTTGGTTAAATCCTCCACAGTAAAATCCTTCCCCAGACGCTGTCCTGTCCTCACATGTACGCCGGTTTCAACTATGTTTCTTATTTCCCGATCCAGGATCTTCTTTGGTAGTCGATACTCAGGTATGGCATACCGAAGGATTCCACCCAATTCGGGCATCGCCTCAAAGATCGTAACCGCATGACCCTTTCGGGCTAAATAGTAGGCTGCTGATAGCCCTGCCGGCCCACCACCGATGACTGCCACACGATGCCCGGCAGGTGGCAAAGGCTCGACCATGTCAATCTCTTCAAGATGCATGGCATAGTCTGCAACAAAGCGCTTCAGGTGGTTTATCGGCACACGTTCCTCAACCAGAACCCGGCGGCACATGGCCTCACAAGGATGTGGGCAGACCCTCCCGGTGGACAATGGGAGAGGGTTCTTCTCCTTGATGAGCCTGAGGGCCTCAAGATAATGACCCCTGGCGATCAGGCTCAGATATCCCTGGATATTGATGCCAGCAGGGCAGGTCAAAGAACATGGGGAGATACAGTCTCCATAGTGTCGGGAAAGCTTTACTTCCAGCATATGTTTGCGGTGTGCCCGAACAGACTCACTCTGGGTATCCACAACCATTCCATCTTCTGCCAGGGTGGAACAGGCCCGTACCAAGCCCTTTCTACCCTCAATCTGAACTACGCAGAGTTGACAGGGGTGTTCGCCGTGATCACATAAGGTTGGGATATGGATCCCAGCAGAGGAAGCCGCAGCCAGCACAGTCGTTCCGGGTTCAACCTCTGTGACCTGGTCATCGATTGTTAGTCTCATTTTGTCTGGCATTTATGCCCTTTAAGAAAATTTTTCGACCTGTGCGGTTAAGGTGATTCCTGAGCCCTTCCGAATGATCTAATTCTGATCGGCGGCTCCCCGTAGGGGCGAGTTTACCTCGCCCGAATCGATTTGGCGGGCGGCGTAAAGCCGCCCCTACGACGTCTCCCTCATAACCATCAACTCATTGACAAAACACGGTAAATGCTAAC
>JAFDKF010000050.1 GCA_019307135.1 Deltaproteobacteria bacterium
CTTCATATGATCACACCTCCGGTTCTAATTTCTCCACTAAAACGGAATCTCATCGTCATACTGACTTTCATCACTCCAGCCATCCACAGGAATTTCATCAGACGGAGGCGTCCCCCCCTCTAACTTGTCCAAAAAGAACTTTAACACAGCGATGGCTTCAGCCTTAGACCCGAGCTTGATCTTCCACGGAACACTTTTGTCAATAGGCTTTTTGCTCCCATCTCTCTTCTGAGGAAACACCCATTCCATGTAGGTCTTGCCGTCCTTACGTTTTGCTGCTACAAGCGAAAACTCGTTTCTGTATTCATTTAGTAAAATGCCGTCGTCATATGGACTTGACGGGTATTTATAGAAAGTCTCATTATCCCATATTTCATTTCTCCTAAAAGGGTAAAGGGTAGAAAAGCTCTCACTACTGCTCGGATCTCAGTTACAGGCCATCATCTTAAAGTTCAGCCTTTCGTAGCACCCTTGATACTACAATAACAAAAAGTGACAAAAATACGAGGCTCTTGCCGACTTCTGCCGCACCAAGGTGTTTAGGTTTGGCTGAAGCAGACGGGAGTGTAACTTCCTTGTAACTATCTTGCTATCTTTACACGCGAATTGCCCAATTTGAGTGAAGATATGTAACTCAAATCATAAGTTGTGTCAATCTGTTAGGCTAAACTGCATGTTTCCAGACCGAGTTTCGCAACGGATGCAGGCAGTTATGATTTGGGGCGGGCGATCACCAATCGCTCAGCCACTTTGCCGAGATCAAAGGATAGGCCCAAATTCGAGGTAAGCCGGCGGGCTTCGGTCACCAATTCCTCGGACTGTGGGATTTTGTCAGAAGCCTTACCGAAGAGAATCAGGTTGTAGCCGTCACCACTTCGAATACACGCGGTTTCAGGAAACATGGTGCAGAAGGGCTTTTCGATTACGTGATCTTTAGGCCCTTCATCCCAGAGATTGAGTACCGCAACCCCGCTAATGGAGAGTTTCTTCTTGACCCTGCTGAAGAACTCGACCGAGGGCCTATTGGGGACGTAGTTAACTTTTTAACTTAGGTTTATCCGACCAGCGAATATTTTCTATCCTTTGCCAGCTTCTCGCCTCGAATTGCTGATTTGCTGACAGCCGGAACTGAAATTTTTAGTTTAAGGACACTTTCCACAAAATTCTCGCCAAACATCCCCAGAACTTTGTCCGTATCCTGCCAGTTGTTTTTTCTTTTTGCCGTCAAGACGCTGTGACCGCAGTACTGATGCCGTTCCAGTTCGTGGTTTTCTCGGCATGCAAACCGAATGGCATACCTAATTCAGATTATGAACTTAACGCCCTTCGGGCGAATTTAAAAAAATCTCTGACACGGATTTCACTGATTACACTGCCCTTTATTTCACAAATGCGGCAGCATTTATGAAATGGAAGCATTGTTTGAACAATGAACCATTGTTCAAACAATATACCATCCGTGTAATCCGTGTCTAAAAAGGAATTTCCTATACAATCAAGCTAAATAGTTAAGAGTGTCCCCTTTTGTATGTAGTTACATAGAATGTAGAATTGACAAGTCGAAGGACTTTGGCAGAGAGGGCCTGATCAGTGGAGATAACATTTGCGATATCAGCAAAAGCCGTTTCTGAACTGTCTATCAACCGACTGATCTTTTCGAAGATGCCTGGCATGGTCGGCACACTTTTCAATGCCTCCACCCGTTTCCTGATATTGTCCTTATCAACCGTCATTCCTCATTCGCCCTTTTTTTCAACTGCTCCAAAAAGATATCCTTGACCCTTTTCATGAGTGGGTTTCCTTCAACTTTCCTGAAACGCGCATGAAGTTCGTCTATCTGTTGGCTGAGGCTTTTTTCCGCATGGCCCGTATCCACTGGGTGTCCCTCGACCGTGATACGGTTGACCCCCATATCAGAAAGACGGGTGATCATTTCCTCGCTCAGTTCGGTTCCTGGGCCACATAGGGCCATTCCTCTCTCGTTGGTGACCGCTGTTGCAAGTTTCATCCCAGGCGTGGCAAGATTGATCGGTATTCTCTGCATCTTTCTCCCATTAATTTATATCGAAATGATGTGCAACCTAAATCCAAAATGCTATGGCTCACGGTGTGACCAGGAAATGCTTGATGTATCTTGGCTCGAGATCCTTTAGGGAAACCGATCCATATTCCTTTTCAAGCTCGCCAAAGAGGCGTTCAAAGGTTTTGCCCACTTGGCTTAGAATCTCATCGATAGCCTGATCAGATCGCATTTGAAGCCAGTCCAAAAATGCCTGTTTCATTTTTGTGTCCACCCGATACGGCCTTGCTTCTTTTACCCAAAGATTTCTGAAAAAGATCTTCAATTCCTCGATGCCAAGGGACTTTGTTTCTTCTGGTAGGCCCAGGTGGTGTCTGACCCAGCAGGTCAAAAGAAGATTTTTGTAAGTAACCGGGTGATAGGCTTGAACCGGGTGAACGACAGCGGTTTGAGCAAACAGCAGAGACAGGAGGTGATCCAGGGTCGTGATCTGATCAAAGGCTCTGTGGCAGCGTGTGATCTCTTCTAAGGTCTTAAACTCACGGTATGGCTCGCCCTCAGAAAAACCTGTGTAAAAAAGAGGACGTTTTCTGAGTAGGCCTTCCAGTATTCCCTTCCAGTAATTCCCCCAGAAGCTGAGCGCAAACGACTCCCTGACGAACCAGCTCTTTTTGAGCCATTTTTCTGTGTTCCATCGGAGCTTCAGGGCAGCACCATAACCTACGCGAAAGACGTGGTGTAAAGGAAACTTTTGAAGTAAGCGAGCAGCCTTATGTGGGTCTCCGCCAGTGACTTTTTCGAGGCCAATACCCAAATATCCACAAGCCTTTCTTACCACATCCGCCAGGTTTTCTTTGTCCCGGATCATAAGGCCATCTGCTGAAACAATCTGGTTGCACATTGCAGTAAATTCCATCTGAAGTCGTTCCAGAATATGACCATGTTCTATGCGTTTCAAAGAGTTGTAAAAAAGGTCCTGATCCTGGATAAGCAGCGACATGGAGACAGGTACGGGCTGAGGGGGCTGTTGGTCTTGTGTGACTTTGCGGAGCTCAGGCTCCTTTTCAAGAAGGCTTTGTGGGTCAAAATACTGATAGATCCCGATGGCCTCCTCAAAGGGGAGGAAGCCCTTTTCAGCCAACCGCACATTTCTGAGTCTGTATATGTTCTCTTCCACTTCTGCTGGCCGGACCCCGGCCAATTCCAGCAAGACCTCACGAAATCTGCTGAGGTTGTGCTGCGCAAGTCGCTCAAGGAACTGCCTGATGGTTTGTTCGTACTTTTCATGCTTGATCCGAATATAGAAGAGACCGTCCAGGCTGAAATACCCCTCACCGAAATCGGATGGCGATTCATCCTCTTCCATTATTCTGACCTCGATGTGCTTGAAAAGATGGAGCTCGATAAGCTCGATATGCTCGCGCAGTCCCCAGATCAGGAACCTCTCTGGGTCTGCCTCGAGCAGAAGGTGCAGCCAGCGATTGACCGAATCGATTTCCAGACGGTCCTTTGTCCACAGCTCCAGGTCCAGCAGATACTGCCACTGATCATTGGAGGCAAGGGACAGGATCGGAAGGGCATCCTCAGGACCAATCTCCTGGATAAGCCAGAAGAGATCTTCTTCGGCCAACGATTGCACCAGTGTAACAGGTCTGGGCGACTCAAGAATCAGTTCAAGGGCCTTCTTACCCGGGAGCCTCAAGAGGTCTTTGGGGCTGATGAGCGCGAGTTTCTTCTGTTTCTCAGGTGGCTGATGTGTGAGTTCTTTCATGACAAGTGTCTAACCGGGACAAGCCGGAATTTAGGAATTTGGAAATTGACGGAATGTTCCCTATCTTAATTCCTCAATCCCTGAATCCCTAAATTCCTCAATTATTTGTCAGCATTGAAACACAGTGTATCCCAGGTATTTTCTGCCAGAAAAAACACGAAGTTCACAACTAATGGACAA
Organism: Deltaproteobacteria bacterium; assembly: GCA_019307135.1. Classification (GTDB taxonomy): domain Bacteria; phylum Desulfobacterota; class Desulfobacteria; order Desulfobacterales. The sequence continues at coordinate 3,972 of JAFDKF010000050.1, forward strand.
AGTAACTTTAGGCACTTTAGCTCACTTTAGCTCACTTTCCTCGATCCGCCTGGCGTCTGACCACAGGCCTTCAAGGTCATAGGAAATCCGTACCGGCTCATAGAAGACGTGAATGACCACATCGCCATAGTCCATAAGGACCCAGTGTCCTTCTTGGAGACCCTCTACACCCAGAGGCTTGATCCCTTGTTTCTTCAAGTCGTGTTCTATGAATTCGGCAATGGCCGAGACCTGGCGGTGGGACCGGCCGCTGCATATAATAAAGGTGTCCGCAAAGGACGCCAATTCGTGCACATCAAGAACGACTACATCAAATGCCTTCATAGCAAGGGCTGCTTTCACGTAAGGGTCAAGAGTCGGCTCGTAGGGTAGCGTCATCGGTAGAGTCCCTTTTTGTTAATAAAGCCCTGGATCACGTCGGGGACGAGGAAACGGATGGAGCGACCCCGTCTGATCCATTCTCGTATCTCGGTGGCCGAAATATCCAGGTAAGTGATATTCAGACAGAAGATGGTGCACCACCGGGGGTGGCTGTATCGGTTGGATATGGGATCGTATTGATACTCTGCAGATATCTGGGTGTGGATAAAGTCCCCCAGGCTACGCAGCTTTGAGCGGGGACGGGTCATCACAATGAAATGAGCAGTCTCAAAAAGCCCCTGATACGACTTCCATGTGGTGATTTCCGAAAAGGCATCCTGGCCGACAATAAAATGGATGTCACTTTCAGGACCAAACTGCTCCTGGAAGTATCGCAAGGTCTCGATCGTGTATGAGAGGCCGGGACGAGCCAGTTCTACGTCAGAGGCCTCAAGGGAGGGCTCATCCTGTATGGCCAGGCGGACCATCTCCAAACGATCCTCAGCATTGGCCACATGATCGGCCCTCTTGTGAGGGGGGTGGGCTGATGGGATTAACAAGAGTCTGTCCAGGTTGAAAGCCTCCCGGACCTCTACCGCAGCCCTGAGGTGGCCCAAGTGGATCGGATTGAAGGTACCCCCAAAAAGGCCTAATCGCACAAATACATCCTAAGCCGGATAAACCGGAACAAAAAAGAAATAAATTTATCACGAAAACACGAAAGTACGAAAACACGAAAAGAAGCAATTTCAGATACTAAAACCAAATGTCGAGTCAAATCCCAATGACAAATTGCCAAAGTTTCTCACATTGAATTTTCGGCGCATTGCATTTATTTGTGCTTTGGTCTTTTTCGTTCTTTTTCTCTTTCGTGCTTTCGTCGTTTCGTGTTTTTGTGATTATTTCTTAAATTTTCTGCCAGAAAAAACAGGAATTTTAGAACTAAGTTCTGACTTGTCCGTCTCCAAAAACCACAAACTTGGTGGTCGTCAACTCCTCCAGTCCCATTGGCCCGTAAGCATGGAGTTTGGAAGTGCTGATCCCGATCTCGGCCCCCAAACCGAGTTCTCCCCCGTCATTGAACCGCGTAGAGGCATTTACCAGGACCACTGAGGCATCCACTTCCTTCAGAAACTGCCGGGCCCGGGCATAGTCCGAGGTGACAATCGCCTCGGTGTGGGCTGATCCGTACCGCGCAATGTGGTCCATGGCCTCTTCCATAGAGGCAACCACCTTGACCGCAAGGATCAAGTCCAGGTACTCGGCCGGCCAATCCTCCTCAGAGGCTTTTTTGGCCTCCGGCACGATCTGACAGGTCTTAGGACACCCCCGCAGCTCCACGCCCGCCTCCCCGAAGCGCTTGGCCATTTGAGGGAGAAATGACCCGGCTACAGCTTCATGGACCAAAAGGGTTTCCATGGCGTTGCAAACGCCTGGCCGCTGCACCTTGGCATTGTACGAAATCTTTTCAGCCATACCAGGGTCTGCATCCTCATCTACAAAGACATGGCAGACACCTTTATAGTGTTTGAGGACAGGGATCTTGGAATTTTCAGCCACAAAACGGATTAGTCCCTCACCTCCCCTGGGGATGATGAGGTCCACATATTCCTCCTGAGTAAGGAGCACGTTCACGGCAGTCCTGTCCCTTACCGGGACCACCTGGGCAGCAGCTTCCGGTATGCCGGTTTCCCGAAGTGCCCCCTGGATGATCTGGGCCAGAATGGCATTTGAGTGAAAGGCCTCTGAGCCGCCGCGCAGGATCGCCGCATTGCCGGCCTTCAGGCAAAGCCCTGCAGCGTCGATAGTGGCATTCGGTCTCGACTCATAGATCATCCCAATAACGCCTAAGGGAATGCGCACGCGACCAACCTGGAGACCGTTGGGGCGCAGCCACATTCCGGTAACCGTTCCCACCGGGTCGGGGAGCCTTGCCACGTCGCGCAAGCCGCCAGCCATCGATTCTATGACCGCATCACTGACCGTGAGCCGGTCGATCATGGCCTCTGAAAGCCCTTTTTGTCTTGCATCTTCCAGGTCCTTTTCGTTTTCCTGTTTGATCGTGGCGGCCTCATCAAGGAGCTTTTGGGCAATGCGCTTTAATGCCTCGTCTTTTTTCTGCGTACTTAGACGGGCCACCATCTTTGCAGCCTCTTTTGCATCTCGGGCCATATCCGTGATGATCTTTTCTATTGACATACAGTTCCCTCCTTTGTCCTTGGTCATTTGTCAATCGGGGTGTAAATCAAGATTGTTGGTTATTGAGTTCAATTGTGAGGTGTCAGTGTTCAGGTTTCAGGTTTCAGCTCTTCAAGTTTCTCGATCCTGACACCTGAAACCCGAAACCTTTTCCCCAAAGCTAAATACGTAGCAGACGGACATGGATTTTCTCATTGCCAACAGCTGTGATTCACACCCTGTCAATCGTCAATCATCAATGGTAATGACTAAGTTATCTCTGTGAATCACCTCGTCGTAGTGCTTATATCCCAATCGCTGTTCGATCTGGCTGGTCTTAAGGCCCATGAGCTTCCTGATATCAGCGGCCCTATAGTTTACAAGCCCCCTGGCAAAAGCCACCCCATCCGGGTCTATGCAACTGACGGCAGCGCCTACACCAAAGTCACCCTCAACATTCTGAATACCAATCGGCAGCAGGCTTCCGCCGTCTTTGCGGATGGCCCTGGCTGCTCCTCTGTTTACCTTGACGGTACCCTTTGCCTTTAGAGTGAAGGCAATCCAACATTTCCGACTGCCCATCTTTTCCTTTCCTGGGAGAAAAAGGGTTCCCATGTCCCGGCCCTCAAAGAGTCTTTTCAGGATGTTTGGTTTAAGGCCGCTTGCAATGACCATAGGAATTCCGCTCGTGGTGACCTTCTTTGCCGTCTGGATCTTGCTCGACATCCCACCCATGCCGAAAGCCCCTGGAATATCACAGGCTGCCCTTTCCATGGCACGGTCGATCCTGGACACCATGGGTATGAGTAAGGCGTCTTTGTGGGCCGCCGGGTTTTTGTCATAAAAGCCGTCAATATCGGTCAGGTTGATCAGTATCTGGGCATCCATCAAATGGGTAATCATGGCCGACAGGTTGTCATTGTCTCCGAATTTGATCTCCTCCACAACCACTGTATCATTCTCGTTGATGACAGGAATGATCTTCCAATCTAAGAGAACGTTGATGGTATTGCGGGCATTCAGATAACGCCTCCGGTTGCAAAGGTCATCTCTGGTCAACAGGATTTGAGCCGCTTTCTTTTGATAACGAGCAAAGGACTTCTCGTACTCTAGCATGAGCCGGGACTGTCCTATAGCGGCAATCGCTTGCTTGTGTGGGATATCAGAAGGCCTTTCAGCCATACCCACCTTTTTCATCCCCGAGGCGATGGCCCCGGAACTGACAAGGATCACCTGACGCCCCTGGTCCATAAGCATAGACACCTCTCGGGCCAGGCGTTTTATCACTCTATCGTTAAGACCCTGTTCATGGGTGAGTACCCCGCTGCCAACCTTGACGACAGCTCGCCTGACACGGTCAAAGAGGTTTCTTCGAATTTGAAGACGTTCCTGTCTAACAGTCATGTATCGATCTCGGGGTTCTCGATTTGTAACTACTCAGGTTGTCAGGTTCACGGTTCAAGATAAAAAGGTTCAACGGTTCAAGGGTTCAGCGGTTCAGGGGTTAACCGTGAACCCGGAACCGTGAACCCGGAACCTATAATGGTTAACCGTGAACCGTGGAACCTTGAACCTGAGTAGTTACCTCGATTTTATCGAACTCAGCCTGTCTGACCTTCTCCACAAGCCCAGCCAAATGGTCTCTTAATCGCTCCAGGCCCTCACCCGTGATGGCTGAAATGACCCATACGTCGGGATTCAATGGCTGAAGGGCATTGCGAAGTTTTTCCGCCACAGCATGGGTACCGGGTTTGTCTACCTTGTTCAATGCAATTACCTGGGGTTTTCGGCCAAGGGCTGGACTGAACTGCCGGAGCTCCTGATTGACAGTATGATACGGGCTAAGGGGGTCTTCCGATGGAACGGAGGAAAGATCGATCAGGTGAAGCAAAAATTGGCTCCTCTCCACGTGTCTCAGAAACCTGGTTCCAAGACCCACCCCGCGGTGCGCACCTTCAATAAGTCCCGGGATATCGGCTATGACAAAGGGGTCGGTTTCCTGAGGCTCAACCACGCCGAGGGTGGGTGTTAGCGTTGTAAAGGGGTAGTCGGCAACCTTGGGACGTGCGGAGGAAAGCTTTGACACCAGGGTAGACTTGCCTGCATTCGGTAGCCCTATGATGCCAACATCGGCCAGGAGTTTTAGCTCAAGTTTCAAGGAAAGGGTCTGGCCGGGTTGACCTTCTTGGGCATATCGAGGTGCACGCTTCCTTGGCGATGCAAAATGTTGATTTCCAAGGCCACCCCGTCCACCACGAGCCACCAAGAAAGATTCACTGCTCCGCACAAACTCCTTGAGTACGCGCCCGGTTTCGGCCTCCTTGACTAAAGTGCCGGGAGGGACGAAGATGATCAGGTCCTTGCCGCTTTTTCCTGACTGATTTTTTCCTCGACCGTGTTTCCCTCGTTCAGCCCTGAAATGTCTTTTGAAATTGAAGCTGTAAAGGGTGTGCATCCGGAGTGTGGTTTCGAAAAGTACATCACCGCCCTTGCCGCCATCTCCACCGTTTGGTCCGCCTCTGGGAACGTATTTCTCGCGTCTAAAACTCACGCAGCCATTTCCGCCATCCCCAGACTGGACAGTGATCGACGCTTCATCAATGAATTTCATATATCCCGTGTGGCCGACGGGACGTCTCTTCCTAATAGTTCACCGCAGAGAACACAGAGAACGCCGCAATGATAGATGAATAAAAATGTCCCTGCGATCTCTGTGGTGAATGCTTATGGACGAATATGGACTCTCCGGATATCGCCCCTCAGGCTGACACGGGATAAACGCTGAGCCTTTTTCTGGATCGTCCCATGCGTTCAAAAGTGACGAGTCCATCGATTTTGGCAAAGAGTGTGTAATCCCTCCCAATGCCCACGTTGTTGCCGGGGTGTATCTTCGTCCCGAGCTGTCGCACCAGTATATTACCTGCCGAAACCTTGTGCCCGCCGAAACGCTTCACCCCACGCCTCTGACCGGCGCTGTCACGGCCGTTTCGTGAACTCCCGCCTGCTTTCTTGTGTGCCATAGCTTTGTTGCTCCCTAAACGTCTTGGAATTTCTATCCGCCTACGGCGGAAAATTTCTACGACTTTAGTTGAGTAGTCAAGTGGTTGAGTGGGAAAACGGTCAAGTGGTTAACGACTCGACCCCTGGCCCAGACCTGGTTATCTGGCCATCTGCTTGCATGCATGAAATATGCGCCAGGGCGGGCACTCAACGACTCGACGACTCAACCAATAGCGAAACAAAGTGCAGCTAAGTTCGAATGGTATCAATCCTAAGTGCCGTGTACTGCTGCCGATGGCCCTGTTTTCTCCGATAACGCTTCCGCCGTTTATATTTGAAGACAATGATCTTTTTGGCCTTTCCTTGTTCCACAATATGACCTGTCACAGCCACATCAGTAAGTGTCGGCTGACCGACCTTAACCGTCTTGCCATTGGAAAACATGAGTACACGGTCAAAGGAGACAGGCGCGCCTATCTCACCCGGGATCTTTTCAACCCTTAGTGTTTCCCCTTCCGAGACTTTGTATTGTTTGCCCCCAGTGGATATTACAGCATACATGTTAGTAACCTTCCTAAGTTTATAGTATAGGAATTTCCTTTTTTGAACAATGAATTTAATCCGCAGATTTCGCAGATTACACGGATTACTTTAGGCGCTTTAGGCACTCAGGTCCGCCCAAAGGGCGATAAGTTCATAATCGGCTGAAATTTTGCTAACATAACAAGTCATTATAAGTAATCAAGGCTCCCTGTCAAGGTAATTCTTGTGCATTTCATACATCTCATATTGCTCGATATGAAAATGTGGATCAGGCTTAACGATAATCTTTTTATTCAGGGCTACTTCGAGGGAATCTATTAGGGAACTCTCCTCCCCCAGAAGCAACTCCGCAATCTCGGGGTGTACTATCAGAGTGATGCGCGGAGCCAGCATCTCGCCAGACTCCCGGCGCATATCCCGATAGATATTGTAACAAACCGTGCGTTTCGACTTGAGATACCCTTCGCCCTCACAGTAAAAGCATGGTTCACAAAGCATGCGGCTTAGAGTCTCGCGGGTGCGCTTTCGCGTCATTTCGATGAGCCCTAACTCAGACACGGGAAGCACATGGGTCTTGCTCCGGTCTTTCTTGAGGGCCTCCTTCAGGGCATTGCACACCCTCTCTCGATTTGATTTTTTCTCCATGTCGATAAAATCAATAATTATCAGTCCACCGATATCCCGGAGCCTGATCTGATAAGCGATTTCCTTGACCGCTTCGAGGTTCGTCTTGAGGATGGTCTCCTCTAAATTATGTCTTCCCACGTACCGGCCAGTATTGACATCAATTGCCACCAAGGCTTCAGTATGCTCGATGACTATATACCCTCCGGATTTGAGCCAGACCTTCTTTTTCAGGGCACGGGATATTTCGGATTCGAGGTTGTAAGCATCAAAAATAGGCTCGCTGTCCTCATACAGTTCGACGGATGCTTTAAGCCTCGGCATGAATGTATCTAAAAACTTCAAGATTTCTTCGTACCCCCCCCTGGAATCAATGACGAGCTTGTCAACTTCATGGGTAAAGAGATCCCGGACCGCTCTGAGGGTCACGTTTAGCTCTTTGTGCAGCAGACTGGGCACCGGTGCATTGGCCCCCTTTTTTTGAATGTCCAGCCACAGAGACACGAGAAAGTCCATTTCATTTGCAAGTTTTCCCCTGTTGACCCCTTCACTGACCGTCCTTGCAATGACGCCGTAGTTTTCAGGGCGGAGGCCTGTCAAGATTTCCTTTAGCCGTCTTCGCTCATCTTCATCTTCTATACGCCGAGAAACCCCAATGTGATCTGTGGTAGGCATGAGGACCAGAAAACGACCTGGCAGTGATATCCTGGTTGTAACCCTGGCTCCTTTGTTTCCAATAGGAGCCTTGGACACCTGGACTATAATTTCTTGCCTCTCATGAAGGAGATCTTCAATCATGAGCTCTTGGTCCAGGCAAGCGGGGCGACTCTCCCTTTCAAGGTCGGTTAGAGCGTTCTTGTCCTCGTCAGAGAGTAACTGCATGAAATACTCAAACTCATGGTAATGGTTCAAGACATCCGCCACATAGATAAAAGCGGCCTGCTCAAGAGCTATGTCAACAAATGCTGCTTCCATGCCGGGAAGCACGCGCACGACCCGTCCTTTGTAAATATTGCCTGCAATGTCAGAGCCTTTGGGTCTTTCAATGAAGAGCTCCTCGAGGTTTCCGTTCCCTACAAAGGCAACTCGCGTTTCGTGGTCCATAGCATTGATGATCAATTCTTTAGACATATCACAAAGTTAGCTCCGCTTCGCTCCGTAGCTGGCAAAGTCGTCGACCTGCCCGCCAGTGCCATTTGTGTCGCCCGCCAGTGCCAAAGACCTGCCCGCCAGTGCCAGAGACCTGCCCGCCATTGCCAAATATGCTAGCATTTGACCTGCCCGGTGTACCTGGCGTTGGCAGGCGGGTGCCGGCACATAAGCTGAATGCTGTTTCTGGCGTTGGCAGGCGGGTGCTAGCATGTACACTGCATGCCGTATATGGCCATGGCAGGCGGGGTGGTTGAGTAGTCCAGTCGTCAACCATTTGACCATTTTCCCACTTGACCCTGGCCCAGACCTGGTTTGCAGGGACTACACCTTCATTCAAGCATGTCGCGCCAGGGCGGGCTACTCGACTAAAGTCGTGGGAATTCCAATAAGTTGTAGAAGTTCCGACGCGACATTTAGCACATCAAGCCAGAGAATTCAAATTTTTGTTGACCCGGGCCGTCTATTCGGGTGGTATGGTGTTTTGTAACCGTTCACGGGTTCAGGGTTCAGAGGTTCAGTTAAAAGAATAGAGGTCAGAGATCAGAGGTCGGAGGTCTGGCTTCTGATCTCTGACTTCTGATCTCTGACTTCTGAACGGTGAACTCTGAACCTGTGAACGCCTACGGTATTTTTTTAGCGAAGCCCACTTAACGGGGTTAGGTCAAATCCGCAATCCGAAATCTAAAATCCCTGCCCGCCAGTCGCCTTCGCCACGCCCGGCATCGCGAGGCTCAGCCGAGGCGGACGGGCTCCAGGCGATGGCAGGCGGGCGAAATACCACGGGCCCCGGCCTTTTTGCAGGGGTAGGCCTGACCTCTCTGGCTACACTCATGCTTCAGGTCTCCTTGACGCGCCTATTCTCCGTGGCGCTCTGGCACCATTTTGCTTTCATGGTGGTGAGCATTGCCTTCCTGGGTTACGGTGCAAGCGGCACGTTTTTGATGATGGTGCCCAGGACCAAAACCGTTTCCCTGCGCCCGACTCTGGCCCTCCTGGCGCTTGGTTTCTCCGTGACCACGCTCGGTGCCTACTGGTCCTCAAATATCATCCCCTTTGACCCGGCCCGTATCATCTGGGACCGCTATCAGTGGGTCTATCTACTTGGCTACTACGGCGTACTGGCAATTCCCTTTTTCTTTGCAGGTTTGATCCTGGCCCTGGTTTACACCTCCAAGGCAGAGGCCATCAACCGGCTGTACGCATGCGACCTGGTGGGCGCGGGCCTGGGTTGCGTAGCCATCTTCTCAATATATTCCTTTGCCGGGGAGGCAGGAACAGTTATTTTTGTCTGCTTGCTCTCGGTATTCGCCTCTCTGGCCTTTAGCACCAACGGGTGGAAGGTCAATGTTGTACGTGGCTTTTGGATGCTGCTTTTGTGCGTCCTGGTCGTCATGAGGCCCGGGTTTCTGTCTCTTAATATTTCACCTTACAAGGCCCTAAAGGTGGCCCTAAGATACCCTGATGCCCGGACCCTGGAGACCCAGTGGCACCCAGCAGCCCGGCTTGACGTGATTGAGAGCAGGGCGGTCCGCTTTGCACCAGGCCTTAGCCTTGAGTTCCAGGGAAGGCTCCCGGAACAGTTAGGTCTCTGTCTGGACGGCGGGCATCTCAATGCAGTGACCCGCTTCACAGGGAATATGGATCGCCTGGCCTTTATAGAGTTTCTTCCGGCTTCCCTTCCGTATGCAATTGGAGATCCCGACCATGTCCTGATCATCGAGCCCCTGGGTAGTCTTGACATTCTCATAGCGCGTTATCATGGAGCAAAGAATATCGTGACGACCAATACCAACCCACTGGTGCTCCGGGTTATGAGGGATTCCCTTAAGGATTTCAGCGGCAAGCTCTATGAGGACGAGGCTACAGCAGTTGAAGAACAAGCAAGGAGTTTTCTTCTCAAAACCCAAAAACGCTTTGATGTGATCCAGCTTCCTGTGACCGATAGCCTGGGGGCAGTTTCCTCCGGTCTTTATGGCCTCTCTGAGGACTACACTCTTACGGTAGAGGCCTTCAAGACCTATATCAACGCCCTCACACCCAAAGGCCTTCTAACGGTAAGCAGGTATCTGCTGCCGCCGCCTCGCCACGAACCAAGGTTGGTGGCATTGGCATATGCGGCTCTCGAGGCCATAGGTGTCAAGAACCCCGAACGGCATATTGCGGCAATCAGGAGCTGGGGTACCTTTACCCTTCTGGTCAAAAGAAGCCCGTTTGAACCCCAAGAGATCGGCCGGATAAAAGGGTTTTGCGGCAAGCTTCGCTTCGATCTTGTCTACTATCCGGAGATGCAGAGAGCAGAGGCCAACAAATACAACCGTTTTCCGGGCCCCATCTATCATGACATGATTGAAAAGATCCTGAGCCCACACACCAGAGAGGCATTCTTCAATGCATACCTCTTTGACGTGCGGCCCGTTACAGATGACAGGCCCTTCTTTTATCACAACTTCAGGATGGACAAAGTTATTTCGTTGTACCGTGCGGTAGGCAACAAATGGCAGTTATTTCTGGAGGGAGGATACCTGATTCATCTCATATTCTTTCAGGCTGTCGTGATCAGCCTTGTTCTGATAACCCTTCCACTAAAAAAGGCGGGGCTCCCCCCTTTGTCCTGGTTCTTGAGCTACTTTGCCCTGATCGGGATTGCCTTTATGCTCACAGAGATTTGCCTGATCCAGCGTTTTATCTTATTTCTGGCAAGACCAGTCTACGCCTTTTCAGCGGTCCTCTTTTCTCTCCTTACGGCCTCGGCCCTCGGAAGCTATTTTTCCAAGAAGGTTACGTTTGCCCCTCCGGGGCATAAGCCCCTATGGGCCAGAGCCCAAACTCTCCTCCTTATGACCCCCGTATTACTCCTTGCGTATGCCTTCTTGCTGGATAGACTGTTGATGCTGGCCATAGCGTGGCCCCTCTGGATGCGCTATGGCTTCGCCTTCTTGGTCATCCTACCTTTGGGATTCTTGATGGGGATGTTTTTTCCAACGGGTGTTCGCACCTTGAGCCTCTACCTTGAGAGCGCGATTCCGTGGGCATGGGCTGTGAATGCCAGTATTTCGGTGGTAGGCTCTGTCCTGGCTGTACTCATAGCTATAAGCTTCGGTTTCAAGACCGTTCTGCTACTGGCGTCGCTTAGCTATGCGCTCGCCCTGTCCTTGTTAGCCATCATTCGAATTGGAAGGCCCTAAGATCGCAACAGAATGTTTAGGCCGCAATCCATACTGTTTTCAAGGCGTGAGCCGCAAATCCGCAATCCTATGTTACTCCTCCAGAATCTTGCCCACCATCGGTACAAACACGACCCCCAGTAAATGTTCTACCTCGTTTCCTTTCGGTGTCTTGGTGATCTTGGTGAGGGTTTGATAGTATGTGGTGCTTCCCAATGGGATGAGAAGACGGCCGCCCATCTTGAGTTGGTCCAGGAGGGAAGGGGAAACATGATTCGCCGCTGCCGTTACCATAATGGTATCAAAGGGGGCATATTCGAGCCATCCATAGTATCCGTCCCCGTGTTTGACCCTGATTTTATCATAGCTCAGGGCCTTAAGACGTTTTGAGGCATTTTCGGCCAGCCCTTTTCGAATCTCAATACTCCATACGTGGTCCGTAAAATGACTGAGCACAGCAGCCTGATAACCAGAGCCCGTGCCTATTTCAAGGACCTTTTCTCCGGGCTTGACATCCAGTATTTGCGTCATGAGGGCCACGATGTACGGCTGAGAGATGGTTTGACCTTCCCCTATAGGGAGCGGGTGATCAGCATACGCCTGAGAAGCGCGCGAGGGGCTTACAAAGAGGTGCCGCTTAACCGTGCCCATGACTTTAAGGACCTTGGGATCGGTGATGTCCCGTGCCCTTAATTGGTGCAAAACCATGCGCTGGCGGGTGGCAGCATAAGGATCAGGGGATTCACAAAGGGCGCCATCCGGCAGGGATAGAAATTCTCCTACGATGCATAGGAGAGCAAGAATGGCTAAAAGGTGTCGTGCTGATTTTGTCATTTCATTTCCAAGCTTTGAAACTTCTTTCTACAGACCTCGTTAATAATGGTCAATTATGGAGCAATATTTTTGACAAAAAGCTTGGTTTCTAGTTTGGGAGTCTGGTTAAATGGTTCACGGTCTCTCGACGTTTCCCACGGCTGACCACGGATTGTCAGCGTCATCGGCCTGATTCTTCTTGCCCTGCCGCCGTGCCGTCTTTTCCTGAGCCTTTCGTTTGCGTTTGGTCTCCTTCTGCCACTTCTTGAAGCTATGTGGACTGCGCTTTGCCATAACTCTCCTTTCTCCAGCCGCTGCGGGAGCGGTTACCGCGGCGTCGGCTATCACAGTGAGCGAACTTTGCATTCGATTTGCCAGTCGCTACAATTCACCGATTGTTCAAAACAAGAAAGGGCACTCCATCTGAATCGATGGAATGCCCTGTTTAGGGTTCGAAAACCAACCTAAACCACAGTTACGTTCGCTGCAGCAGGACCTTTTTGGCCCTGCTCGACATCAAAGGTTACTCTGTCGCCTTCATTGAGAGATTTGAAACCCGTTGAGTTGATCCCTGAATGATGAACGAATACATCCGGGCCATCTTCCTGCTCAATGAAGCCAAAGCCTTTGCTATCATTAAACCACTTCACAATTCCATTGGCCATTGTGACACCCTCCTTTCAAAAAATTCTCATAGTCCCAAACTTCAGGTTGCCACTCTTGACAAATGGATCTTCCCTCAGAACGAAACCGGGCCGCCAATAAAGACGGCCCTTTATTGATTATTTTAATAATAACCTACTCCTCAGAGGAAATCAAGTCATTTTTTTGAAGGCAGAAAACTTTGCGATTTCCAAGTGTTATCGTAACATATTGCGTCAACATCTGAGGTTGCCCCAAGTCATGTCCCATCCTCACAGTCCGAATTTTCGGACCTTTCTCTTGATTCAGGGTTGCCAGAAGGCGGGCTTGCCAAAAGTTGGGCCAATTCATTGACAAAACTTATGATTTGCGTTACATATCCTCACTCAAATCAGTCATTTCGCGTGTAAAGATCGTGGCAAGCTGTCGCAAGCCCTTGATTGGGGGGCCGAGAGGGACGTTGGTAAATAAGTAAATAACTATATATAGTATGCGGTCAACGGGGAGAAGATATAGCCAGAAAAGAGAGCTATCATCTGACTCAGTGAGTTGTTTACCTATTTACCGACGTCTCCATTGCCCCGCTGTACAGGTACATAGCCTGATCCTGGCTTCGCGTTCGACAACTTCAGCCCAATGCTCCAAATACCTTTGATTTGAAAAATGAACACAATGAATAAAGGAGAAGTATCTTATGGGCTTCACTGGTAAATTGAATTACATACGAAAAGTCCTGGGAACCGCACGAATCATAGTCCTGCTTGCCTGAAATTAAGTGCCTTGTACAAAATGAGCGTAAGAGGTATCCAATGGTTGAAATTTACAGCTCAAAAACAGCATGACAGTCAAATCCTTCCAGACCTCGAACAACTAAAAGGCGCATTGTTCCTGTTTGATCTCGGTTATTTTAGTCACGCCTTCTTACACAAATTGAATAAAGTCGGTGTTTGGTTT
>JAFDKF010000203.1 GCA_019307135.1 Deltaproteobacteria bacterium
CTGAGGTCCTGACTCTTTTGCTTTCTACAGAATTGTAAAAATGCCAAAACCTACCTTTATCTTTGGTCTGCGGACCGAAATTTTGCTGAGTCTAACCGTTCTTTTAGTGGCTGCCATGACCTTGACCAGCTTTGTGATTTTGAGGATCACGGAGAGGGACTTGCTTCGATATAAGACGGCTGATGGCATGGCAGTCGTCCAAAGGATACAGGTGGCTGTTGGGGACAGTAAAACAGAGGCAAGCCCGGCTTCTCTTAAACTGTTAAAGAAGCGTCTTCGCAACGGTATTTCCTGGATGGGCCATTCAGGATTGTATGATGAGATCCTTGTAGTCGGAAGGGATGGCTCGTTATGGGTTGGTGAGGAGCATCCAAAGTGGTCAAACGAACTTGGCGACAGTGAGATTGCCAGCGTCCTCAGAACGGCAAAGCCCAGCACAAAGATAAACAGGGAACGCACCTTGGTTACAGTTACAGCCCCGATCTTTGCCAATGGACAATGCATTGCGGCTGCCAGAGTACCTGTTCGGATCGATGCAATGAGCCAGGGGTTAAGGAAGTCCCGCACGCTCATCTGGTTTTACATAGGTTTGAATGTGCTGGTGCTTGTTGTCTTTGGAAACTTTCTTCTGTCCAGGATCGTAATCCGGCCCATCCAGCGCCTGGTCAGGATAGCCGATCATTTCGAAGAGACGGATCTCTTTTCTATGATGACCAGGAGCGATCAAAATGAGATTGCGCACCTCACCATGGCCCTTAATCGGATGCTAAAAAGGCTTGCGGAAAACAAGGAGCGTCTGGAAGCCCATATCCGTTCTCTGGAAGCGGCCAACCTGGAGCTCAAGCAGGCCAGGGAGGAGGTGCTGCGCTCAGAAAAGCTCTCTTCTTTGGGCCGGCTTGCCGCAGGCGTAGCCCACGAAGTCGGCAATCCGATCGGGGCTGTTCTGGGTTATACGAATCTCTTAATGGATCACGTTGCAGGCAACACCGAAGCCATCGATTATCTCGGACGTATTGAGAAAGAGGCGACCAGAATCAATACCATCATTCGCGAGCTCCTCGATTTTTCAAGACCCTCGCCGTCTGAGCCAGCCCCCCTGGATGTGAATGCCCTGATCATGGAGAGCACATCTTTTCTTAGTGGTCAAAGTCTGATGGCATCTATTAAGATAGAGACGCAACTTGAGCAAGGTGTCGGGATGGTGTGGGCCGATGCCAACCAATTGAAACAGGTTCTGATCAATCTGATGCTTAACGCGTGTGACGCCATGGAAGAAGGAGGATCCCTGACCATCGCCAGCAAACGAATCTCTCCTGTGACAGAGACTACAGGCTCAGACCAGCACCCGACAAAGTTCATTCAAGTCTCTGTTTCTGATACGGGTAAGGGAATTGCCGCTTCTGAGCTCAACAAGATCTTTGATCCGTTCTATACTACAAAGCCCCCGGGTAAGGGGACCGGCCTGGGGCTTGCCATCAGTGCGCGCATTGTTGAAACATTCGGTGGCAGCATCTACGTGGAAAGCACTGAAGGTAAGGGTAGTACCTTCACAGTTGAACTTCCCCCATGGGAGCCTAACCCGGACAAGCCGGAAAATACGAAATTCGAATATCGAAATTCGAAACAATGACCGAATCTCTGAAGCTCAAATGACCGAAACATAAGAAATCGTATTCCACAAAAAACCGCGCTGTTTTGAACATTTGGAAATTCGAGTTTTGAATTTGTTTCGGATTTCGACATTCGATATTCGGATTTATTTTCTGCCAGAAAAAACACGAATTCTAGAACTAGAAAACTAACAATGATACCAAATGAAGTGACCATTGACCTTGGTGCACTCAGGCACAACTTTTTTGAGATCAAGCGATTGGCCGGCCCTCATACCCGCATTATTGGCGTTGTCAAGTCAGATGCTTACGGCCATGGCATGATACCGGTGGCCAGGACCCTGGTGTCGGCGGGCATTGATTATCTCGGGGTATTCGAACTGGAAGAGGGCCTGGAGCTCAGAAAAGCAGGCTGCGAGGTTGCTATCTTGATCATGATGGGAATCCAATCAGATGAGGTTTCAGCCGCTGTCAAACATGATCTCACTCCTGCACTCTTTCAACTGGAGATTGCGGAAAAACTCTCCCGAATATCGGCTGAACAGGGCAAAGTGATACCGGTCCATGTCAAGGTGGACACCGGTATGACCCGGCTGGGGGTTTGCACCGGAGACCTCCGGAACTTTTTAAAACAGGTTTTGCCCCTAAAAGGGATTCAAGTCGAAGGGATATTTTCCCACCTTGCCGTCGCCGATCAGCCAGGTGACACCTTTACCGACCAGCAGATAAAGAGATTTCAGGAGGCAGTGGAGGAGTGCGGGCGACTCGTGGGCTTCCCGGAGGGTGTTCACGTTGCAAATAGTGGTGCGATTTTGGGAAACAAGGGCCTGGATCTTGGTATGGCACGACCCGGAATCCTTCTTTATGGTTCGCCGCCTGCTCAGAGATGGGCTGCGGCAGCTTCCTTCAAGCCGGTCATGACTTTCAAGTCCCGTGTGATTCAGATCAGAACGGTCCCCCCGGGCACTTCGGTCAGCTACGGTCGTACCTATATGACGCGACAAAAGTGCACCATCGCAACCATCCCTGTCGGGTATGATGATGGATACAGTCGTTTGCTTTCGAATAACGGAGAGGTGCTGATCCATGGGCGACGCGTACCAGTGGTCGGTCGCGTCTGCATGAACCTGACCATGGTAGATGTCACCGGGGTTAAGGGTGTCGCAGTTGGCGATGAAGTGGTTCTATTGGGGGCCCAGGGTAAAGAGCGGATCACAGCCGAGGAGATTGCAACAAGGATCGGGACGATCAACTATGAAGTGTACTGTGCCATGGGCAAAAGTAACCGGCGTGTCTATACCGATTCCTGATCTCATTCCAGAATATCCCTTATTTTTCCGGACAGCTCTTTGATTTTGAATGGCTTCTGGATAAATCCATTACAGCCTCGTTCCAGTATCTCACTGGCTTCACCATGAATGCTGTAGCCACTTGAAAGCAAGACCTTAATATTGGGGTTGATCTCCTTCATGCGGTCATAGGTTTCGCCGCCACCAATATTGGGCATAACCATGTCCAAAAGGACGATGTCTATGTCATCCTGATTTTTCTCATAGACTTCGATAGCCTCTTTTCCATCCCTGGCTAACAGTACCCGGTAGCCCATGGCCTCCAACAATTCCCGGCCTACTTCCAGGATCACCTCTTCATCGTCTACCAGGAGAACCGTTCCAGTTCGCCTAATCAATTGCTTAGGAGCTTTGACAGCTTTCCGGACCCTTTTTTGTGATGCAGGCAGATGGATACTGAAGGTCGTCCCGTGCCCCTTCCTGGATTCCACATCAATATATCCGCCATGGCCCTTAATGATACCGTAAGCAGAAGCCAGACCAAGACCGGTGCCACGGCCCATCTCCTTGGTCGTAAAAAAGGGCTCAAAGATGCGCTCCATTGTCTTTTTGTCCATGCCCGCGCCTGTATCGATCACCGTTAACAACACATACTTCCCGGGCTTTGGAACATAGAGCTTGCCCTTTATCTCCTTGTGGGTCGTATTCGTGGTTTTCAAGATAAGATTCCCACCGCCAGACATGGCATCTGCGGCATTTACAAACAGATTCAAAAGCACCTGCTCTATCTGTGTCTGGTCTGCCTCTATTGCAAACAAGCCTTCGGCAAGCTCTCGATGAATCGAAATTTCCTTTCTGGTTCTGCCAAAGGTGTCAGATGTTTCTTCCACCAATTGGTTCAGGTCAACGGGCTTGACCTCGTATCTGCCCTTCCTGGCATATCCAAGGAGGTGTGAGGTTAGCCTGGCTCCGCTTTGAACCTGGTTTTCAATGTTTTTTAACCGGTCATGATACGGGTGCGTGGAATCCATATCCATAAGCATCAAGGAGACATTACCCTGGATGCCCATGAGCAGGTTGTTAAAGTCATGGGCAATACCTCCAGCCAGGGTGCCGATGGACTCCATCTTCCCAGCCTGCCGGAGTTGGGCTTCAAGGAGCTTTCGTTCGGTAATGTCTCGCAAGGTGTGGACACTGCCTACCGGAATACCGTCACGATCCAGATAAGTGGCAACGCTTATACTCACATCAAGAATCTCTCTTTGTTTGGTGTATCGACGGCTTTCAATGGCAGAGAAGCTCTCTCCCGCCAGCACCCTGTTAATCATCATTCGAGTCTCAGGCCAGTTCTCCTCCGGGACATAGTCTATTTTCTTGCCCAAAAGCTTCTCCGGGGTCCATCCGAAAACCTGGGTGAATGCCGGGTTTAAATAGATAACCGCACCCTCCATGTCGTAGACAACAATAGGATCCGGACATGCCTCCAGAACCGCACGATATTTCTCCTCACTCTCCCGCAGCGCTTCCTCGGCCTGCTCGCGTTTGTTTTTCAATCTTTTTTGCTTAAGGGCGTTTCCCACCGTCTTCAACAATTCCTCATGCTCAAACGGTTTTCTGAGGTAATCGTAGGCCCCGCCCCTCATGGCCTCTATGGCTGATTCTATGGAAGCGTGCCCGGTCATGACAATGACTGAGGTCTCTATGTCCCGACTATTTATGTAATCCATGACCCGGTGTCCATCCATCTCCGGCATAACTATGTCCAGAAGGACTAAGTCAAAGCTATTCCGAGATAGATACTCTATAGCCTCTTTGACACTATTACCTGTGTGTATTTCATAGCCCTGGCCGCTTAACAAGGCCTTCAGGCTGTCACGCATACGTGGTTCGTCATCAACAATGAGAATCCTGGGTGTGTAAGACATGGCCACCTCCAATAACTATGGTTCTCCCTATAGGTCTTTTCATCAGGTGCTTGTGCCATATACCCTTTTTGTTACCCTCTTTACTACACTTTTTCAAGGGTATAGATTTCAAGATAATGTTTTTGGGGTCACCAATCTTCTGCTTTCCAAGGGGGCTTTTTAGGCGTCAACTTATTGATACTGGATACTGGATACTGGATACTGGATAAAATGT
>JAFDKF010000204.1 GCA_019307135.1 Deltaproteobacteria bacterium
TCCGTTTCGAATGATGCGGAAGACACAAACAATAAAGATGGGCGATACAAGGTATTGGGGGCGGAGAGCGAAGAGCGAACAAACCCGAGATGGGCATTTGGAAGTCTTAGCGGAACATAGTACCGATGTCAGGGAAGAAGACCTCTGATGGGAAGGTGGGGAAGTGAGGCCCAAGCGACCCACTGCAGGGAAGGTGAAGCCGGGCATAACGTTTCTCTGGTAGGAACTATGGGAGATACTCAGATGTCACAAACCATATCAACAGTAAACCAGGGAATTGCGAAACAGGGAGCTTGCGCTTCCAGGCAGAACCTCGATGTTCAGGCAGGGGGTGGCCCACCGCTGTTAGTGAATGAGTCGTCCCTTGTCAGGATCAGAATGCTGGCAGAGGGTGATCCAGATTTAGTATTCATATCCTTGGCCCATAGGATAGATCTCTATTTACTGAAGAAATCCTTCAGGAAGGTACGTAAGAGCAAATCCTTCGGAGTAGACAAGATTACGGCGAAAGAGTACGCCAATAATCTTGATGAAAACCTCTATAATCTATATCAACGGCTGCGGAGAGGTCAGTACGTTGCTACACCGGTGAAGCGGATGTGGATAGACAAGGAAGGCGGGAAAAAGAGGCCAATAGGTATCCCCGGTCTTGAGGACAAAATTGTTCAAAGGGCAGTAGCTACCATCCTCAATACCATATATGAGGTGGATTTCTATGATTTTTCCCATGCATTTAGGAAGGGTCACAGCCAGCACAAGGCACTTCACGAACTTCGGGAGAGGTGTCGCAAACTGAACATTGGCTGGATCGTGAGTGCGGATATTACAGGACTGTTTGATAACATTGATCATGGTTATCTTTGCGATCTTATCAAGCGAAGGGTCAACGATGGAGGGATACTGCGTTTGATCGGTAAATGGTTGAACGCCGGTGTTATGGAGGAAGGGATTCTTTCCTATCCTGGGAAAGGAACCCCCCCAAGGCGGAGTGATTTCACCCGTGCTTTCAAATGTATTTCTTCATTATGTGCTTGATGACTGGTATGTGGAAGAGGTCAAACCCCGGATGAAGGGCAAATGCTTCATAATTCGGTATGCTGATGATTTTATTATCGGTTGTGAGCTGGAGGCGGACGCCCGACGTATAATGGATGTGTTACCCAAGAGGTTCAATCGGTATGGGTTGTCACTACATCCTGAAAAGACGGTGCTGATCCCATTCAGAAAACCGAACTTCCGAAAGGGGGGCGGCAAAGGGAAGGGCACATTTGATTTTCTTGGGTTTACCTTTTTCTGGTCAAAAGGACGCTGTGGTTATTGGGTAATCAAGAAGAAGACGGCAGGGAAACGCCTGAGGCGATTTCTGAAAATGACGTGGCAGTGGTGCAGGGGAAATCGGCATGAACCGATAAATGAGCAGTATGAAACGCTTTGCAGCAAGCTACGTGGGTATTACCAGTACTTCGGTGTTCGGTGCAACTACAAGGCTATTGAGTCAGTTTACGAACATGCGAGAAAGTCCTGGAGGTTTTGGTTAAGCCGCAGGAGTCATGAAGGCAAGGTGTTGTTTGAGGACTTGCAAAGGACATACCCTCTGCCATTACCCAGGATAGTCCATAATATCTGAGGTCCCAGCAGGGCAGCAAAGTTATGCGCCAATCGGGGTGTCGCCTGATTGGTTTCTAATCTGGTGAAAGGATTAGAACCGAGGAACCGTATGAGGGAAATCTTCAAGTACGGGTCTGTGGGGAGGGCGCTGGGCGACCAGTGCCCTTACCCGGAAAACGGACAGATTGTATTACATGAAACACCATCATTTGAAGGATTAAGTGCTCAGCCACGTTGGATAGAGAACAATAGATCTCTCTATCCAGAATTCGAGGCGAGAGTAGGTGGAATCAGGATTTCTCAAATGGATCTACATCCAGGTAGAGTTAGTGTGCATGCTTTTGAAAGAATAAAGGAACTGAAATGGGTTGTGATTGCTGAAGGGCACTATCAGCAGCATGATTCTGTACCATACTGATTTGAACCATAACAAGACGGATGAACCAGACGGGAAGAAGCTGCGGGGTTTCACGTTTAAGGGAATTGTGGGGAATTGTGGGGACGTCCAGAAAGCGCCGGGATAAACCGGCATAGAGTAGGGGATGAAAGAGCCCTGCATGAAAGGAATAGCTGAACCATCATGGCCCCGAGTCATGCGCGGGACGGGGGAACTTGTGCGGTAAAGCGGGACGTCCTTAAGAAACTAAGAAAGTCAATCAACCAGTTGATAATGGAGCTGAGAGTCAAGATGTCGTGGGCCCGGATGTTTTCCCAAAAACGTCCTGCAACGTCCTGCAAGAAGACCGAAAGCTTCTCATGTGGTATGATCAAGCCATGACCAGAACCAGAGGCGAATAGGGTGACGATTCATCGAAACTCAGTCACTGTGGGGCGAAACGATCTGCCACGTATGGTTCCCCGAGCAAGATGCCATGGTTTGAGTTTGGGGATGCCCTTTAGTTTTACAGTTCGTAAGTAATCCTTTTTCTTGCTTTTTTGTTGCAATAGGGGAGAGGTGCGTCTATCTTCTCTTGAAAAACTTATGACTGACGAGTTATAAAATCGCTACGCGATTTTATGTAACGTCCCCCTATAAGCGGGACTCAAAAAAAGGAAATTCTATACTATCGAATTATGTGGAAAAGGGAATAGAACAAGGCAGGCGGCCGGAGTTGATGGGAGGTGGCCTGATTCGAAGTCTTGGCGGTTGGGCTGAGGTTAAGAAGATGCTGTTGGCAAGACCGTGGCTGGAAGACAGGAGGCGATTCGACATCCCGGAGTCATTGTCGTGCTGCCTTGTTGATCGATTTCCGGATGATGTTCTCTCTGCACATTCCAATACGTACAAGAACATCCTGGCGGATTCTGTCCTGAGCCGTGAGGAACGGTCGACCTGGCAGAACATGAAGGGATCAAACAGCTGGCGGAACCAATGGCTCCGTGGGCGAATAGCGGCCAAGGAGGCGGTCCGTAGATCAGTCCAGGACGAACATGATCTGGCCTTATTTCCTGCAGACATTGAGATTATGCCTGATCGGCACGGCAGACCCATGGCATGCGGGATGTGGACGAGTCAGATCGCTTCTACCCCCTCGGTTTCGATTGCTCATACGGGTGATGTAGCCGTGGCAGTTGCGGGCAGACTGGTCCATGGCGGAGGTGTTGGCATAGACATTGAGCGGATTGAGAGAGTGATCCCCGAAAATGTGGTTCAATATGCCTTTTGTGAGCAAGAGCGTATCCTTATTCCTGCCACTCCGGACGGATTGAGACAAGAGTGGATACTTCGTTTTTGGTGTGCCAAGGAGGCTGCAGGGAAGATTATCGGTTCGGGAATCATAGGGCAAACCGGCAATATCAGGATAGAAGAACGCAGAATTCAATCAGGAAAAGTTACTGTGTCGGTCGCGGAGAAACTGGCTCGGAAGTTCAAGGATTTGAAAAAGAAAACGATCCGAGTGGCAACGTTTCAGAGTGATGGTCTAGTTGTCGGGATTTCGTGTTAAGAAATGCGCAATATCCGTCCGTAGCAGGCGGTTTTCTTTCGCCCTGAGGCGAGAAGCTGGCAAAGGATAGAAAATATTCGCTGGTTGGGTAAACTTAGGGCTCACGCAAAAATAACTTGGCAGAGTTGGCGCTCAGATTTGGGTCGGATTTGGCCGATCCGATTGAGCAAAACCACAGGAATAGCTGGCTATTTCGCGGATTTTGCGAGTATCGGTCGAAGACGGCCTGAAGCTGAGATGCCAAAATGGTAAGTTATTTTTGCGTGAGCCCTTAAGTTAAAAAGTTAACTACGTCCCCATAGTGCCACTACTTTTCCCCCAACTTAGTTGGCCCGAGACGTTTGTTTATCGAATATCGAGAGTTAAACTTCATCTTGTTGTTCCGAAGTCCATCATGAGGTATGCCATTTTAAGGGGGACGTTAACTGATGGCCCAAAAGGCTAAACGCCAATATCTTATCCTCACACTCCTTCGGAGAATATTTGCTAAGCTAAAAGAAGCCGGCCGCGACCTGTTGCCCATCATACTGGTCATCACTGTCTTTCAGTTAGCCGTACTTCGACAACCTTTTCCCCAGCTCCTGGAAGTGCTCATGGGCGCGCTCCTGGTGATAGCCGGACTCATGCTGTTCGTCCAAGGCCTTGAAATGGCGCTGTTTCCCATTGGGGAGGCCCTGGCCATCGCCTTTGCACGAAAAGGCAGCCTTGCCTGGCTTTTGATCTTCGGATTTGCTCTGGGATTTTCCACCACAGTGGCCGAACCTGCCCTGATTGCCATCGCAAAGACTGCTGCACAAGTGGCGGCCCAGGGAAAGATCATTGCCTCTGACGAACAAACCCGGATATCTTACGCACTGGGGTTGCGCCTTACAGTAGCGGTTTCCGTGGGTCTGGCTATCAGCGTCGGCATAATCCGGATCCTTCGCGGCTGGCCTCTTCATTATCTCATTATCGGCGGTTATGTCATTGTCATGTTCATGACCATGATAGCCCCGAAAGAAATCGTGGGTATTGCTTACGACTCCGGAGGCGTCACCACTTCCACTGTGACGGTACCCCTTGTCACCGCCTTAGGGGTTGGCCTTGCTTCCTCTATTCGGGGCCGTAACCCCATGGTGGACGGCTTTGGCATGATTGCTTTTGCCTCCCTGCTTCCCATGATTTTTGTTATGGGCTTTGGTATGATAGTATTTGGCGTTAAAATCGCCTGGTAGGTGGACATGTTGCTTGAAATTGCACAGACATTTGTGGCTACTTGCAGGGATGTTTTTCCAGTTTTGACCCTCATAGTGGGTTTCCAGGTCATCATACTGCGCCAGCCCATCCCCCACTTGCGTCAGGTGGTTGTGGGCTTCGGTTGTGTGCTGGTAGGACTCACGCTCTTCCTCGTGGGCCTGGAGAAAGCCCTTTTTCCGTTGGGAAAGATTATGGCGAAGCAACTCTCGGCCCCGGAGTTTGTCTTCGGAACAAAGATAGTGCCTCAAGGCCCGGATTGGTGGGCTTACGGCTGGGTCTATGTGTTTGCCGCCTTGATTGGTTTTGCCACCACCATTGCAGAACCTGCGCTCATTGCTGTTGCTTATAAGGCATATCACGTATCCAGAGGCACCATCAGCCAATGGGGGTTGCGACTTGTCGTGGCCTTTGGGGTAGCGATCGGGATTGCACTGGGGACATTCCGGATCATTACCGGGACCCCCCTCTTTTTATATATCGCAGCGGGGTACCTGATAGTGGTGGTGCAGACTATCTTTGCGCCAAAAGCCATCATCCCTCTCGCTTACGATTCCGGAGGGGTAACCACGTCCACAGTAACAGTTCCATTAGTTGCGGCCCTAGGCCTGGGGCTTTCGGCAACCATACCGGGACGCAACCCAGCCTTGGACGGCTTTGGCCTGATCGCCTTCGCAAGCCTGTTTCCAATAATAACAGTAATGGGTTATGCCCAGTTTATTCAGTGGTGGACCGGTATACATCGCAAGTCCACTAAGGAGGAATAACATGAAATTCAAAGTAATCATTGCGACCGTGAAGACCGATGTGACCGACAGCATCGTGGATGCCGCAAAGGCCACCGGCGCCACCGGCGCCACGATTACTCCTTCGCGCGGTACGGGCATTCATGAGGCAAAGACCTTTTTTGGGCTGACCCTTGAAGCACAGACAGATTTGGTCATATTCCTGTTGGAGGAACACCTGGTGGAAGCGGTTATGAAAGCAATCTGCGAAGTCGGACACTTTGAAAAGCCTGGCACCGGTATCGCTTTCGTATTGCCAGTGGAACAAGTGGCTGGTCTGGAGAGCCAGATGGAACGTTTCAAGGAAGAGGTTCGAAAAAAGTACTTTTGAACCTCGGAATTCGGAGACTGGGATTCGGGCTCCGGATTTCAATCTGACTGAACCTTCAGAAACTTGCTCGACAGGAAAATCCTGGACACGGACAGAAAGGACACAAAAAGATGCCAGTCAAGACCCCGATTGTTCAAGCCAAAGATATCATGCGCCGGAATGTGGTGACCATAGATGGTATGGCCACAGTCCGAGAGGCCATCGCGAAGATGCGATCCGAAAATGTCACGGCCTTGCTTGTGGACAAACGCCACCCGAAAGACGCCTGGGGTATTATCACCGTCTCAGATCTGGTGCGGGAAGTCATCGCGCCTGGGAGTTCACCGGATAATACCAACGTCTACGAGATCATGACAAAACCGGTCATTACGGTGCCACCCGACATGGATATCCGTTATGTGGCGCGTCTTTTACATCGAGTAGGCGTGAGGAAAGCGCCTGTGGTAGACCGGGGAGAGCTTTTAGGGATGATCTCGATGTCAGACCTTGTCTTAAGAGAAGGTGTTTTGTAACAATGTCCATGGCCTTGCAATGGACTTCAGGCCACTCATGTCTCGCTGTCTTTGAGAGCCCGGCAAGCCCGCCGGAAAGGGGATCACTCTTGCCATTAAGACCGTAGAGTCCGAATGCCCCGTCAAGTTCGGTCGATAACCGCGCTGTTTCAATTCTTCCACGATCCATTGGCACGTATGGATGTCCCCATTGGCCCCCCATTGGCCCCCGTCCCCATTGGCCCCGCTTGCTCCTCCCAACTCAACATGTCGACATGCGTAATTTAAGAGCATTAGGAGCCAACTAGCTGAAAAATAATAGAAAAACTGCCGGCCACTTGACTTTATATGATTCTTGTGCTTTGAGGGATACAAAGGTTGTTCCTTGTATCATTTCAAACCGTACACAGATCGCAACCATAAAGGAAAACCCCAAAATGTGCATATTTTGCTCGTAAGAGGATCTCGGCTTGTTCTGTTGAGCGCCTTGGTGCTCTTCGGGATCTTGGGAGAAATGCAGCATGTTCTTTTTGGATAAGATTTTTGGGACTTATGGGGTAGAACTGAGTCGGCGACGTTTTATCAGATGGGTTGTTTTTTCTGGATTAACTATCTTCTCGCCGAGCCCGGTTTTTGCAGCCATTCGTGATTGTATGACACCAGATAGATTCCTTTCCTTGTATAACCCCAACACAAAAGAGGCCCTTGACACCATTTACTGGTCTAACGGAAACTATGTGCGCAAGGCTCTATCTGATATAAGCCATATCATGCGGGATCGACGCACTGGCGAAATAAAACCGATCGATACCCGTCTTCTGGATGTGCTTCATGCAATTGGCATGCAACTCAAGACCCAAGAACCCTTCCACATCATGTCTGGATATCGCAGCCCCCAAACAAATGCACTTTTGCGCAAGTGCGGTAAAGCGGCGGCCGGGAACAGCTTCCACATGCAAGGCAAAGCTGTGGATATGTGCCTGCCCGGGTGTGGTCTTTCCTCTTTGCGTCGAGTCTCAATCAATTTAAGAAGCGGCGGGGTTGGGTATTACCCTCGTTCTGGGTTCGTCCATGTCGATGTCGGACCAGTCCGTTACTGGTCAGAACTGTGACCAATATCTGCTTAACAAGTGACTCCGTTCCTAAAGTGATCGGTTCCAGGTTCAGGGTTCCAGGTTCAAAGGTTATAGTCTACTTTACAAGGGTTCACGGTTCCAGGTTCACGGTTCACGGTTTTAACCTCTGAACGTTGAACCGCTGAACTGCTGAACCTTACTACTTGAGGCATCATCCTTTTCAGCCGTCGTAGCTAAAGCTACTTTGGCGAAGTCGGCTTGTTAACAGCCAGTTAGGCCTGCCCTGGCGCGACATCCCAAGATGATTTTGGTGCCCATGTAGTCCCGGTGAACCGTGAACGTTGAACCGCTCAACCCAGGTCCGGTGGTGGTAAAGGGGACGTTCTTAACTATTTAACTTGATAATCTCAATTGGGTATGCTATTTGGTTTGCATGCCGAGAAAATCACGAATAGATGCTCCTGGAGCCCTCCACCACATCATTGCCAGGGGCATTGAAAGAAGGCGAATATTCGAGAACAATGCCGACAGGGACAATTTTTTGGCTCGACTCGGAGATATCCTGAAAGAAACCGGAACAGCTTGCTATGCTTGGGCACTGATTCCCAACCATTTTCACCTCCTGCTCAGAACTGGCACCGTTTCCATCTCCACGATCATGAGACGGCTTTTGACCGGTTATGCCCTTTGGTATAACCGCAGACACCGCAGAGACGGCCCCCTCTTCCAGAACCGCTACAAGTCTATTCTGTGCCAGGAGGACATCTACTTGTTGGAACTGGTGCGTTATATTCATCTGAACCCGCTTCGAGCCGGACTTGTGCAAGACATGAAACAACTGGAACGGCATCAGTACTGCGGCCACAGCGTCTTGACGGCAAAAAGAAAAAACGACTGGCAGGATACGGACAAAGTTCTGGGGAGGTTTGGTGACAAGGCTGGTCCTGCCAGACGCGCATACAGAGCGTTTGTTAAAAAGGGTATTACCCAGGGGAAACGATCGGATCTCACCGGAGGGGGCCTTGTTCGCAGCGCCGGAGGGTGGGCGGCGGTAAAAGCGCTTAAAAGAGCAAAGATTTTTCAGAAAAGCGATGATAGGATTTTAGGTGACGGCGATTTTGTGGAAAGAGTCCTTGCTTCTGCCAACGAGGCAATGGAAAGAAAATACGATCTTGAATCCCGTGGCTTCACCTTAGATAAAACGGCGGCCAGGGTGGCTGAGGTATTAGGTATGAAGCCAGAGGATGTTTGGGCTGCTGGAAGGTATCGCCACATTGTCGAAGCCCGCAGCCTTTTATGCTACTGGGCGGTAAGAGAGCTGGGAATCACCATGTCATCTCTTGCCCGCAAACTAAAAATTTCAGTTCCGGCTGTCAGCAAATCAGCAATTCGAGGCGAGAAGCTGGCAAAGGCTAGAAAATATTCGCTGGTTGGGTAAACTTAAGTTAAAAAGTTAACTACGTCCCCAATAGCCGTCCTGATAAGGAGGCTTCCCTCCGTAAAGGATATCCGTTATGAGCGTCTTTTTGATCGCAGGATATTTGAGGTTGTCTTCAAAGATAGCGACACCCTTAAAGCAAAACCCTCCTTCAGCAGTTCGCCGCATCCACAAACCTATCGCTTTCAAGTGTTAACCTGCGCAGGCTGCGTTAACTTATGTTAACCCTTGACAGTCAGAGTAACATACGTTAACTCGCAAGAGTGATAGTCTCGTAAAAAGTCCGAATTAGACGGCAAAGTAAAAAGCTCCAAATTCAAGGCGCGCAAATCCTGAGGAATGAGGCGTACTTATGGTACGCCGCAGTTTCAGCCGTCGTAGCTAAGCTACTTTCAGCCGTCGTAGCTAAGCTACTATGGCGAAGTCGGCATGGCGAAGTCGGCGACGAGGGATGCAGCGCAACGCAGAAGTTGGACTTTTTACGAAGCCGTCAAGAGTTGGATTAACATTATCGTTAAGGTGAAAGCCATGACTAACGAAAAGTACATTACTATCCCTGAACTGGCCAACCTTCTCGGGGTCAGCCGCATCGCTATTTACAATCGGGTGAAGAAAGGACAAATCCCTGCCACAAAGATAGGCCGGACATACGTTATTACCGACAAGACTATCGCAAACATCCTTGGGAAGGAAGTGACAGGAAGAGGAAAGAAACGGATAGATGCCGCTGTTCACAAAACAGTCCGGGAATACGGCGAAGTCCTAAAGCAATTGGGCAAGGAATGATGAGAATCATCACTGTAGCCGACGTAGAATACCTTGCCTTCCGACTCGCGAAGGAACATCTCTCTTTCAACGAGCCAATACCTGATTTTTCTACCCGGTTTCCAAATGTGCTTGAAAGCTGTGTGGTGACGCCGTTTCAGAAGTTCTCGGGCAAGGCCTTGTACCCCTCGCTTGTCGCCAAGGCCGGCATTCTCTTTTACCTTATGATCAAGAACCATCCCTTTCAGAATGGTAACAAGAGAATTGCTATAACCACCTTGCTCGTTTTCTTGCTTGGTAACGGAAAATGGATCAAGGCTGACCCCCAAGAATTGTACAATTTCACAGTGTGGGTAGCACAGAGTCCAGCCGAGCTCAATGAAGAGGTCGTTGCGGCTATCCAGAAATTCATTCGAAATCACCTAACAGATGCAGACTAGCCTGCCCAACCGAGCCAAAGAAAAAGCAAGTATGATGCGGCTTAGGGTTCGCGCAAAAATAACTTGGCAGATTTCGCGCTCAGATTTGGGTGAGACTTGGTCGATCCGATTGAGCAAAACCGCAGGAATAGCAGGCTATTTCGAGGGTTTTGCGAATGAGTACCCGCCCGCCTCAGCCTGAGCACGAGCATCTTAAGCACGAGCATCTTACTTGGTATGCCGAGTGCGATGGCGGGCAGGTCGGCCAAAGATCGCCTGAAGCTGAGATGCCAAAATGGTAAGTTATTTTTGCGCAAGCCCTTATATCACAAGATGGCTTCAGGAATTTGACCAGGCGTTTTCCCCATTCTTCCTTTGCTCGAGCGAGCGCAGCGAGCGGCCGAGAGACCCTTAACCCTTCCTGCGCCTGCCACCTTTCCGGCCCTCTATCCCCTTAAGCCTTTTTATGGCTTCCATTTTTTGTCGGTCCCCAATCTTTGCGCTTTCCACGGCCTGCTTCAAGATTTCAATGGAACGATCATAGGATTGCCTGTCCACCGGATAGGGGTGCCCGTCTTTGCCGCCGTGGGCAAAGCTGAAGCGGGCCGGGTCCCGAAAACTTACACTGGCGCCATATATGAGTTCAGACAAAAGGGCCAGGGCGCGGATGCTCTTTGGCCCCACTCCCCGAAGGCCGATGAGGTTTTCAAAATTTCCCGGTTGGGCCTCGTAGGCGGCAAGGAATGTCTTGTACAACCTGTCGGGATGAAGATCTTTAGCCAGGATATGATGCCGGGGCGGAAGCTTCAGGGTTTGCACCTTCTTTAACTCCTTGATCAGCGTATCGGGACTTTCGCATCCTATTACGGCGCTCGCCTTGCGGGCCTCCTCGCCTTCTTCGGCCACCATGTTCAAGACATCCTTTTGCCCCCGGCCGCCGCAGACGGCGGCATGGGGTTCACAGGTGAAATCGCAAATCGATTCTCCCAGCCAGTGATACCGCCTGGCATATCGATTGGTCTTATTCATTCCCTGCTGCACCACGGCCCAGTTGCCGTCGGCAGTAAAAAAGAAGCTGTGGTGATAGATGGCGTACCCGTCTTGAAGCCCTGCATTGTCCACCTTGGCAGACATCCTGCTCGCATAAACAAGGCCCTCCGGGTCTATTGAAAGGGCCTCGCCAAAACCCAGGATGTTGTCGGGCGTTCTCAGAGCCGCTTTGCCCTTGCCGCCGGCAACAAAGAACCCTAAATCCTCCTCAAGCCCCCTGATTCCTTCCTTTATGGCGCCGCAGGCCGTGGTGGTCAACCCGCTGCTGTGCCAGTCAAAACCCAGGACCGAGCCAAGGGCCTGAAACCAATGAGGGTCTGAAAGCCTGTGCAGGAGTTCCCGGGTCCCAAACTCCTGCACCATGGCAATGATGATCTGACGCGCCAGCCCGGTCATACGCTGAAAAAGCCAGCGCGGCGCCTTGCCGCCGTGAAGCGGACTGTCTGCAATACCGGTTCTTTTCATGGCAATCTCGTCCGCTCCTCCAACCACTGACTCCAGCAATGCCGGGAGCGCCATTGCCTCGTGCCTTAAGTCCTGGTAACGGACGATCCTCCAACCTCTAACGGCCTTTGCACTCCAATCTGTGCCCGCAAGAGACCTGGTTTACCCGTCGTTACTCGCGAGATATCACGGCACATCCAGCGGACTGCGCACCGCCTTCGCTCCTTTGTTAAGGACATGGGTGTAAGTCATGATCGTCTTGCTTGAGAACTGACGTCCACCTTTCCCCATATGATATCTTCTCAAGAGTCTATCCGTTCCCTGCTTATCTTAATTGCTCTGGACCGCGTTGAACGCCAATCACCTTGCCCTGGATCAACACTTCCCCAAACCCATAACGCATCGACGGATAAGCCTTGTTTTCCGGCCTAAGTTCAATATGATTTTTGCATAAGAAGAAACGCTTCACTGTCGCTTCTTCGTTGTTGATCAAAGCCCCCACAATTTCACCATCTTGAGCATAATGTAGCAGAAATTATATTGCCGGACCATATTCTTTTTCGCACCTTCACAGTCCTGCGGGTACGATTCGTGGCCGTAGGCCTGAGTGGTCTTGTTGAATCGTCCCGCCTTTGGCGAGATTGGACAAAGATAAGACTCTCCTTGCGCTCTCTGCGGGTGAGTATCGCTTTTCGTAGATGGACGCGTTCAAGCTTGTTATTGTTGATAAAATATGGTAGCTGAAGAAAAAATAATGGACAAAGTGCACATGTGTCAACCTGGCGTGGTTCATGTGTGGCTTTATGTATTTATACACCATTTGATGAAATCGGCATTGAAGAAAATCAGCACGTTACAAACAAAACAATGCGATTTGTGCACTAGAGGTGGTGCTATTCAGGAAACCTTTTATGCATTTATCCACCAATATTAATCTTTGGTCACAAATTTCATCGTTTTTGGTGTAATCCACGCAGAATTTTAGCGTTTTATACCAATATCGTTCGGCATAATAATTGCTGGGGCAAGGCCGCAAAATTAGAAGATTTTGTGGCGGGGGCGTAACCTATGGAAATTGCAGGAGATCTTTTTTATAGACAAAAAATG
>JAFDKF010000051.1 GCA_019307135.1 Deltaproteobacteria bacterium
CTGTTACGCATGGGTATTCATCCCGAAACATGCCCATTTTCTTTTCCGAACGGGTCTGGCACCCCTTGCCACGGTGATGAGAAGGCTCCTCACGGGTTACGCCATTAGTTTTAATCGCCGCCACAAGCGCCACGGCAAGCTGTTTCAGAATCGTTACAAATCCATTGTCTGCCAGGAAGATGCCTATCTGAAGGAACTTGTCCGGTATATTCACCTGAACCCGGTCCGTGCCGGCATTGTTCCCGGGCTTAAAGAATTGAATAGATACCCATATTGCGGGCATAGCGCACTGATGGGCAGAAAGAAGAGGCCGTGGCAGGATGTGGACTATGTTCTAGGATATTTTGGGAGAACGACAAATGGGGCAAGAAAGGCGTATCTCAACTACGTGGAGGCAGGAATTGGCCGGGGTCGTCAGGATGAACTGACAGGCGGGGGATTAATTCGAAGTGTTGGAGGTTGGTCGGAGGTAAAGAGGCTGAGACAGCAAGGGGCAGGACCATGTGATGAGCGATGAGCGGATTTTAGGCGATTCGGAGTTTGTAGAGGCGGTGCTCTCCCAGGCCGACGAAAAGTACGAGCGTCATTACGAATTGAAGCGTCGAGGGTATGACCTGGATCGGATTGCCAAAAGGGTCGCCGAAATCTACGGGATGGAACCGCGTGAAATATTTCCCAAGGGTAAGCAGCAACGAAAAGTGAATATGGGAATGGGGACGCTGGTAAAAAATTAAGTTGACAAAGGAAAGCGTAAATGCGAAATAGATCCCATGCCAAGATAAGCCCGCCTTGACGCACCCGGTGTCCTGCATCACATCATGATCCGTGGAATCGAGCGTCGAAAGATATTCATAAGGGTAAACATCAACGAAAAGTGAAGGCAAGAAGTCTTTTCTGCTTTTGGGCAGTCAGTGAGTTGGGGATGTCGCTTAGAGAACTGGCCAGACGGTTGGAAATGAGCTCCCCTGGCGTGGGGTTCTCGGTCGAAAGGGGAGAAACCATTGCCCGCGAAAATGGGTGGCAATTAATCGAATAAGGTTTTGTTACTTTTTTACCAGCGTCCCCATTCCCGTCCCAGCGTCCCCATTCCCGTCCATTCCCGTCCCATTCCCGTCCCAGGCGGCTGTGGCCGACGCGCAGCGCAGGCGCTTGCGCCGCGTGTGCCGGTGTTTTTAAGATACAAGATCCATTTAAGTAGTTGTGGGCCTTTTACTTTGACCGGGTCCATTTCAAGCTCATTTTTGGCAAAACTACAGAAGGCCTTGACACTGATGGTATAGGTATCGACGGTTGAAGCAGCAAAGGCGTTAACCTTTAAAAGCTCTTTACGGTACTGGTCTATAAGGGCTATCATAGTGGCTCCTTTCCGGCCGTCGTAGCCAAGGCTACTTTGGCGGAGTCGGCTTGCATATAAGGGTGTTTTTTCATATAGACAGCATACTAGTCGGGATTCAGGTGGGCGTATTTTAGGGTGTTGGCTCGGCGACTGTGCCCGAGAACCTGCTGTGTGATCTCAATACCGGCCACGCGGTTGAGGTGGGTTGCCGCCGTATGGCGGAACAGCCGGGTGTGCAGCTTTTTTTCGATACCGAGCCGATCGGCCGCCGTTCGGAAAATGTCTTGCAAAGTCCGCTGGGAGATGCGCTTTTTGCGCTTGGATATCAGCAAAGGCCCTTTTTTAAGCCTCCGCAGTTGCAAGTACTTGTGGATGATTTTACAAAGACTGTGAGGCAAAACCATGTTGCGCTGACGCCGGCCCTTTTCCCTGATCCATACCAGTCCACAGGTTAAATCGACATCTTGGATATTTATTGCAATCAGAGTCGACGTCCGCAGCCCCAGCATGCCCAAAAGCATGATGATAATAAGGTTTCTCAGTGCCAAAACATCCTGAGTCTTTCGACTGAAATGACGGATCAGGCGATTGTATTCATCGATTGTTAGAAACTGTGGCACTGTCTTTTCAATTTTCGGATATGGGAGTTTGAGGGCGATATTTTGCGCCACATGTCGATGGAGTGTCAGAAAGTGGTAAAATTGCCTGAGAGTCCAGACACGGGATTTTCTGACGTGTATTGAGGGTGCTTTGTAGTCGGCTACAAAATTGACCAGATGCAGGTAGGTGATCTTTTTAACGGACCGAATTCTTTGAGATTTGCGGCATTCGCCTTGAGAACATAACAGGCAGGCTTCGAATTCATTTATCCGGGCGGATAAAGCCTGGATGGAACGTACTGAAAAATCTGCCAGTTGGCAATATTCCAGAAACTGGCTGATATAACGATGAAGCATGATGACGTCCCCCTTGTCCCGCCATAGCTTTTCAGCGAAGGCGGATTGTTGACCATTGGATCATGCTTCATCATTAAACGCCTATTAATACAATGCAAATTGCGCTAACTGCAGGGTTTGTTGGTTCTGCGACTATTACAATGATTACTTGACATCGCGCCTCAACTGTGTATACATTTGCGTGACAATGGAGGTGCAAAATGAAATTTTTAAGCGTTCGTGATTTACGGGGTAAGTCTGCTCAAGTGTGGAAAGAACTACCTCGAGAGAAGGAAATGATTGTGACCAGCAACGGCCGCCCTATCGCTATCCTCTCGGCGGTAGACGAAAGCAGCCTGGAAGAATCGCTCGCAGCATGGCGCCGTGTTCGTGCCACCCAAGCTGTCATGTCAATTCAGCATGAATCGATGCGCAAGGGAATGGATAAGATCTTGATGGAAGAAATCGACGCTGAGATCGACAGAACTCGCAAGGAGCGACGAGCGGGTGCGAAATGAGGATTGTTCTTGATACGAATGTCCTCGTCGCCGGACTGCTCACACCCTTCGGAACGTGCGGTGAAATCGTTCGAATGATCACTTCAGGCGACCTTACTCTCTGTGTAGACGCACGAATACTGTTTGAGTACGAGGAGGTTATCCATCGGCCGCGTTTCGATATAGACCCAAGCAGGGCAGATATTGTGCTCGATTATGTTAGACACACTTGTGAGTCGTCTCCTTCATCTCCTCTGCCGTCGCCCCTTCCTGATCCCGATGATAGCCCCTTTCTGGAAATCGCCATAGCAGCGAAAGCTGAGTGTCTTGTAACGGGGAATCTGAAGCACTTCCCAATGAGTTGCAGGGGAGGTATTCGGGTGCTTTCACCCGCCGAGTTCCTCGATTTCTACAGGAAGCGCAGAACAACGGGTTGAACAAGGACTGCCAATTTCGCTGTGCTCCATTGGCAGCCTGTTAACCCGAGCGTTATGCCTTTATTAAATATCATTGGGGATCATCCATGAAACAAAAAAGGCCTACCCCAAAATCATTTGACAATTCCAAATACAAAGAAACGATTGATGGTCTCGACGTGAACATGTCTGAATTAGAGTTCGAGCGTTTATCTGAAATTGTTGTTCCAGGCAAAATCGTGGGGTCAGGCCTTCATTCTTGACAGCAAGCGTGGCACACGGCATCATGCGTGGCATTTTAACCCTCTTAGAAACCGTCCTTTTAGCAAGAGGTTTTTCTATAATACCGGGGGGTTACCCTAATAGACCGATTAGATGCCTCTATGGGGCCTCAAGATATGAATTTACCTGGTTTTAAATTACATGAGCTTTCGGGAAAGGAAAAAGGAACTTGGTCAGTGTGGGTTACCGGCAATTGGCGAGTCACCTTTCAGTTTGATGGACCTGATGCAGTTGCCGTTGATTATCGAGACTATCATTAAATATTGGAGGGTTTCAAATGATTAGCCGCAGAAGACCTACCCATCCTGGAGACGTCTTACGGGAGGACGTCATTAAGCCTCTTGGTTTAACAGTAACGGATGCTGCAAGATGCTTAGGAGTTACTCGAAAGACTTTGTCAGCATTAATCAATTGCAAAGCATCGGTGAGCCCAGAAATGGCGGTCAGGATAGCTAAGGCGACAAAAACATCCCCTGAAAGCTGGCTATACATGCAGGCAAAGTTAGATCTTTGGCTTGCCGAGCAAAAGCCTACTCAGGTTGAAGAATTTGGTGAGGTTGTCGCAGCATAATTCCCTTCAAATATTCTCATGAGTGGGATCTATGAGCATAACCCGTCGCTGGTCGCGCCAAGGTAAGCCCGAGTCGTTGGGATTGCGCAACATATGGGACGTTCATAAATAAATAAGTAACTGGAGGCCAGGTCTGACTTGTTTATAAACTTATGGATGTCCCGCTGGATTGTCAAACAAGAGATCGAACACCTTGATTTGCAGGCTTACGATCACGCAGGAAATAAACTCCGCGAAGCACTTGAAAAAGAGAAGAGCTTTTCAAATATGCCTGAAGATCGCCTTTCTTCATTTTTCTCCTTCGCTCAGCCAAACTCGGTGCCTCGGTCGAGGCTCCGGTATTGAATGGCCTCTGAGACATGATGGGCGGCAATATCTGCTGCCTGTTCCAGGTCCGCTATGGTTCTCGCGATCCGCAGGATGCGGTTAAACGCCCGGGCGGAAAGCCCCAGCTTGTCGATTGCCGCTTCAAGGAGGCTGTGGGAATTCCGGTCAACAGGACAATATCTTTTGATCTGGCGGTTGTTCATCTGGGCATTGCAGTGAATCTTGGTCCGTTTCAACCTCTTCGACTGTATAGCACGGGCCCGATTCATGCGCTCTCTGATATCGGCAGAGCTTTCAGCATCGTTCTGACTGGCCAGGTCCTTATAGCGAACCGCTGGCACCTCCACGTGGATGTCTATGCGATCCATTAGTGGACCAGACACCTTTGACCGATACCGATGAATCTTTGTATATGTGCACGTACATTGATGGTTGGGGTCGGAAAAGTATCCGCACGGGCAGGGATTCATAGCAGCCACCAGCATGAACCTGGCCGGATAGGTAATGCTGGTAAGTGCCCGTGCAATGGTCACGTAGCCATCCTCCATGGGCTGACGCATCACCTCAAGCACATTTTTCTTGAACTCCGGCAGTTCATCCAGAAAAAGCACCCCGTTGTGCGCCAGGCTCACTTCGCCAGGTCTTGGAATGTGCCCACCGCCGATGAGACCTGCGTCGGATATGGTATGGTGTGGAGAACGAAAGGGCCGATTTGTGATCAATGCCTGAGAGTCTCTGAGCATGCCCAGCACGCTGTACACCTTGGTTGTTTCGATCGCCTCTTCAAAGGTGATAGGGGGTAATATGGTTGCCAGGCGTTTCGCCAACATGGTCTTACCTGCCCCGGGCGGGCCAATCATAATGACGTTATGCCCCCCTGCTGCTGCCACCTCCAAAGCCCGCTTCACATGCTCTTGGCCTTTGACCTCACAGAAGTCGATCTCATCTGGGTGTGCTTCCTCAAAAACGGGTTGGATATCGACAGATTCTGGCTGTATGAGCCTCAGACCGCACAGAAACTCTACCAGCTCACCCAGCGTAGGAACGGAGAGGACTTCTATGCCATCTACCACAGCAGCTTCTCGGGCATTTTCCTTTGGGAGAATCATGCCACGAAGGTTAGAATTCCTGGCCAATAAGGCCACAGGGAGCGAGCCACGCACAGGTTTGATACGTCCATCAAGAGAGAGCTCACCTAAGATCAGGTACTCGGTGAGCCGGCCCGGGGGTACAATCCCTGTGGCAGCTAAAATGCCCAGTGCAATGGGAAGGTCAAAACCTGTTCCCTCTTTTTTGATATCAGCGGGTGCCAGGTTGACCGTGATGCGATCGTCTGGAAACCTGTAGCCAGAATTGTTGATTGCAGATTTGACCCGATCTTTACTTTCCTTTACAGCAGCCTCTGGCAGGCCCACCGTAGCAAAGCTTGGCAGTCCCCGCCTAATATCAACCTCCACCTCCACGGTATAGGCATCAACCCCGAGGACGGCGCTGCTCAAAACCCTGGAAAGCAAGATACCCTCCCTTAATAAAATCGCTTCGCGATTTGTAACTTCTCAATAGGTTCGGGGAAGTCACCTGAAATCAAGCCCGCCGACAGGCAATTAAATTTGAAAACGTCTGAAACTCGTTTATAAGTGAGCCTAAAGAAAAAAGAGTAAGGCTCACTAATGCGCTCAAACAGTCAGACGTTTTCAAATTTAACCACCTGTCAGCTTAGGTTATTGAGAAGATACCGCGATTTTATATAACACTTCGATTTTTCAACATTTAGCAAAGAGCAACCACAAAGGCAAGGGTTTTGTGGATCATTGTGGCAGATGCTGTGAAACTTGGAGGGGAGTGCAGGAAGAAATGGCCCTTGTTGCAAAAACGAGACAGGTTTTACTTGTGGCGTGTATCTTTCTACACACCAAGGGGATATGGTACACCATTAAGCTTTGAAAAAAATACCGGGGCGATGATGCTACTTTTTGTTTTATATTCAACGAGTTATTTTTTGAATCCAATGTTCCCTTGGTGGTGTTTTCTTGTTTGGTACGTCTATTGCTTGATACACAAGAAAAATCATACTAATGGTGTTGGAATTTCCTTTCTTAAGCGGTGTATCTGCGCTATATAAAACCTGTTCCTGACAGGTTCAGGAATCGCGCAACGATTTCATAAGGATATTAGATATGCACTCCTATCAGCAGACGCTAGCCCGGCCAGTTCAATGTACCGGCGTCGGACTTCACTCAGGCAAAAGTGTTACTTTGACCATTAAACCGGCGCCAGTCAACCATGGCATCAAATTCGTTCGAACCGATCTGCCCCACAGACCTGTTATCAGCGCCCATTTCCGAAACGTTATTGATACCAGCCTCGCAACCACTCTTGGGACCGACGGCGTGATTGTTTCCACCATTGAGCACTTGATGGCTGCTCTTGCCGGTCTTTGCATTGATAATGCCTTGGTGGAGATGGATGCATACGAAGCCCCTATCATGGACGGCAGCGCCGGGCCGTTTACCTCCATGCTGAGAGATGCCGGAATCAGGACCCAGTCAGGAAAGCGTTACACGTTTGTGGTAAAGAAACCGATTGAGATGGCAGATGAAGACAAAAAGGTCGGGCTTTATCCCTCAGACACCCTTAAGATTACTTGCACCATAGAGTTCGACCATCCACTTGTAAGACGTCAGTCATATACCATTTCGCTAACCGACGGCCTTTTTGAAAAGGAGATCAGCCGGGCCAGAACCTTTGGGTTCATGCATGAGGTCAACTATCTGAAGCAGAATGGATTTGCCAGGGGGGGCTCTCTGGAGAACGCCGTGGTGATCGATCGGGACAGGATATTGAACCGGGAAGGGCTTCGCTATGAAAACGAATTTGTCCGCCACAAGGTACTCGACTGTATTGGTGACCTTTCGTTGCTTGGGATGCCCTTTATCGGTCACATCGTGGCTTACAAATCCGGGCACGCCCTCAATCATGCCCTGTTGAAAAGATTCATCGAGCAAAAGTCCTGCTGGGAAACTGTGCAGGCATCTGTTGTCTCGCCTTAGGGCTCACGCAAAAATAACTTGGCAGAGTTGGCGCTCAGATTTGGGTCGGATTTGGCCGATCCGATTGAGCAAAACCACAGGAATAGCAGGCTATTTCGCGGATTTTGTGAATGAGTATCGGTCAAAGACGGCCTGAAGCTGAGATGCCAAAATGGTAACTTATTTTTGCGTGAGCCCTTAGCACCTATCTTTTCTTTTTGCCCCCTCTAAATCCCCGTAACACTTTACGCTTACTAAATCCCTTGCAATTTAAGACCCGGTTGGTTATTGTGAAATGGTATGCAGAAAAGGGTTTCGATATTCGCACTCTGCCTGTTCTTGCTGATTTCGGGCATTGCCTGGGGTCAAGATGCCAGGGTAACCGACGTCATCGTCACCAATACCAGAGATGATCTCATATTGTATTTTATGGTTCAGGACTGTTTCACCAAAGACCTTCAGCAGGCGATCTTGAACGGGGTCCCCACAACCTTTACATTCCTGGCCTCGCTTGACCAGGTTCGAAATTTTTGGAAGGACAAGAATCTCGCCAGCCTGGAGATCCTCCACACCGTCAAGTATAATAACCTGAAGAATGAGTTTGTGATTACACGTAGCGAACACAGTGACAAACCGGTTATTGTAAATACTTTGTCTGAGGCTAAGAGGATTATGGCGGAAGTTGAGAATCTCAAAATTGCCAAGCTTAAATCCCTTGAAAGGAACTGCCGCTACCAGGTCAGCGTAAAGGCGGAACTCAGCAAGATCACCCTCCCATTCTATCTGCATTACGTATTTCGGTTCTTCCTGTTTCTATGGGACTTTGAAACGGACTGGTACACAACCGACTTTATATACTAAGACCGAATTTCCATGCCAAAAGTGTCAGAAGAAGAAGCCAGGCGCCGCAAGCGTGAACGGATCATCATGCTGGTTCTTCTCGTCGTGGTAGGCCTCCTCACATATGCAGAAACCAGGGTCGTCCGCTTTGGGGCAGGGCTTCCTATTTCCAATACGGTCGTCATGTTCATTCTCATCAACATCAACGCGCTTGTGTTGCTGTTGTTGATCTTTCTGGTCTTCAGAAACATTGTGAAGCTTCTCTATGACCGGAGGCGAAAGGTCATGGGGGCCAAGCTGCGCACCAAGCTTGTGGTGGCCTTTGCAAGCCTTTCCCTGATTCCGACCATCCTTCTGTTTTTCTTTTCGGTCCAGTTCATAACCTCCAGTGTGGCATTCTGGTTCAATGTGCCTGTGGAACACTCTCTGGAAAGATCCTTG
This sequence comes from Deltaproteobacteria bacterium, assembly GCA_019307135.1. GTDB lineage: Bacteria > Desulfobacterota > Desulfobacteria > Desulfobacterales. Next base: position 8,675 of record JAFDKF010000051.1, read on the forward strand.
GATGTTGGCAAATATGTGTATAAGCATTGCACAGAAAACAATCGTTTTTATCTGGAACGGATAGCTTATCAAATTGTGCGCAGGAACTTGCTGAACGAAGAAAATAGAAAAGCTCTGGCCCACTATGTTAGGATTGCCCAGAGGGCTTTCAACATCCATGCGATCGAGGTCTATTCTACCCGCTCAGAGCGGTTGGCAGTAGCCCTCGATGCAGATCTGGAAGAAACTCCATTTAGTCCGGTATCAGCAGATGCGATACAAAAGGAGTTTCACGAGGTCAAGTTTACTACGCTCACAGGACACCTCCCTTCAGGTGAAATAATCAGAACCCTTGGCTGCATTCCATTCAATGCCGATCCGGATGAGGCCATTGGTGTGGTGGCTGTCACCACCGTTATTCCCGCCAGGCTTTCAGAAAATATGGCTGCTATTTCCCGTGGGTTTGATCAATACCATCAAATAAAGATGATGAAATGGCCCATCCAGGTCAGCCACCTGATAACGCTCTCCATTGTGGCCCTGCTGATCATATTCTGCGCCACCTGGTTTGGATTTTACTTGGCAAAGACACTGACGACTCCTATCCAGGAACTGGCTGAGGGAACGCGGCGCGTGGCTGAAGGAGACCTGAACTTCACCATAGGCGGAGTCACCGATGATGAAATGGGCACGCTGGTGAATGCCTTCAACAAGATGACCCGTGATCTGAGAGCAGGCAAGCAACAGCTTGAGCTATCGGCCCGTGAACTCACGGAACGAAACCTTGAGATTGAACAAAGGCGCCTTTACATGGCGACGGTTTTAAGGCATGTCTCTACTGGTGTTATTTCAGTCAATGCCGCGGGGTTTATTTCCACCATCAACAAGTCAGCAGAAAAGATGTTTGGGCTCAAAGGAGCACAGGTGTTGAATCGAAGCTACAAAAAGATTCTAAGCCCTGAACACCTGGGGTTGGCCAGAGACCTCCTGGAAAAACTGGAAAATAGTCCTGGGAACTCGGTGGAAAGACCTGTTAGGGTCACCATCGATAGGGCCGTCCGCACCTTCATGGTCCACATCACAGCCCTCAAAGACGACAAGAAGCGTTACATGGGGATGGTTGTTGTCTTTGATGACCTTACGGAGATCGAGAAGGCCCAAAGGATGGCGGCCTGGCGCGAGGTAGCACGACGTATTGCCCATGAGGTGAAGAACCCTCTTACCCCCATTAAACTTTCCGCGCAAAGACTCAGGCGGAAGTATGGTGATCAAATTGTAACGGACAATTCTGTTTTCATGGAATGTACCCAGACCATAATCGATCAAGTAGATCAGATAAGAAACCTCGTGAACGAGTTTTCCTCCTTTGCCAGGCTCCCCGCATCAAGCCCTGAGCCGTGCCAGTTGCCCGAAATTGTAGAAGATGCAGTGGCTCTTTACCGGGAAGCACGGACTGACATCTTATTTGAGATCGATTCAGAGCCGGACATTCCACAGCTCAATTTAGACCGACAGCAGATGAAGCGTGTTATGATCAACCTGGTTGAGAATGCCATTGCAGCTATGAACGGGAAGGGAACCATTGGCGTGGCATTGAGCTTTGATCCGATTCTTAAAATTGTGCGACTAGAGGTGACTGACACAGGAATCGGTATATCGCCAGAAGATAAGGTTCGGCTCTTTGAGCCTTATTTTTCCACCAAGAAAACAGGCATGGGATTGGGACTTTCTATTGTCAGCGCCATCATTGAAGACCATAATGGATTCATCCGGGTGCAGGACAATAAACCAAGGGGAACAAAATTTATTGTGGAATTGCCAGCGTAACCGATTGACAGTGGAGAAGTGAGCTAAAGTGCCTAAAGTGTCTAAAGTGAGCTAAAGTACTTCGCCAGCATGCCAAAGCCTGGCATCGGCGGACAGGTCCAGGCGAAGTCGGGCGGGACTTGAAGAAACTTTTTTTAAGATTGGTTTTATTCCTTTAACTTTAGGCACTTTAGTTCACTTTAGTTCACTTTAGGCACTCCGTTATTGACCACTGACCAGTGACTTGAAAGGAGAAAATCAGTGTTTCCAACCATATTAGCTGTTGATGATGAAGTCAGCATACTGCAGTCGCTGAGCGGCATCCTTTCTGACGAAGGGTTTGAGGTCCTGACCGCTTCTAATGGATACGAAGCCCTGAAGATCATAGAGGAGGAATCCCCAGACCTCGTGCTTCTGGATATATGGATGCCAGGCATTGACGGCATAGAAACACTTCAGGAAATCAAGAAGACCAATCCGTTTCTTCAGGTGGTCATTATCTCAGGTCACGGAACAATTGAAACAGCTGTTAAGGCCACGAAACTGGGGGCTTACGATTTCATCGAAAAACCGCTTTCCATTGAAAAGATTATGGTAACGATTAACAATGCCCTCAATTTCCGGCGACTGGAAGAGGAAAACCGTTTCCTGCGCAAGAAGACCCTTGAGAAACATTCGATTACCGGAAACAGCCCCCCGATTCAGGCCTTGAAGAAGCAAATTGCCGTTGCCTCACCCACCAATGCATGGATCTTGATCACGGGCGAGAACGGAACCGGAAAGGAACTTGTGGCCCGCACCATTCACCAAATGAGCCATCGTGCAGATAAGCCCTTGATCGATGTAAACTGCGCTGCCATACCAGATGAGTTGATCGAAAGCGAACTTTTTGGCCACGAGAAGGGGGCGTTCACCGGTTCCACCAGCAGAAAGCGAGGCAAATTTGAGGTTGCCAACGGCGGTTCGATATTCCTGGATGAGATTGGAGACATGAGCCTCAAGACCCAGGCAAAGATCCTTCGAATGTTGCAGGAGCAAAAATTTGAACGGGTCGGTGGTACTCGCACCCTCACGGTGGATGTCCGGGTCATAGCGGCAAGCAACAAGAACCTGGAAAGCGAAATCGAGAAAGGAACGTTTCGAGAAGACCTGTACTACCGGCTAAACGTCATCCCCATCGAGGTGCCCCCTTTGAGCAACCGGACCGAAGACATTCCATTGCTGGTAGAAACCTTCCTGAAAGAGTTTTCTAAAGAGGGGCACTGCGGTTTGAAGACTCTGACCCCTCGGGCCATTGAGCACCTCAAGGTCTATCGCTGGCCAGGCAACGTTCGAGAACTCAAGAACCTGGTGGAGAGACTGGCCATCATGATCGAATCGGAAGTGATCGACGAAGGCGATATCCCTCCCTCCTATAAGCGTAAGGAGACGATAAGTTCCGAGATGGGGATCTTTCATGTCGATTCCTTGAAAGAGGCTAAGAAACAATTTGAAAAGATGTATATCTTGCGGAGACTTTCCGAAAATGAAAACAACATTTCTCAAACCGCAGACGCAATCGGCATTGAGAGGAGCCACCTCCACAAGAAGATAAAGTTCTTCGGTCTATAAAATCGCTTCGCGATTTTATAACTTGAGAGTCCATAGTTCTTACTAACCAGATGAATTTTAAAGAAATATCGTATTGGTTGAACCGTCATTCCCGCGAATGCGGGAATCCAGAAAAATCAAGAGGTTATGGATTCCTGCTTTCGCTAGTTGAGTTGTTGAGTTGGAAAATAAGCATGTTAAATCACCATATTAGAGCTGGAATCATATCAAGTGTCCAATTTTTAGGCAAACGAGCCGACTTCGCCATAGTAGCGCAGCTACGACGGCTGAATATGAATTCAAATAATAATAACCACTCAACCACTCAACCACGTAACGAGGTCTGTATAAGGGGTATCCGTGAGGGTTATCGGTGGTGCTCTAAAGGGCAAAAAACTTTATTCCATCAAGGGCCTGGCAATCCGACCTACGACAGACTACCTACGGGAGTCAATCTTTAACATTCTTGCAGGCGGGGTGGAAGATGCGGTTGTGCTTGATTTGTTTGCCGGTACCGGTAGTCTCGGGATAGAAGCCCTCAGCCGGGGAGCTGCAACGGCCGTGTTTGTTGACAAGGCTCCCCAGGCCATAAAAGCGCTCACCCGAAATATTTGCGCCTGCTGCCTTGAAGGGCGAAGCACCATATTAAAACGGGATATACTCCGGGGATTGAGTTTTTTGAAGTCAATCGACCGTGCCTTTGAGCTGGTTTTTATCGACCCCCCTTATGATAAGGGCTTTGTGGAACGAACGATGCAACTTTTGGACCGTGCCGAATCGACATTAGATAGGGTCTCTATCGTTATAGAGCACAGCAGGCGCGAGGTACTACCAGAAAAGGTGGCGCGTTTTATCCTCTGTGACCAGAGGGATTACGGGAAAACTCTTGTTTCATTTTATAGGCATGTGTTATAAAAATTGTTTGTGGGGTTTGTTGCGTTCATTGAGTTTTAAGGCATCCTTCATTCCTCGGTTTACACATTTCAAGAATGAGGGCGCCAAGAGATAAATTCTTTTGTTCGTACTTTTTGGTGTCAGGTGTACTTTTTGGTTTCAGGTGTCAGGTTTCAGGTTTCAGGTGTCAGGTGTCAGGTGCAAGAAACACTGAACACTGAACACTGAAACCTGACACCTGGGGTGGTGAAAAAAAGTGTAAACTACTTTGTGGCGAAAATGAAGGATGCCAGTTTTAACACAACAAATCCAATAAACGAGTTATGACTTTATGGGAAAGATAGCTGTATATCCCGGATCCTTTGATCCCGTAACCAATGGACATTTGGATCTTGTCCGGCGGGGGCTCAGGCTTTTCGACAAGGTCATTGTTGCTATAGCCAGAAACGGGACCAAGGACCCACTTTTTACCATTGAGGAACGCCTGGAGATGCTGCAGCAAAGCTTTAACGAGATGCCGGGTGTTCAGGTGGATAGCTTTGAGGGGCTCTTGGTCGATTATGTTGTCAAGCGTCAGGCAGATGCCATTTTGAGGGGCCTTCGAGCAGTGTCTGACTTTGAATACGAATTTCAGATGGCCCTGATGAATCGGAAGCTCAACAAAAACGTTCAAACGGTTTTCCTTGTGACAGGGTTGCGATGGATTTTCATCAGTTCCTCGATCATTAAGGAGGCCGCTCGGTTCGGAGGAGACGTCCGTGGCATGGTCCCTGACATTGTTTGTGAAAAGCTAAAGGAAAAGTTGGGGGTTCCCTGAATCGTGAATCGATTTTCGAATAACGAATAACGATGGACTTATGGAGGCTCCAAGTATTCTGTCGAGTGGTTGAGTTGAGAAGCTTTTCCAGAGCAGCCAAGGCGGTCTATCTTTCCCAACCCACGGTAAGCAGCCATATCAAAGACCTGGAAAACCGCTTCGAATGCAAACTCGTCGATCGGCTGGGAAGGGAAGTCATTCCCACGAAGGCAGGCAGTCTCCTTTACGGTTATGCGACAAAAATCATAGCCCTGAAGCAAGAAGCTGAAAACGCCCTGGCCGACTTTCACGGTAAGATCAAAGGACGTCTGACCATTGGCGGAAGCACAATACCGGCTGGTTATATTCTCCCTCCTTTGCTGGGAAGGTTCAAGGAAGACTACCCCGAGGTCGTGGTGACCCTCGTACAGGGCGATACGGAAAGGATTATCAGGGATACGCTTGACGGGAATGTGGAGCTCGGAATTGTGGGTGCCAAGGCCAAAGAAGTTCAACTTGTTCAGAAGAAAATCATAGATGATCAGATGTTTCTTATAACACCGCGGACGCACAGATGGGCAACCAAACGCTACGTTGTGATGGGTGAGCTTATCAGAGAACCGTTCATAATGCGTGAGCCGGGCTCTGGCACCCGGAAGTCGATTGAGTTGGTGTTGGACAAATCGGGCCATTCCCTTGATGCCCTGAATGTTGTGGCTGAGATGGGAAGTACCGAGGCCGTTCGCCAGGGGATCAAGGCAGGTGTGGGGGTCTCCATCCTGTCTGAATGTGCTGTGGCCGAAGATTTGACCACCGGAAGCCTCAACAAAGTGAAGATTAGGGGGCTGTCTTTCAAAAGGGCTTTTTACCTGACATTTCACAGACATCGGACCCAGTCCCCTTTGTGTCAGACGTTTATTGATTTTCTGAATCGTCAAACGGATACGAAATATAAGAGCCGGGCGGGATAAACCCGCCCCTACATGCACGTAGGGGCGGGTTTATCCCGCCCGCTAACTACTATCCGGCATCGGGTATCCGGCATCACCCTACCCGATTTTCGAATAACGAAAATACCTTATGTCCATATCTCTTTCTCCAAATGCCTTAGTCGTTCTTGAGCGGCGCTATCTGAAAAAGGACCGAAGGGGCAAACCTACAGAGAGGCCGGAGGACCTGTTCAAAAGGGTAGCCCGCAGCATTGCTGCGGCCGACGCAGAGTTTGATCCCAAGGCCGATGTTGAGAAGACCGAAGAGGACTTCCACAAACTAATGACCAGCTTGGTCTTTCTGCCCAATTCTCCAACCCTGATGAATGCCGGGCGCAGGCTTGGACAGTTGGCCGCTTGTTTTGTCCTTCCCATTGACGATTCCATCGAGAGTATATTTGAGGCGCTCAAACACACCGCTATGATTCACAAGAGCGGCGGGGGTACTGGTTTCTCCTTTTCCCGTGTGCGGCCTGAAAATGACTTGGTGTCATCTACACAACGGATATCGACTGGCCCCATTTCTTTCATGACTGTGTTTGATGTTGCCACCGAGACTGTAAAGCAGGGAGGCACCCGGCGAGGGGCCAACATGGGCATCTTACGGGTGGATCACCCGGATATCGAGGCCTTCATCCAGAGCAAGACCGACCTGGCTAAACTGAACAACTTCAATATCTCAGTTGCTCTCACCTCATCTTTCATGAAAGCTTTAACTGCAGGTAAAGACTACGACATAGTCAATCCAAGAAACCATAAGGTGATGAGGCAGGTTTCTGCCAGGGCCATCTTTGACAGGATTGTTCGGGCGGCCTGGCAAAGTGGAGAACCAGGGATCATTTTCTTGGACCACATCAACCGAGCCAATCCCACCCCTGAACTGGGTGAGATTGAGGCTACGAATCCCTGTGGAGAGCAGCCGTTGCTTCCGTATGAATCGTGTAATCTTGGCTCCATCAATCTCTCTGAGATGATAAGTGGCGGCAAATTGAACAAGACCAAACTCAGACAGACCATTCGAAGTGCAGTTCACTTTCTTGATAATGTGATAGAGATAAACAAATACCCGCTGAGTGAGATCGAAGCCGTCAGCAAAAAGACGCGGAAAATCGGCCTGGGAGTCATGGGGTTTGCCGATATGCTCATTAGGCTGGGTATCCCGTATGATTCGAAGAGGGCTGTGCGGCAGGCCGAACAGGTCATGACCTTCATCTTGCGCGAGGCAAGGAAGGCTTCAAGCGAGCTAGCCAAGAAGAGAGGAAATTTTCCTGCCTATAAAGGAAGCATCTTCGACGACCCCAAGACTCCGCATATGCGAAACGCAACCGTAACCACTGTCGCCCCCACGGGCACAATCAGCATCATCGCCGGATGTTCCAGTGGCGTAGAGCCCATTTTTGCGGTCGCTTATGAGCGCAGGGTTCTTGATGGAGAGGCCCTGTTTGAGATGCATCCGCTATTTGAGAACCTGGCAAACCAAAACGGTTTTTACAGCAATGAACTGGCTGAGCAGATCGCTGAAACCGGTTCGATTCAGCAAATCAAAGGAATTCCTGACAAGATAAAACGCCTTTTTGTGACCGCCCATGATATTGCACCCGAGTGGCACATCCGAATCCAGGCAGCTTTTCAAAAATATACGGACAATGCTGTATCCAAGACAGTCAATTTTCCCCATGATGCGACACCGGAAGACATAGAAAAGGTTTACAGGCTCGCCTACGAGACCGGGTGCAAGGGTGTAACGATTTATCGCTATGGAAGCCGTGATCGCCAGGTGCTCAATATAGGCAGGGAGCAAGCCCAGCAGGCCGGCGAAACCGGCACGATCCCTGATCGGCCCCGGATCGTGCCGCGGGTGCGTCCTGTTCGGACCAGAGGTGTCACAGAACGAATCAATACCGGTTGCGGCAAGCTTTATGTAACCATCAACGAAGACGACCAGGGTATCTGTGAAGTCTTTGCCCAGATGGGAAAAACTGGGGGGTGTGCCTCTTCCCAGATCGAGGCGGCAGGGCGACTCATATCTCTGGCCCTGCGCAGCGGGGTCAAGGTGGAAGCTATCCTTAAGCAGATCACTGGCATTCGATGCCCTTCACCCATATGGCAAAACGGCAAAATGATTCTTTCCTGCCCGGATGGCATCGCCCAGGTGATAAGGAACTATACCCGGATCAGCTCGACAGAGATGCCTGCTATGATGGGCGCCTGCCCAGACTGCGGTGGCTCCCTGGAGCACGAGGGTGGGTGTCTGGTGTGTCGTTCCTGCGGGTTCTCCAAATGCAGCTAAGGAAGTGTCATAAAATCGCGAAGCGATTTTATGAGATGAAGAATTTGATCACTACAAATCCAAAAATTAATAATACCACAAAAGCGATAGCAAGTGCATTGAAATACCGTTCAATAAAGGAGTGGATCTTCGGACCGAACAGATAGATCAGGCCACCGACTATAAAGAATCGGGCCGACCTGGAAACAGCAGAGGCGAGGAGAAAAACTATAAAATTGATCCTGAAGGCACCGGCCGTAATCGTGAAGACTTTGTACGGAATCGGGGTAAAACCTGCGATCCCCACCACCCAGGCATCATAGAGCGAGTAAAGCTGCCGTATATATTCATACTTGTCTGTCAACCCATAAAATCGGATAATGGCGTCGCCCACAGTCGCCATGAATTGCCATCCGATGAGATAGCCAAAACAGCCACCCAATAGTGATCCCACGGAACAAACCAGGGCATACCTGAGCGATTTTTTTGGCAGGACAACCGAAAGGGTGATCAGAAGGACATCAGGCGGAATCGGGAAAAAGGAGGACTCGCAAAAGGATAAGGCAAACAAGGCCCAGGTTCCGTAAGGGGTTTCGGCCCAGTGTAAGACCCAGTCGTAGAGTCTCCGCAGCACGGCCTATTCTTCCCTCCAGCCGTGTTCCCCAATAAGCTTTACGAACCGGCAGCCCCCTAAGTCGGTTTCGTGAAAGCCATCTTCGTGTCTGCGTATTTGTAGGAGGGTTTGGGACCACCTGTCACCTACCGGGATGACCATGCGGCCACCTATCGTTAGCTGTTGTACAAGTTTCTCGGGCACCTCCGGTGCCCCGGCTGTCACGATAATAGCATCAAAGGGACTCTCATCAGGCCAGCCCAGGGTGCCATCGGAACACCTGGCGATGACGTTGTGGTATCTGAGGTGATCAAGGAGCTTGCGAGCTGTGATAAGTAGTTGCCTCACCCGTTCAATCGTGTAGACGCGAAAGGCCAGCTCGGCCAGTATGGCTGTCTGGTAACCTGAGCCGGTTCCAATCTCAAGGACGCGATCGTCCTTGGTCAATTCGAGGGCTTGAGTCATCTCTGCCACAATATACGGCTGGGAAATGGTCTGGCCTTCACCAATGGGGAGGGGAAAATCTCCGTAGGCTTGGTATTCCAGAGCTTCACCTACAAAAAGATGGCGGGGAACCTTACGCATAGCCTCAAGGACCCTCCGGTCACGGATACCACGGGCCTCGATCTGTGTGCTCACCATCTTTTCCCGCAGACGCCTAAATTTCATAGATCTCTCCACCCTGGAAGGTGGCAATTTTGTATCAGAATAGGCACTTGGAGTCAAGGGGAAGGACGATTGCGGTTTACGTGAGTCCACTCTTATGATATCCATATTGACAAATGACAAATGACGATCAACGGAGGACGATATGTCATTCAAAGAGAATTTGAAAAAAAAGATGCTAGCAGACAGCCTTTCAAAGACCGTGTCGCCGACCATCGGATCGCCTGAGAGGCCTGGGAAGGTGGATAAAGAAACCATGCGGAGACTTCTATCGTTGAGTCCTTTTGTCCCGGAAAAACGAAGAGACCTTGAGCTCTATTTTCGACAACTTGAGCCTGGCATAGGAGAGATACTTGTGCTGGATAACGAGCTCCCTCTTTATGGCAAAACCACCCTTGATGATGTGACGTTGCGTAAGAGCCCTGAATTGAAGGAGATGATCAGCATTCGAAACATTATCAAAATCTTGCATGACTCGGATATTATTATGTGCAAAGGTCGGGATGCTCTCCGCTACGTGCACGACCGGGCTTTGGATTTGCTGGACCTTCACTTTGAGGAAAGGGACATAGAAGAAATGGCCAATGATGGCATTGATGCCCTTGCCAGGGGAGATTCCGAGGCAGCCATGGAAACCCTTGACCTCTTTATCGAGCTTCTAGGTTACGAGTCAGTGCCGGCCGCTGTACTGGTAAATGACTATGTGATGTTCGGTTCTCGCCATGAGGCAGAAGGCGGAAGAGAAACCTTTGGCCCTATCATTATGTACAACGATAGAACGAACATCCTCAGGCTAATCAAAGAAACGGTCTCTGTGGACGATCCTGCTGCGCAGATCGTAATCCCCGGGGTTGCCCTGGGTGAAGTAGAACCGGACGCAGAAGGGTACTGGGTCTTCCGGTTCTTAAAGGAGGCGGTCCTAAAAAGGGAACGGCCTGTTCTTCATTAACGATCCGTTTTGGCACCAAGCGATGGCTCAACGCCAAGATCTTAATCAAGGAGGTCAAGGCGAAGACGACCTTGAGTCTGTTGCTGCCGATTACTATGTAGTCAAGAGTGTGGATTTAGACAAGTTGAAGATGAAGATTGACATGGCCTTAGAAGGGACTGCATCATTGCTAACAGAGAAGCGTATGAAGAAAATGGGGGGTCATGACAAGGAAAGATTACAGGTGTCATAGAAAGGCAGTAAGCTTCTTTGCCCTTGACATTTAGCACGCGATCCTGATAAAGGTGCAAATAAAGTGAGAGATTTTTTACCAAGGATGGCCTGACGAAAGGAGAGGAGAAATGGCAAAAAAGATTTTGATCGCAGTCGATGAATCAAAGAATTCCATGAAGGCAGTTAACTATGTAGCAAAAGGCATGGAGAAGACCGGGGCAGTCACGCTATTTAGTGTATTGCCGGACGCTACGGCAGCCTGCGGGCTGGACAGTCCCTCCCTTACGCCTCTGTTCAAACAAAGCAAACAAGCATTTTGCGCCATAGAGGACAGAAAGAAAGATAGCGTGAAGGCATTCATGGAAAAGGCCAAGCAGGCCTTGGTCGAAGGGGGTTTTCCTTCGAAGAACATAGCTGTCAAGATTCGCAAAAAGAAGGTAGGTATTGCCAGAGATATTTTGAAAGAAGGTGAGCGGGGGAAATACACTACCCTTGTTATAGGAAGAAAGGGTCTCTCGGGGATCAAACAGTTCGTGCTCGGCAGCATTTCAAACAAACTTGTTCAGCTTGCGAAAAACATTTCTGTTATTGTTGTAGATTGAGCAAGAACCATCTTTCAATCTAAACTTTACGGGCAGTGCTTCCCGTCCGCGAAGCACTGCCGTGAGGCAGAACCCCCCGTCTTGTTTACCCTTGAGGAACGACCGTATCGGGGCCCGCTCTGTTGAAGCTCTTCAATGTTTGTCGTTGGATTACAAGGAAGTCCGCGCACCAAAGGAAACACCACCATTCTCCTCTCCACATTTCTCGCCGAGGCCGAAAGACTTGGTGCCCGCACACAGCTTTTGGATGTAGCCCGTAAGAATATCTCGCCTTGTCAGGAATGTGGCACCTGCGAAAAGGAGGGTTTTTGTCCCATTGATGATGACATGCAGCAGATTTACCCCTTACTTCGCCAGGCAGACATTATCGTGATGGCCACCCCCATATTCTTCTATGGTCCTACCGCCCAGATGAAAGCCCTTATTGATCGATCTCAAGCCTTGTGGGCAAGGAGATATGTGCACAAGCTCGTGGATCCAGGCCGAAAGTGGCGGCACGGTTTTTTGTTGTCCCTGGGGGCCACAAAGGGGAAAAACCTCTTTGAAGGCCTCAGTCTCACGGCCAAATACTTTTTTGACGCGGTCGGGGCGAGTTTTGATGGCAGCCTCACCTATAAACAGATCGAAAAGGCAGGAGAGATAGCAAAGCACCCCACAGCCCTGACAGATGCAAAGGAGAAGGCCAAGAGTCTCGTAACACCCTTTCTTAAAAGAAAAAAGATTCTCTTTGTATGCACGGAAAATGCCTGCCGCAGCCAGATGGCCAGTGCCTTTGCCCGGTACCATGCTGGGAACAAGATTGAGGTTGAAAGCGCGGGAAGTGCGCCTGCCAAAGAGATCAATCCACTCATGGAAGAGGTTATGAGAGAAAAGGATATAGACATGGCCTTTCGCAAACCAAAATCGATTGAGCAAGCTGCTCGCTTTGGAACACCAGACTTAATCGTGTCCATGGGCTGTGAAGAGGCCTGTCCCCTTTTTCCGGGAGCGCCCCATCAAGAGTGGTCTGTGCCAGATCCTGCTGGTAAGCCGATTGAGATTATGCGACAGATAAGGCATGAGGTGGAAGAAAGGGTTAGAAGACTTACTTCCCTCCTGTCGAATCATTGATTCCCAAACCCACACTGCCCACCGCAGTCAGGGCATGTCCAATCAATGGCGTTGCAGGTCATGCCCCACAAATTTTCCATCATGCACTCCTGGCATATCTGAAAACCGCAGCGACAGGTCCAGCAGAAGGGAGCTTTTTGGCCGCATAGATGGCAGTAATACTCTTTTTTGCTTCTCCTTTTGGGTCTTGGCCTGCTGTTTACTGGTTGTGCTTCCATTGGAGATTATATAGGATTTTGGGCATCCTCATTTTCGCCACAAAGTAGTTTACACTTTTTTTCACCACCCCAGGTTTCAGGTTTCAGTGTTCAGTGTTTTTTGCACCTGACACCTGACACCTGACACCTGACACCTGACACCTGAAACCAAAAAGTACACCTGACACCAAAAAGTAGGAACAAAAGAACTTATCTCTTGGCGCCCGCATCCTTGATAAGTGTAAACCGAGGAATGAAGGATGCCGGATTTTGGATTGCAGAATACTATTTTAAAAACTGTATAATACAGGACAACAAATTGTCCATGTCTATTTTTGATGGTCTCGTAAAAAGTCCGCATTAGACGGCAAAGTAAAAAGCTCCAAATTCAAGGCGCGCAAATCCTGAGGAATGAGGCGTACTTATCGTACGCCGCAGTGACGAAGGATGCAGCGCAACGCAGAAGTTGGACTTTTTACGAAGCCGTCATTTTTGAGCGGATAAACTGGCCCCTGACCGTTGTCATGGCTCCTGATTCATGGTAAGCAGGGTTTATCGAGTTCTTTGGGTTAACCCTGGCCCAGACTTGGCTTTTACATGACAGCGATGTACAATCCAAAATCCAAAATCCATACTGTTCTCAAGGCGTCAGCCGCAAATCCAAAATCCAAAATCCTATATCTCATTGACGGAAGCAGCTACATATACCGAGCCTACCATGCCGTCCGCCATCTCTCCACTACCCGGGGTTTGCCCACCAACGCGACCTTTGGTTTTACGAACATGCTGTTAAAACTTTTCTCAGATCGGAAACCTGAGCACATGGCTATGGCATTTGACGCAAAGGGTCCTACCTTTCGCCACGAAATATACGAGGCTTATAAGGCTAACCGCCCCCCAATGCCAGAGGACCTCGCCGTGCAGATACCCTACATTAAGGAAGTCGTTGAAGGCATGAACATCCCCTCATTGGAACTCGCAGGCTATGAGGCTGATGATATTATCGGAACCCTGGCCCGCTCTGCTGAGAAAAAGGGCTTCCACGTTGTCATGGTCACGGGCGACAAGGACTTTAAACAACTGGTCACCCCCGGGATCAGCATCTGGGATCCCATGAAAGACCGTAGCATTGATTATGCGGGCTTAAAGAAAGACTTTGGCCTTGAGCCCTCTCAATGGGTGGATGTCATGGGGCTTTCCGGGGATACGTCGGATAATATTCCAGGGGTACCGGGCATCGGGGAAAAGACGGCCATTTCATTGATCAGAACCTTTGGGAGTGTGGAGGAAATCTTTGAAAACCTTGATAAAATAACAAAGAAAAAACTTCGCGAGAACCTGACCAACTTTCGTGAACAGGCCATGTTGAGCCGTCAGCTGGTGGCAATCAATACCGAGGTCCCTTTATCTGTCGAGATTGCATCATTAAGTGTTTCAGATCCTGATGCAGAAAGGCTGGCTCGTCTTTTCAAGGACCTGGAGTTTCAAAGGCTCCAGAAGCTGTTTCCTATAAAGACCGACCTTAGCCACAAAAACTATCGCGTAGTTCTGGATGATGATGCCCTCAAGGCGCTAATCGATGAGCTGAAGCAGGCAGGGATGTTTGCCCTCGACATAGAGACAACGGCAAAGGATCCCATGCAGGCTGAGGTTGTGGGGTTCTCTTTTGCGTGTCGGCCAAATGAAGCCGCCTACATTCCCTTGCGACACCGCTATTCCGGTGCCCCCAGGCAGCTTGACCCGGAGAGCACGATTGCGAGCCTGAAACCTCTCCTTGAAGACCCGAAGCTGGCCAAGGTGGGCCAGAATATCAAGTATGACTGGATCGTGCTGAAGCGTTCCGGCATTGATCTGCAAGGCGTCTTCTTTGACACCATGGTGGCCTCCTACCTCCTGAATCCGATCCGGCGCGCCCATAACCTGGAGACGATTGCGGTCGAATACCTTGATCATAAAATGATATCCTACAAAGAAGTCACCGGTAACAAAAAGGGCAACAAGGGCTTTGACGAGGTCCCCGTAAAGGATGCGGTCCCCTATGCCTGTGAGGACGCGGATATCACCTTAATGGCCTATGAGGTGCTAAAACCCAAGGTCCTGGAGGGCGGATTTGACAGCCTCTTCAAAGAAGTAGAGATGCCCCTCGTACCGGTCCTCGTGGACATGGAAATGTCCGGGATTTGCGTGGATAAGGATCGTCTGGAGGTTGTATCAAAAGAATTTGAGCACCAGCTCTATGAAACAGAAGATCGAATATACGCCATTGCTGGAGAGCGTTTCAATATTCAATCCCATCAGCAACTGGGCCGGATACTTTTTGAAAACCTCAAGCTCCCTATTCAAAAAAAGACGAAAAAGAAGACTGGGTATTCCACAGATGTAGAGGTACTTACTACGCTTTCCCTGGAACATGAACTCCCTGCACTGGTCCTGCAATACCGCTCACTTGCCAAGCTCAAGTCTACTTATGCCGATGCCCTTGTGGATCTGATTCATCCGGAAACTCGCCGCATCCATACGTCTTACAATCAGACCGTCACGGCCACCGGGCGTTTGAGCAGCAGTGACCCCAACCTTCAAAATATTCCCGTGCGGACCGAGGAGGGGCGCAAGATCCGGGCAGCCTTTGTTCCCCAAAAAGGCTGGACCATGCTATCTGCGGACTACTCTCAGATAGAGCTCCGACTCCTTGCCCACTATTCCGAGGATCCCATGCTTGTTGAGGCATTTGAAAAGGGCGAAGATATCCACGCACGCACAGCGGCTGAGGTTTTTCAATTGCTGCCGGGCCTGATTACACCGGAGATGCGCCGTCAGGCCAAGGTCATCAACTTTGGGATCATCTACGGGATGAGCCCTTTCAGGCTTTCCAAGGAGCTTGGCATCAGTCAGAAGATGGCAAAGATCTACATTGAAAACTACTTTCGCAGATACAAAGGCGTCAAACGGTTCATAGAAGAAACCAAAGAGGAAGCGCGCAAAGCGGGCAAGGTGGCCACGCTGCTGGGCCGTCATCGTTGCCTGCCCGACATCTTAAGCAAAAACCGAACGGCCCGTGAGTTTGCCGAGCGCACGGCGGTTAACACGCCCCTTCAGGGCACGGCTGCCGATCTCATCAAGGTGGCAATGATACGGATACACCGGGCCTTTGGCCAAAAGGGACTGGGGGCCAAGATGCTTCTACAGGTCCACGATGAACTGGTCTTTGAAGTCCCACCCGGGGAGCTGGGGAGTGTAGAAAAACTTGTCACTGAGATCATGGAAGGGGTCTACAGGCTGTGCGTGCCGCTCAAGGTTGATGTCAACACAGGCCAGAACTGGGCGGAAGTGCATTAAGGGGTGATGGATTGATCCTGGGCCCAAATCACCAACCCCGTATTGTAAGGGGTTTCCATCTTCCGGCGACTCGGCATGATCCTGATGGTAAATCCATACTTGCCTGTGTGCAAACACGGTATCTCGCCCTCAAAGCGATAGTTGCCGTTGCCGTCAGAATCCAGGGCTTTCATCTGCACGGTCTGTCTTTCCGTGAACTCATCCTTAAAGCTTAACGGCCCGAAGTAGATCTCAACGTCCACATCTTGGGGGTCAAGTTGACTCAGAAAAATATCTGTGCCTATCCTGAGGCGGCCCGACACCGGTACAGGGATGCCATCGTGCACATTGACCCGATTGATCCGAACCTGATCCCAGTTGGTCATGATTTTCTGTCGCCACAGGGCCAGCTCTTCGGCTCCCTTCATCTCCTCCCTTGAAAGATCATTATAACGCCTTGAGGCGCTGATGTAGAATTGATTGGCATAGTCCTGGACCATCCGGTGGCTGTTGAAAATCGGGCAAAGATGACACATGGCCGCCTTCATCTTTGCCAGCCAACCGTACGGCAGATTATCCAGTCCCCGGTCATAGAACACAGGTATAATCTCCCGTTCCAGGAGATTGAAAATGTCCCGGCTCTCTACCTCGTCTTGCAAAGGATGATCTTCATAGGTCTCGCCCCGGCCAATAGCCCATCCGTAACTCTGGTCATAACCTTCGTCCCACCACCCATCCAGAGTGCTCAGGTTCAAAACACCGTTGGGGATACCCTTCATGCCGCTGGTACCGCAGGCCTCCAGGGGCCTCCTGGGGGTGTTGAGCCACACGTCGCAGCCTTGAAGCATCATGCGCGCCACCGTGATATTGTATCCCTGGAGAAACACAAGCCGATGGCGAACCTCTTCTCTGTTGGCAAAGTGAATAAACCTTCTGATAAGCTCTTTGCCGGGTGCATCATGAGGATGGGCCTTGCCTGCCACAATGATCTGTATGGGTCGTTCGGGGTGCGTGAGCAACTTAGTCAGCCGGTCCTCATCTTGCAGGAGAAGCGCAGGCCGCTTGTACTCCGCGAAGCGACGGGCAAATCCAATGGTGAGGATTTCAGGATTGAGCACTTGGGCAGCAGCATTAAGCTCTCGGGCTGACGCCCCGGAGTTGCTAAGCTGAGCCTGCAACCTCTGTCGTGCAAAGGCGACCAGGCGTTCCCGGCGCCTTTCATGTGTCCGCCACAATTCGGAGTTTGGGATTTGCTCCACCTGTTTCCACACCTTCTGGCTGTCCGGGTCTTCGATCCAGTTTGGTCCCAGGTATCGGTCAAAGAGTTCTGCCATGTCCGTCGAGATCCACGACGGGATGTGAATCCCATTGGTTATTGGCGAGATAGGGATATCTTCCACTGGATTTTTGGGCCAGATCTTATGCCACATGTCGCGGGAAATCCTGCCATGTAATCGGCTCACTCCATTGGCGTGAGCTGACAGCCTTAGGGCCAGCACTGACATGGAAAAAGGCTCCTGGTCGTTCGTCGGTTCCTGGCGGCCGAATCCCAGAAAGACCTTAAACGCAATCCCCAGAGATTGGACGTAATCCTCAAAATATGTGTGCATAAGGTCTGGCGAAAACACATCGTGTCCCGCCGGCACAGGGGTATGCGTGGTAAAGGTATTGGTGGCGACTACGAACTCCCTTGCGGCGTCAAAGGACAGGCCCTGATCGTTTCTCAGCATGCGAATCCGTTCCAGGGCAGAAAAGGCAGAGTGGCCTTCATTCATATGGTATACAGTAGGCTTGATTCCCAGGGCCTGGAGTGCGCGAACGCCGCCAATGCCCAGGACAATCTCCTGTCTGAGTCGCATGTCCCAGTCCCCGCCATAGAGCCTGGAGGTGATGTAGCGATGCTCAGGTGGATTTTCCATTACATTCGTGTCGAGCAAGTACAGGGGAACTCGTCCCACCATCACACGCCATATCCGGATCTTAACCGCTTGGCCGCGTATGGATACCTCCACCATTATAGGTCGGCCGCTTTCATCCTTCACGAGGTGGACCGGCATGGTGGAAACATCGTTTTCAGGATAGGCTTCCTGCTGCCACCCGTCGGCGTTCAAGTATTGCTGAAAAAAGCCTTCGTGGTAAAAGAGACCAACGCCCACCGCGGGCAAATTCAAGTCGCTGGCAGACTTCAAGTAGTCCCCTGCCAGCACCCCCAGGCCTCCCGAATAGATAGGCAAACACTCGGCGAGACCAAATTCTGCCGAAAGATAGGCAACAAGGAATCGATCCATGTCTTGGGCTTCAGGGACTCCGGAGGGCTGAACAGAGAGGTATCTTTCCATCTCCTCATAAACACGGTCCATCTGGGCCAGAAAGCCTGCATCCTCTGCCAATTCCTCCAGGCGGTCCTGGCTGATGGCTCCCAGCATATAGGCCGGATTTTGTTTCGACGACTCCCAGAGTTCAGTGTCCATGCGCCTGAACAAGTTGGCGATGTCGTGGTGC
This sequence comes from Deltaproteobacteria bacterium, assembly GCA_019307135.1. Taxonomy (GTDB): domain Bacteria; phylum Desulfobacterota; class Desulfobacteria; order Desulfobacterales. The sequence goes on from JAFDKF010000051.1 coordinate 27,165, forward strand.
CAGCTAAACCATAAATTGTAGGCGAGTTTCTCCAGAGGCTTTAACCTGGGAGGGAGGCTGGCAAGTATGTTGTACTTGAAAATGGCTTTCATGCGTGGTGTTGTTTCTTTAGGATCTCGGCAAGCCTGGTCTTTAGTTCCGCCAGGTCAAATGACTTGATCACATAAAAGTCGGCGGCAACGGATTTAACGTCCTCTCTATAGGAATCATAGGCGGTGTTCAGAACAATCGGGAGATCCGGGTGGGCTTGCCGTATTTCCTGAAGCAGGTCCAGCCCGTTGCAATCTTCCATCCGTATGTCCAAGACCACGACCGAGGGCCGGGCAGAGTCAATGAGCCCTAATACCCCCTTGCCTTGGCCGGTTGTGATGACCTCATAGCCTTCCTCACCCAATTCTTCTGCGCACAGAGCCCTGATACTCTTTTCGTCATCAACGACCAATACTTTAGGCATAGCCCCTCTCTTTTTCTGGCGAAGCTTCGACTCAAACCCTGGCCCATACCGGGTTTAAGAGCTTAATACCTTAAACCCAAAGTGATCGGTTCCAGGTTCAGGGTTCAGGGTTCAGTTAAAAGAATAGAGGTCAGAGATCAGAGGTCGGAGGTCTGACTTCTGACTTCTGACTTCTGATCTCTGACTTTTGAACGGTGAACTTTCTTTATTGACGCGTCATCCTTTTCAGCCGTCGTAGCTAAAGCTACTTTGGCGAAGTCGGCTTGCTAACAGCCAGTTAGGCCTGCCCTGGCGCGACATAATCTACTAAGCTTATAATCCCGGTCTGGGCCAGGGGCTCTTCAACCGGGAACCGTGAACGTTGAACCGCTCAACCCAGGTTAGAATAAGCTGAAGCGCCAGGGCGGGCTTGACATAAATGTCAAGATCTTAGCTTGTATACAAAATTAATACTAGTATATCTGAAGTCTGGATTACGTGCAACTGATTATTGCAGGATTCAGATATCAATCCAAACGGAAGGTCTTGAACTCAAAAGCGAATGAGGCGTCATTCGCTTCGCTCATCCCGCCATGGCGGGAGAATGATGGAATAATGGGTTCCGGGAAAATGGCATAGTGGGTTATTGCTAAGACTCCTCTTGACAGGGAAGCCAATAAGTGAGAAACTTCCTTTCAAAATCAGTAGGCGTTTACAGGTTCAGAGTTCACCTTGTTAAATTTCCCGAAGGGAACCCTATTTAACAGGGTGAACCGTTCAGAGTTCACCGTTCAGAAGTCAGAGATCAGAAGTCAGACCTCTGACCTCTATTTTTTTAACCGAACCCTGAACCATTGAACCCATGAACGGTTACGTTGTAGAAATTCCGATACATTATGCGAATAGCGATCTTGTCTTGGGAGTCACTTCATTCGATCCCCGTGGGCGGCGTTGCCGTTCACGTCACCGAGCTGGCGGCTGCCCTTGACCGGAAAGGACATGAAGTGCATGTCTTTACCCGGATAGGACACGGCCAGTCGCACTACGACCAGATCGATGGAGTCCATTATCACCGTTGCGCTTTTCAGTTGAATTCTGATTTCATAGAAGAAATCAACGATATGTGCCGGTCTTTTGTGCACCATGTCTTTCAGACCGAGGACTTCGTTGGGCCCTTCGATGTAATCCATGCGCATGATTGGCTGGCCGCAAATGCCATGATCTGGATCAAACAAGGACGCGGGCGAAGAGGGATACTCACCATTCACTCAACCGAATATGGCCGCTGTGGAAACAATTTTTACGGTGGCCCTTCTGCTAACATCCGCGAGATCGAGCGAGCAGGGACCTACTGTGCGGATAGAGTCATAGCGGTGTCTCGGGCCCTTCAAAATGAGATCATGTGGATGTATGAACTCCCTGACTGGAAGGTTTTCGTGGCCTACAACGGGGTCAATCTGCATCATTTCGATGGCTGGCTTTCCCCGGATGGAGTCAAAAGGCGGTACGGAATTGATCATATGGATCCGATGGTCCTTTTTTGTGGTCGCATGGTTTATCAAAAGGGCCCGGATCTTTTGGTCGAGACCATCCCTTACATCCTCAGATTCTATCCTCACGCTAAGTTCGTATTCGCTGGTGACGGCGAGATGAAACCTCATGTTGAACGGCGGGCACACGATCTTGGTGTGTCACATGCGACCCGGTTTGTCGGTTTCAAAACGGGCTGGGAATTGATTGATCTTTACAGGGCTTGCGATGTCGTTTGCGTGCCGAGCCGCAACGAGCCTTTCGGCATTGTTGTCCTTGAAGCCTGGAGTGCAGGAAAACCCGTGGTCGTAACAAACATCGGCGGTCCTGATGAGTATGTATGGCATGATGTAAATGGGCTGAAAATACATCCTCACCCGGAATCCATCGCCTGGGGCATAGGGACCCTCTTTACGAACTTCGAATGGGCTCGATGGATGGGGCACAACGGAAGAATCGCTGTTGAAACGGTTTTCAACTGGGATACGGTTGGGGACCAGGTGCTATCCGTGTATTATCAGTAAGTGTTCACGGCTTCGCATCGTTCGCTTAATAAATTCGTACTTAGGTTAATTCTTATATGTACCTAAATCTTTATCCCGTTTTGGTTTCAGGTTTCAGTGTTCAGTGTTCAGCTCTTGCATTTATTCACTTCTGACACCTGACACCTGATTCGATCTCACACACGATCTCCGGCAAAAAGTGTAAACTACGAAATGAAGGATGCCGACTTTTCTGTAATGTATCCTTTGAGTTTTGCCGTGAACAGGTGATGAATTGTCTCACCTGCTTCTCCTCTGCTACGATTCGCACCTTCGATTTCGTTACCTGAAACCTGAAACCTGAAACCCGAAACCCGAAACCTGAAACCCGAAACCCGAAACCCGAAACCCGAAACCCGAAACCCGAAACCCGAAACTTCAACCAAACGACCGGTAGTCAATCTGGGGAAAGATGTTGTCCCGGCTCTCAATGATTGAGAGCCTCTCTTCATCTATCCCACCGGCTTCAATTTCATTCATCAGCCTGTTTAGTCGCAAAAGGTGAGTCTTCGTTCTTTGGGTAGCATATTCTGCCATCGCGCCCGTGTTCAGCATGAAAGCCCAGTCGCTTGCCTGTGCCAGCAGCAGCTCCCTCGCCGCCTGCTTGAGCGCTCTTAGCGTCAGGCCCTCAGCCTGAGGATGACTCTTTGCCAGCCTTTCCATAAACGATGCCCCGTGATGCAAGTCGCGATAGATCCAGTCGTTGCTCCCGTTGAGCCAGGTTTTGTGGAACCCTTTGTATCCCCAACTGGAAGTAGAAGGGGTTGAAACCTGATTGACCGGATACTCCTCCAAATATTCGGAAAGCGTAGTGAGCCGCATCGTTTTTTGGTCGTAAGCGATCTTACGGACCAGGTGATTGAGCCACATCGGGCCTTCGAACCACCAGTGGCCAAACAGTTCAGCATCGTAAGGTGCCACGATGACCGGTTTGCGATCCATGACCGAAGCCAGATATTCAATCTGTTTTTCCCTGTTGAACATGAAATTTCCGGCGTGAAGTTCGGCTTTTCTCTCCGCCCATTCGGGAACGTAGACTTCTTTATGATCGCTCTTGCCGGTAATGCGGAAATACTTGAAGCCGGTGTCCACTCGAATACCATCTCGGTGTATATAGGGCTTAATATAATCAAGATCGAGATCGTAGGCGATGTCACGATAAAATTCCCGATAATCATAGTCTCCCGGATAGCCTTCAATTGAACACCAGACCTGCTTGGACGATCCGGGGTCGCGCCCAAAAGTGGCGACCCCCGATGGGCAATAAACCGGTGCACAGACACCATATCTCGGTCTCGACTTAGCCCGGGTGATCCCGTGCGTCTCCAAGATAGTGTAGCGAATGCCATGCTCCCTGAGTAACTCGTCAACTCCGGGATAGTAGCCGCATTCCGGCAACCAAAAACCCTTGGGCCTTTGACCGAAGAATTGTTGATAATGGTCAACCCCAACCCCAATCTGTGCTCGAACTGCCGATCTATCGACGGAAAGCAGCGGGAGATAACCGTGAGTGGCAGCGCTGGCGATGATCTCCACTTTTCCAAGCTCCTGCAGGTGCTTGAAAGCCTGAACCAGGTTCCGATCATAACGATTAAGGAATGCGTCGCGCACCTGGTGAAGCCGCTCGTGGTACATTTGAGCCAGGGCATTGAATTCGGCTTCCGGCTTAGTTCGTTGGATCTCTCTTCCCGCCAATTCGATCAGCCGATCAAGTCTGTTCAGATAACGGGACTGCAAAAACGGATCAACGAGCATCGAAGAGAGAGTGGGGGAGATCGATAAGGTCAAACGAAAATCAACCCCGTCTTCCACGAAACCCTCCAGCACAAAAAGCAGAGGGATGTACGTGTCGTTCATGGCTTCGTACAACCAGTTCTCTTCAAGCGAATCCTCGTGTTCGGGGTGTCTCACATAAGGAAGATGTGCATGAAGGACGATCGCCAGGTAACCTTTTTCCATTTTTAAAGCCCGTTATCAAATGACCTATTGTGAGCGAACTAACTTGAAAGTATAGGAATTTCCTTTTGCTGCCTTGCAAGTATTCGTCAAAGGGTTGCGGTTTCAGCCGTCGTAGCTGGGCTACTATGGCGAAGTCGGCTGCGCAGCTCGTTTCGGCCTGCCTGCCAGCGCCTCGCCGGGCAAGCGGTCGGCATAAAGCCGACCCTACCTGCCCGCCATCGCGAGCGCTCAGGCGAGGCGGGCGGGCGTAGGGGCGGGTTTATCCCGCCCTGCTGGCAATGGCGAGCAGGTAGCCGTTGTGGGAGGGGCTTTCAGCCCCGATTGTCGCGGCAGGAATGCCGCTCCCACGAGCAGCATAACCGATAGACCGAAGTCGTTAACTTGATGATAAACCAAAGGTGAACCTTTTCTCACTCATTTCCGTAAGATCGAAGTCACTCCCTTTTTCATAACTCGACGCTATAGGAATTTCCCTTCTTGAGCGGCGCAGCCGCGACGTATAAAATCGCGGAGCGATTTTATGAGGCTGTCCGTCAACAGGCACCGGGACGGTTTCAACGAGATCGTAATCTCCCGCAACGAGCATATAGCGTTCGTCCGTTTTGGGGGCAGGCCAGCCAGGAGGTATCTCGGCAATATTTGATCGAGCTATTGGAAAAAATCGGTCGCCTTCGGTTTTAAAGCCCAATTCAACAAAGTACGATTTCTCAGGGCTCCAGAGATCGACATACCGGCTTTTGGCTGAGAGATCGACACGCACATCGAAAGAACTATGGGCATTCGTTCCTTCAAAAATGATGTTCGTGACATCATAACATCTCAAAATGGCCTGTGATCGTCCATATTCGTCACCGAGCTGATGTTTCGCTTTCTCAAGTTCGACAGAGGTAACCTCCCAATAGACATGGAGCAAGTATGGCTCAACAGGAAGCAGAACGGCTCTGGTTTCACCGTATGAGTCAGGTAAGTCGCCGGGCTCCGACGCGAGTTCCCGGAGGTTCTCGGGAGTTTCAGATCTTGGTTCTTCGGCCTTATCTTGCTTTTCTGTCTGATGAGGGCCAATGGTCTTCGCATCCGCTGCCGGCTCGACCGAACCTTGCTCGCCATTTTCTCTCAGCCCCTGTTTGATCTCTTCTCGCCCCATGCCTGGTTCCTACTGGTATTTCACAAAAAAATCCAGTAAGAATTGAACCTGTGAGGATTCTTCAACTAACCGCACAGGTTGCAAAAATGCAAATTCCCACGTAGTTCAATTTTCTGGAGCGGTATCTCTTGAAGTGATCAAGACAATGCCTTGTCCTGGCCGGAGATCGTATGAAAATGGCGTCGGGATATAGTCCATCGGGTATTCTGGGGAGACATCAACCAATGGGGCACCTGCCTGAACGAATTCTTTCAGGCTTTCCGCATGAAAATGCTGTTCGTTGTGAATGTCCTTATTGAAAATAAGGAGGGACTCTTCTTGAGTATGGATGGATGCTTTCCATATAAGCAGAACATTCGGGTTGTGGTGGTATAGTATCTCTGTCAGAGCTTCCTCCTGAAAAATTAGGTGCTTCGCTTTAATCTTGTTTACCTTTGTTATGAAAGACCTCAGATCAACGTCTGTTTCTTCCCAATCTTCCGGTCTGGTTTTCACCACATGGAGTTTCTTGCAAAACCCAAATTCGAATCCTATGGGCATCATGACACCTGCTGAAAACAGGGCAGTGAATAGATAGCGTTGTTTAAGTCCTTCTATGTTGCCATTGAGTTCCTGGCAGAGTCTCACTGTATCGTGGCTTTCGGGGAAGCTTACAGAAGGGACAATGTCTCGCGTAAGAACGTATTGCGCCATTAGCCAGTAGCTGTAGAGATCCCACCATTTGGAACTATTGAATATGTAATCAAAACCAGCACTGGCGGTCTTCCTGGTCTGGTCCGGGGGACATCCGAGCGTTTCTCCAAAAAAGAGCACATCGGGATACATCCTCTTTGTTTCACGAATGAGTCTTTTCCACAGGCTTGCTGGAATCTGATAGGCCGCATCACAGCGAAATCCCTTAAAGCCCAGTTCTATCAAGAACTTCACTGTATCGAGCAAGAATCGAAACAGGCCCTCTTTGTCGTTTGTATTTTTGTGATCGAACTTTGCCAGATCCCTCCAGACCACCTTTTTCCCGTTTTCGTCACAGAACGGATGAGCAACACGCCCTTTGACCTCCCATAAAAACCACTCAGGATGCAACCGAAGCAGATCCGAATCCACAGAACAGTGGTTGATCACAAGATCCACCATCATCTTGAGACCCAGTTTTTCAGCGGTCTTAATCATATCTTGTACCTGTTTCAGCGGTTTTTTCTTGCTTTTTCGGTCGACTAAGAGCGGGTTGAAATCGTAGTGATCCGCTATCGAGTAAAGGCTGCCTGAAGCGCCGGGACGCTGGATGGGATTAACAAAAATCCAATTGAAGCCCATTTCAGATGCCCTGAATAAATGTTTTTCCCAGTCCGCGAACTTTCCGGCCAACAGAGGGAATAAATTATAAATGATCATCTTTCCCGGTTGTTTCATGGTTTTCTCCTTTCCATCCCTCAATTCACAATACTTTTCTCACATGCTTCCGATACAAGTTGATGATTTTCAAGAAGAACCGACAGCCAGTAGTTCATCCGTTCCGCATTTCCTTTATCTTTCCAATGGTTAAAAAGATAAGAAGCATCACCGAGGGGAAGCCTGCCTTCTGTAGGATGAATCTCCAGTGTGAAAGAAACGCGATCCGGGCCAAGCAGTCGCAATGATTCAGTGATGATTCTTAGAAGACCCGAAGGTCCAAACATCGGATGAAGGGAATTTTTGCCCTTGTATTCAAATGGGATTGGGATTTCATCCAGGAAACTGAAGTGGTCGGAAATCCCGAGAAGACTGAAGGTCGAAAGAGGGTGTGCATCGTGCAAATGAAAGTGCAAGGGTTTGCCTAAATGGCCGAGTGCCCGAATTACGTCAAGTACTGCGTCCAGAGCTGAGCGAACCGCACCTTGTATATCTTCGATCACCTCTGGCAGATCAGGGTCGTGTGGCGTCATGGCGCACACATCCTTTCCTGGATGGTTGCGTGAATAAGCGGCCCTTGTCTGCCATAGGCCGATATGGCCTATATCGATACAAGCGCTCACACGATCCAGCTCAGGTATGGCTTTAAAAAGCTCGATAAAGGACTCAGGTTCCAAGCCCACAGCGTATTCTATAAAGAGATAAGGGCCTCCTTCGACCTCTCCTAACCTGGATTCCATCTTTCTCAAAGCAGATAGGTAATCATCAAAGCGGGTGGTGATTTCGAGCTGATCATGGATGACCAATCCAAAGACCTGGTCCTTGAAGCTTTCGGCAAAATCGATAATCAGTTTGCGGCTCCCTTCCTCAAACAGATTGATGCCTCGAGACAGATGGACCACTGTAGGGGTTTCAGGTGTGGGCCTAAATCTCAATAGCCACTCCAGCTCCACAGGTGTTTCCGCATAAAATTCGGTTCCAAGACCCCGTTCTTTAAAACGCAGGCTGGCTAAATGCAAAAGGGCATCGTCGCCATCAATCCTTTTCTGAAAAAGCGCCATCAAACGCGGGCGCCAGACAGAATTATTATTTTTCTGGACCGACATTTCTAAAGTCTTTCAGAATCAGAAAACCTATATAATACAGAACAAGGAATTGTCCATGTCTATTTTCGAGCGGATAAAGTGGCTTCTGGCCGTTGTCATGGCTCTTGATTTAAGGTAAATAGATTTATTGAGTCTATCGAACCTGCTTCAGATTGTCCGGCTGTTCCGTTCTCTTTCCCCCGCTTCCCTACTTACCACGACGATTTCAATAAAGAGCCTCAGGGCAGGATTAAAGATTTTGCCGCCGTATGCCGTATGTTGTGATGCCGTTTTCCTTGACACACAACTCCATCTTTCCTATACTTACCCCATCAAAAAGCGTGTCGTGTCAGCACCAGTAAACACTGCGGAGATTCTCGAAGAGGATTTCCGTTTTATTTTTTTCAGAGCGGAGGAAGATATGAGAATTGTTTCTGATATCCCCAGTCCAGAAGATTGCACAACCTTGATCTTCGAATTTAGCGGCCATGAAGTTGAACCCAAAATAGCCGCAGAGCTGTGGCCGAGGATCTTACAACATAAATGGGTCTTATCCGAAAAGCTGGGCCGGGATGTGGGGTCCAAGGTCGCTTGCGTGGATTTTATCGAGAACGTCGAGCCCGTCAATCGGGATCTTCACGATGCAGAAAGGATTCAGCTTCTCAAGGAGCTGGGAGCCCAGATGGTCGACCAATCGGTGTGGGAAACCATCTCTGAATCCCAGCCTCCTAAACAAATCGTGAATAAGAGAATAATACTTCCGCTAACAGAGATAGAACTCGCGCGTAAACATGCAGTCATTCCGCCACGGACCATCATCTTTTTCGGTCCCCCGGGTACGGGAAAGACGCACTTTGTCAGGGCAATCGCAGGTATACTTCAGTGGTGGTATGTTGAGGTTAGCCCCAGTAACTTGGTGGCGGATGGAGAAGATCGTCTCGGGGCGAACCTAAAAAGGTTGATGGAAAAGGCCCGCAATCTCGACGAAGCGGTCCTGTTTATCGATGAGTTTGAAGAAATCGCAGGCAGCAGGGATCACGCCTCCCGAATCGATAAATCAATTACGAACGAGTTCCTCAAACAGGTACCCCTCCTGAAAAGAGAGGACAAAAAAAACCTGTTGGTATGCGCGACCAATTATATCCGGCAACTCGATGCAGCCCTGTTACGGCCAGGTCGTTTCGACTGCATCATTCCGGTTGGAGGGTTGGATGATCAAGGTCGTCGAACTATCTTCGAACACTACCTGTCCAACACCAGTAGGGGCGATGTTGACGTGGACAAAATTGTCTCAGTCATCTCGCTCTTCACCCCTGCGGATATCGAGTACCTTTTTCAGAAGGTCAGACAAGTTGCCTTCGAGAGAGAATACCTCAAAGGAGAGGATTACCGTGTTACAACAGAGACGTTCCTGGAAATGATCCCTATCGTGCCCGCAACACTCACGGGTGAAATCATTGAGGAATTCCAACAGGACTGTGCGCACTATACTCGATATTGATTCCCATGATTTCAGCCGGCTGACTGGGCCAAAAAGGAGGAATGTCTTCCGCCTACTATCCTTTCAGAGATTGCGTCGCTTCGCTCGCAATGACCCTACGGCGAATGTTGCCGTGAACGGTTACTTAAAACCTATATAGTGCTTGACCGAAAACCTCTGTTTTTCGGTCAAAAATTCGAAATACGAAGCACGAAATACGAAACAATGACAGAAATGAAAATGCTCCAATGACAAAAAACATCGAATTTTCAATGTATTACTTTTGGTCATTTGGTCATTCGGTATTCGAATTTTCGAATTTCGATATTCGGATTTTGGCTGAATATGACTTTGCGTTCAGGCACTATATAGTACAGGACAAGAAATTGTCCATGTCTATTTTCGAAGGGAAATGGGGTGCTCAGTGGTTATGTGTCCGATGTTCTATGAACGTTGTAAACATTAGAGGGTATTGCGATTGAGAAATCGACGCTAGGTCATTTGTGTGTGGGTCCTTACGTGATCGATGAGCTGCCCAGCGGATTTGATCAAATTTTGTGCTGTAGCCTCATCGAGTCCTTCGGCTTTCTGAGCCGATTCTCGCAAGCTTGCCACGATGGCCACAGCATTGTCAGGGAGCGAGCCTGCGGGAATGATACGGGACTGAATAAGGGCTAACGATAACTTCTCTTCACTGCCACCACCATCTTCCCCTGCCGAGTATGCCGAGGCCTTCAATGCGAGTTCGACTGCCTGTCCAAGTGGTGACAATGCTTCCAGAGGGAAACCGCCTTCAGCCAAAAGGGTGCTCATTCGCATTTTTCTATCAGCTTCTGAGAACACCTTCTGCGCTTGTTTGCGCAGCCTTTCTCTTTCTGCTGATGCGCTGTCGGCAAATGCAGGGCTGCGATGAAACTGATTAACAAACCTCTTGTCCGTTTTCAGAAATCCAGCCTCAGTCAACCTCTGTATGGTTTCGTAGGTTGTTCGGTCCATGATCTCAAGTGCCGGCGGCTCTTTTGATGCAGAGAAATTCTCCCGCAGGAGCCGTTCGGCAAGATGTTTGGATTGTTCTACCGGACCATCTATGACGGCAAGGATCGTGCTCTGGCCTGTAGTGTTTTGGCACGATTCGAGCAGGAGCAACCGGTCGGCCATTCGTGCTACCATACCATCGTGGAACGCCTCATAAGGGTCTTCTGTTGTAATCGGCAACGGCCCTAACTCTCTGCCGGGCGTTACCGCTTCTCCCGCCTCCACCCCAATCAGGCCCTCCAGGCGTTCCAGAAATGCCGCGCGGCCCGATGGCATCTTGATGGCTCCAAGATCGCCTTGTCCATCCAGAACGCCGTCGGCAAGCTGCTGTTTTTGGGCAAGCATACCCAGCATGCGATGCTCGATGCTGTTTTCACAAACAAGATTGATGATGGTCACCGATCTTGTTTGATGTTTACGCCAGGCACGGGCAATCCGCTGTTCCAGTTTCGCCGGATTCCAGGGCAGATCCAGATTCACCACTGCACTGGCCTCCTGGAGATTCAGACCAAGGCTGCCGGAGTCTGTTGACAGGAAAAGGGAACAATCCGGATCATCCTTGAACATTCTAATCTGCTCGCGACGCTTTTTCTGGGGCACAGACCCGGTATGCCAGGCGAAACCAAGTTTCATTTCCTTAGCGAGATCACGCACCAGGAAGAGCATCCGTTCCCATTCAGAGAAAACAAGCACTTTGTTGCCATTGGAAGATACGATGTCTTCCAGGATACTGGCCAATTCCGGAAGCTTTGGGCATATACGGCAATCCTGGTCCAGGATGAACGGCGTATCGCAGAGCATGCGCATGCAGGCCAGCAATTTTTGCAGCATTTGAAATTCTTCCCTGGTCAGTGGCCGACGCTTGGTAATTGCCATCAGGCGTGCCACACGTTCGCTGTATTCATCGTAACGAGCGCGCTGCTCGGTTTCCATGCTCACAAAGTAGTGATTGACCGTTCTTCCGGGAAGCTGTTCTTCAACTTCGTATTTTCGACGCCGCAACATGACGGGCCGAATACGACGGTGCAGCTCTTCGAGGTTCTTATATCCTGCCGGACGGCCCTTTTCATCCAGCTCGTAGAATTCACGGTTAAACCGGAACAGGGGGCCGAAAACCTGGGAGTCAAGAAACTCTATGATCGAATAGATTTCGTCAATGCGGTTTTCCAGCGGTGTCCCGGTCAATACAAAAGCATACGGACTGGAGAGCTGTTTCACTGCCTTGGCGGTCTTGGTTTGCCAGTTCTTGATGCGCTGGGCCTCGTCCAGGATGACAACGTCAGGGGCCAGTACCCGATTAATGTCCGTGATATCGCTTCGAATCTGCTCGTAATTGCTGAGATAGAAAAAGGATGGCTCGCGGTACATCTTTAACCGTGTCGCACGGGGTCCCCAGATCATTCGGGCAGGCAGTCTTGTGAATTTAGAGATCTGTTCCTCCCATTCTGCCTTCAGAGACACAGGGCAAACGACAAGCACTCGCTCAACATTTCGGATTTGCCTGAGAAGTTCACATGCCCCGACGGCCTGCACGGTCTTGCCGAGTCCCATGTCGTCGGCCAAAAGCGTTCGCTCGCCAAAGGCAAGGTGGAGCATGCCGTCCTCCTGATAAGGATAGAGCGGATGCCGGAGAAAGTTCATCGTCCGTTTGCCATCTTTGACGTCTTGAAGAAACACTTCCTTGGATCGAATATGTTCTTCACGGCGACGAAGGTCGGCAACCCATTCCTCCACATCCCGTGCGATGCGAATTGCCCGCTGGACCTTCTTCGATTCCGTGGCCAGTGCGCGTTTCAAGGCGGGGATAGCCTTTGTCGGGTTTGCCAGAAGCGTACTGTTGCTTGAGAAAAAGGGATTTAGGACGTTTCTCGTTCTTTTTGAGGGCTTTTTGGGCCATGCTGCCTTGATCTCTGGTGTTCCTCGACGCGAAAGATAGACTTCCACGCGGGGGGAACCTTCCTGTGCCGCTTGTTTGAACAAGCGAATTTTTCCCTTGCGCAGGTGCAGGAGTACAGCCTCAATATGCTTGCAGGTGCCCAGCCCGTTGATTTGGTAGTCGATACATTGGCAGGAATTTTCCAGATCCGTTAGGGAACGAATTTCTACCAGATACGTTTTGCCGCCTTCGCTGGAACAGGCTGCGAATGTTCCGTAGAACGATTGGTCTGGCTCAAGGGCCTCAATACTGATCGGTTCCATTGAGGCACGCAAGCGCCTGCGTTCGACCTCTTCCTCGTCCGTTGTTCTCCATCCTCGAAATGTTGGCTTGGCCTTAAGGGCTCTGGTCGCCGCCGTGTGCTTTTTTCTCTTTTTCATGTTCTGTGTTCCGCTCAGGTTGACGTTTACCCCGTAGTTGCATAAGTTACGAAGGAGGTCCGCAGTTCCCTCATTTTGCAACAACGGGTTTTATTTATTTCCACTCTTGCAGACCTGTCTGCAAAGAGCCTGATAAATCGATATGTGGACAACCGTGTACCCAGTACCGCACTTAAAGTCAATACGGATTTTCGCGACAGTTTAACCGTCATATAGATACAAGGGCTTTAGCTCAACTTCCATACGGTCCCCAAGCATGACACACTCGTAAAAAGTCCCTTTTCCCCTCCCCTGGCGCCCGCCTTCCACTGCGAGGCACGAGCGGGGAAAAATGGGGAAGAATGGGGACGCTGGTAAAAAAAGTAAGTTGCCAAAGGAAAGCGTAAATGCGAAATAGATCCCATGCCAAGACAAGCCCGCCTTGACGCACCCGGTGTCCTGCATCACATCATGATCCGTGGAATCGGGCGTCGAAAGATATTCATAAATGATAGGGATCGGGAGGATATGCTCGAGCGGCTGGATAGACTCCTGCCTGAGACCCAAACGGCCTGTTACGCATGGGTATTCATTCCTAATCATGCCCATTTTCTTTTCCGAACGGGTCTGGCACCTCTTGCCACGGTGATGAGAAGGCTGCTTACGGGTTACGCCGTCAGTTTTAATCGCCGCCACAAGCGCCACGGCCAG
>JAFDKF010000052.1 GCA_019307135.1 Deltaproteobacteria bacterium
TTTTTCCGCTCTCAGAGCATCCCGAAAACACAAAGGTCAATAAAAATAGGCAGTTAACAATAACGGCATCGGCGGGAACGGGCGATTTTAGGGCCTAACTGTTTAATAGGAGTTCAAATGGAGAACTCGAAATTCCTCACGGGAAAGATTGCTCATTGACACCCTTAAATATTCAAACAGGTGGCGGGGATTTTCAATAATATTGATTCGTCCCAGCGGCTGCCGGAGTTGCCGTTTTACTATCTCCATAGCAGCTAAGATCTGGGCTACTTTCGCCTTTCCTATCCCCTTAACACCCAACAAATCCTCGCATGTTGCAGCCATCAACCCATTAAGCCCGCCAAACTTGCTTATCATCTCCCTGGCAAGAGCGATGGCATTCTGCCCCTGACGACCTGTTCTGAGAAGAATAGCCAACACCGCGGCATCACTCAGGGCCCCCGCCCCTTTTTCCAAAAGCATTTCCCTCGGCCGATCCCCTTCAGGCCAGTCCTTTATGTGAAGATTATTTTTTCCTTTATCTCTCTTTTCCATTTGCCACCAATCTATTTCTTAATACTCCGTCCACTTCCAGTGGGTTTACCGATGAAAGACGTGGGGCAGGGGATCTTTTTAACTCCAATTTACGATTTTCAGGCTGTCCTATTTCTTCAAGTGCGTTCATTTTTCCTCACGCTGAATACCCTTTCTCACATTTTCTCACTGTGAGAATCGAAAGGTTTGTGAGTAGGGGCGCGAGCTGGAATCACGTCTTGATCTGTGATTAGCACACGTCAAGATACGCCACTAACTCTCTCTATCCCCGCAAGCACAGGCATTTCATCCCACGTCCGACCATCTAATACCCGGCCGGCTTTTTTCTTGTTCAACCCTCCCCACTGCTTGAAGAAGAAAGGCACTTCGGCAGCCAGGCACTGGTCGCGGATACCTTTCACCCACGAGGGGGACATGGGCCTTGCTTTGGGACCGGATTCACCGCCTACGATAACCCAGTCAATGCCAGTCAAATTGATATCACTAACGGGCTCCAAAAGAGGTTCAAAAGAAATGAATCTTGTTCTTGCTGGTGTGTCTCGTAAGTTGTCAATTCGCTCGAGGTAGTCGCTGTTTTCGACGGTGCCTTCGCATGTTTTCCGAACGCTTTGTGAGAACCTGAAAGGTGTGCTGCTGCGCCTCGTTCATTACTCGAAACACTTTCGATATGAACGCGGCTGGAACCTTACCTACCCGCACCGCGTAAGTACCTTTTTCTACAACCTTTTTGTTCTCACTGTCAATTACGACATGACCACCCTCTGCCCTTCCCCTGGACAGGTTTTACAAATGTCTTATCCGTAATGCCGCAAGACATACATTGCGCATAAAACATATGCACTGCACTGCACCGCACTGTAAGATAACGTACCAATTGCTATGGAAATTGTAAAGGGGGTTGGTTACGTGCTCCGTTGGTCTCGGGGGAGTTTTTGGGGATGTTGGATTATTAATTTCTGGCCGATGCCGATCATGTTTTCTTAGGATTTCAGCATGAGTCCATACACACAATATATTGTGCCCATTCTTGACTTGACATACAATTCTTTCGATTGTATTTAGACTGAAAGAATGACGATTGTTGGATTTGAGCTCTCAACCCAACCGACAATGATGCTTGAAGATTTGTAAGGGTTCACAGTTCACCGTTCAGGAGTCAGAGATCAGAAGTCAGATCTCCGACCTCTGATCTCCGACCTCTATTTTTTTAATGGCAGGATACATGAAAGAGACGGTTTATCAAACACTGGGCCAGGCTCTAGATGATTATTGCAGAGTCGATGAGCTTAAGGGAATGGCAAAACTGATTTGCGCCGAGGTCCCGACTCGAAAAGCCGAAATAATCGAGGCTATTTCAGCGGCTTTGCAAGGCGAAGATTTGAAAACCGTATTCAACAGATTAAGTAAAATTGAGCAATATGCTGTTGCAGAAGCTGCTTTTGCGCCTGACGGGAAAATAGATTTCCGGAAATTTGACGCAAAATACCTGGGGGGTCTAAATCCTGATCAAAGTCCTGGATACAGGGGCAAAAACAATCTTTTAGGACTTTTTATCATCGGTAACCAGATGCCTGCAGATATCCGAAGCAGCCTGAAAACTTTTGTTCCAAAACCAAAATCAGATCATGTCAAATATGTTGAAAAACTGCCCAAATCAATTCAGTCCGCTATCAAAGGCGAACCAGGACTCACCCTAAAAATAAGGGCAACCTCCCAGGTTGCCTTGAGCAATCTGGAAGTCGTTCTGAGACTTATCGACGGCGGCAAGCTCAAGGTAGGCCAGAAAACGGGCGGTCCCACCTCGGCAACCGTAAAAAATTTATCAAAACTTCTCCATGAAGGAGACTGGTATAATGAACCGGATATGCTCGATGAGATTGGTCCTATCCAGGCATTTGCGTGGCCGATAATTGTCCAGGGCGCCGGGCTGGCCAAGGCCGATGGCAGCACACTTAAGCTGAACAATGCAGGGAAAAAGGCGCTTGCCGGAAACCTGCCGGATGTAATCAAAACTGCATGGAAAAAATGGGAGAAAACCAAATTCATTGATGAATTTAGCCGTATCAACGAAATAAAGGGGCAAAAATCATCACGTGGACGCACTCTTACGGATCCGTCAACAAGAAGGCCGGTCATCAATGAAGCGCTTTGTCAATGTATTCCCGGCAGGTGGATCAAGGTTGAAGAGCTGATTCGCTTCATGCATTCAAAAGGCCTTGATTTTGATGTTGCCCGTTATGCCTGGAAGCTTTATATTTGCGATGCCCGGTACGGTTGTCTTGACGACTATGGCAACTGGTCAATTATTGAAGGCCGTTATCTTCTTGCCTTCCTGTTTGAATATGCCGCTACCCTGGGACTCATTGATGTGGCATATGCTCATCCGGCCGGAGCTTTGCCAGATTATTACGACTTATGGGGTATTGACGGGATTGATTTCCTCAGCCGTTATGACGGCCTGAAGTATATACGTGTCAATTCGCTGGGAGCGTATGTGCTGGGCATAACTGACCGGTATTCTCCTCCGGTATTAAAGACCAGACCGGTATTAAAAGTTCTGCCTAATCATGAGATTGTCGTCACAGATGCTGTTTCCATATCGCCGGCAGACAGGCTGTTTCTGGACAAAACATGCAAGAAGGTCTCATCATCCTTGTGGCAGATTTCTCTCCAGACACTCCTTGATGCCGCACAAAGCGGAACAGAAACAAAAGAAATCCTTTCATTTCTAAGATCACGATCATCGGAAGCAATTCCGCAAACGGTAATCACACTGCTCGATGATGCAAAAAAACGCACAACCCGGCTTAGCTATTCAGGGAGGGCTCATTTGATTGAGTGCACAGATCCTGTGCTGGTTCAGTTGATATCTTCAGACAGGAAACTTTCAAGAATGTGCCTGCCCGCCAGCGACCGATACATCGTCGTGATGCCGGGAATGGAAAAACCTTTTTTAAAAGCGCTGGCAGATATAGGATATATCGTGCCTCAATTCAGGGAACAGATATGACAACATACGAGCCATCCAATCCTTTGATCGTTCAGAGCGATCATACCGTTTTGGTAGAAGTTGACAGCCCCCGCTACGAAGCAGCCCGCAATGAACTGGTCCGGTTTGCAGAACTGGTAAAGTCCCCGGAACATATTCATACATATCGAATTACTTCCCTTTCCATCTGGAACGCGCGCGCAGCCGGTATTGCCGCTGATGAAATTTCCGATGCGCTTTGCCGGTTTTCAAAATACCAGGTCCCGGAACATGTGCTGGTCGAAATCAATGATTTTTCATCCAGATTCGGACGCCTGCGCATACGGCTTGATTCAAAGGGGCTTGTGCTTTCTTCTGATACCGAGGCGCTTGCAGAAGAAATAGCGCACAGCAAATCGGCCAGCGGCCTGCTCTCAGACAGGGTTTCAGAAACAGAATTTCTTATCAGGCCTGCAGACCGCGGCAAGATCAAGCAGGTCCTTATAAAAATAGGCTATCCTGCTGAAGATCTTGCCGGTTACATTAAAGGGGAGCAGGTTAGTTTTTCTGTGCTCGAGACCACGCAGGCAGGTGACAAATTCATTTTTCGTCCATACCAGAAACAGGCTGCTGATATCTTTTACGCAGGCGGCAGCGAACGTGGCGGCGCAGGTGTTATTGTTCTGCCATGCGGCGCAGGAAAAACCATCGTGGGGATTTCCTGCATGGAACAGCTTCAAACCTCAACGCTTATTTTGACCACCAGTGTTACGGCTATCAGACAATGGAAGGCCGAGCTTTTGGATAAAACAAGCCTCAGTGAGGATGACATTGGCGAGTACAGCGGGGCCAGCAAGGAGATCGGGCCCATTACAATAGCAACCTATCAGATCATGACATACCGTCCTGACAAGGAAGGAGAATTTCCTCATCTTCAACTGTTTGACAATCGCAACTGGGGCCTGATTATTTACGATGAAGTTCATATGCTGCCGGCTCCTGTCTTTCAGGTCACGGCAGGTTTGCAGGCACGTCGCCGACTGGGCCTGACCGCCACACTTGTGAGGGAAGACGGGAAGGAGGAAGATGTTTTTGCCCTGATCGGCCCCAAAAAGGTCGATGTGCCCTGGAAAGAGATGGAAGACCAGGGATGGATTGCCAAAGCCAGGTGCTGTGAAATCCGTATGCCTTTGCCTGAAGATCTGCGAATGCCTTATGCAGTTGCCGATAAACGAAAAAAGTTTCGCATTTCATCGGAAAACCCTGCAAAACAACGGGTGGTTCGTCAGATCCTGGATCTTCACAAGGACAAGCAGGTCCTTTTGATCGGCATGTACATAGATCAACTCAAGGACGTTGCCGGCGATTTCAATATCCCTTTGATTACAGGGTCAACCACTCAGGCCAGGCGGGATGACCTGTACAGAGATTTTAAAGACGGGAGAATCAATATACTGGCGGTTTCCAAAGTGGCAAACTTTGCTGTTGATTTGCCTGATGCATCCGTGGCCATACAGATTTCAGGGACATTCGGTTCCCGGCAGGAAGAAGCACAGCGACTTGGCAGAATTCTAAGGCCAAAACAGGGAGAAAACCAGGCCCACTTCTATTCACTTGTAACACGGGACACAGTGGAACAGGATTTTGCATTAAAACGCCAGCTTTTCCTGTGTGAACAGGGGTATGCGTATAGTATCAAGACCGCGGATGGTTTTTGAACAGAGGAATCTATGAACAAAGATGAAATGCTGAAACGGATGTGCCAGTTCGGGCTAAGCCAGGCCGATATAAAAGCAATTTGTAAAATACGGGATTTGCCGCCGGCATGTTTGAAATCCCGTGATCTCTTCCAGCACAATTTTCTTAACGACACCGGAATTGAAAAGGCCATGGCTTCCCTGGACGAAAGGCAGACGTTGTTTCTTCACCTGCTCAATGTTGCCGGCGAGGAAACGGACATTAAATTTTTTACTCATCTGTATAAAGAAGCATATCCAGGTGGTTACGGCTATACTTTCAATGATAAATACAAAGTAGTATTCAATAAGGTCAAAACCGAGCTGATCCGAAAGGGGCTGCTTCTATGTGCCGAGGACCAAAAGGGATGGGGGAACAGGAACACCACCGTGCTGGAGAGGCAGCGATTCATGTTCCCCACCGATTTTTCACATTTATTGCCTCTGCCGGCAGACCCTGTACTTATTGACAAACCTGGCGACAAAATAGAGCGAAAAGATGTTCTCCGGGATAAACTTGCCGAGATTCTTGAAACCAAAAAAGCCCCAGACCCTCAATCAGATTCAGTCCAGGGCAGCTTGCACATCAAGAATGGAACACTGCTTCTGGGTAAAAGCCTGTTTACTGTTAAGCGGCTAAAAGGCTGGAACAGATCACGATGGTCGAGTTCTGTCAGGCTTGATGCCAGGTCGGGCAATAGTCGGCTGTCTCCTGTGGAAATTATCAGTTATGCGCTGTCTTTTTTAAAAGAACGTGAGTGGGCTGTGCCGGATGATATTCTTCCTCTTTGGAAAATAGCGTACCCGACAGTCACAAAGCTGCCCGATATCCGGTCTGCATGCGAAAAAGGCTGGAAATACGGATGCCTTGAAAAGACTACGAGCGACGGGAAAACATTTTACCGGTTACTAAGAATTGATACAGGCATGGGCAACCGGAAGCCTGAAGATTTTCTGTCAATAAAAAACGATGACTTTATTGAAATCGACCTTTCATGCATACCTTTGGACACCCTCGAACGGCTGTGCGGAACATGCAATATGAGCATACGGCAAGGAAGGCTTACGTTCCAGCCGGACCTTGTAAAAATCAGTCACGCATCTGAAGAAATAAGGGAGGCCCCAACATTTGTCTGGCTGCAAAAACATCATCAGGCATTCACAAAGATCGTCAGGGCAATAAATAAGCGGGAAGGCAAAACCGTTGTCCACAACAACCTTATGATAGCAAGGATCAGAGATTTAAGCCTGAAAGTGCTTCTGGAAAAGAAATTTACCGATACAAAACAGGTGGTCTCCCTTTCTGAGGAATTCATCTCATTTCCGGTAAACCTGCTTCCGGAAATCCAAAAGGTTGTAACCAAATCAGGACATGCAGTAAAATTCATTGATGCCAATGACAATGATTAAGCTTGAAAAAACAGATGTGAAAAGCCTGCAAGTTTTTGTTAATACCTGCGATCTGCGCAAAGACCTGCATGCCTTTGCGCGCTATGTATCCGAAAATGAGATAAAGCGTGCTCACAGAGACAACTCACTGCCAAAGGCCCATCTTAAGCGCATTGCAAGAATGATGTCTGACAGTTCCTTGATCAGGGATGTAAACGAGGAGGGATATTCAGCCTGGATAGCTTTTATTGACCGTCTCAGCCTGAAACTTGACTTTGTTGATTACTACACTGAAGGAACATACATGGGGTATTCCAGCCATACAGAATCCTATCCTGACAACTACATAGAATTTTCGGACAAGACATATTATAATTTTTTGAATCACTCATTGCAGGAACAGGAAGAGGAAATACTGAAAGCCCTTGTAACTGATGTAGCGCCCTGTAAGAATGAGTTTTTCACCCGCGCCCCTTTAAGCATCTTAGATAGGTTTGACAGTAGCGGTTGTGCCACGGGAACCATGAATCACATTGCTTTTCCAAAAGCAAGGACATATCTGCTTGAATTGCTATCCAACTGCCAGCCCGGGGTCTGGTACAGTACTACGTCGCTGATTGAGCACATAGAGAACAATAATCCATTTTTCCTTATCCCTGAAAAGATCTCCTCAAAAACTGTCGAGCACAAAAAAGATCGCTACCATAATTTCAGTGAGAGAAAAACAGGTGGGGCATGGGGCGAATCCTGGGGCGTTGGAAATTTGAAAGACAGGTTTGAAAGAGTTGAAGGAAGGTTTATCGAACGCTTTCTTGAAGGAATACCGCTTAATATGGGCTATGTCGATGTGACATATTCCAACGAAAAAGACGAGGTTATTCCCTCAATTAATAAACTCCGGGCTTTCCGGGTTGCCGACCGCTTATTATGCGCCATGAACAAATCAATCAAGGAACCTGAAATAACAGTACTGCCGAATTATGAGATACATGTCAACTCCGTGTTCTATCCTGCAAAAGCCCTGGACCGGCTCCTTGACCTGTGCGATGTCGTCACAGAGGATGTTCATACGGTTTTAAAACTGGCCAAGAAGAAAGTGATTCAGCAACTTGCTGACAATGAGAGGCTGGATGTCAACGGCCTGCTAAAAGGGCTTTCAGTTCACGATATACCAGCTAATATAAAAAAAGAGATTGCAGCCTGGTCTGAGCATGCTGATAACTTTACTGTTTATCAAGGCTTCGGCCTGCTGGAAGGGAATATGGACAAGGATTGTGCCGAACGGTTTGCCTCAGTAGCCATCGCACCGGATGTCAACATTGTCCGTGATCCTCAAAAGCTATATGAGCATTTGGAAAAAGCCGAAAAGATTCCTGTCTATGTAAATCATTCTGATTCAGGTCTTAAGTCCGTTGCGGATAACGTTCAAAGCAAGTTTGTCAGAAAGGACAGGCCAAAAAAGAGTGCCCAAAGAAGAAAACAGTTTACACTAAAACGTACGATTTATACAATCCTTGAGTTCCCTGACAAACAAATATATAAAGCATTTACAAGCGCTCTGCTTGACAATGGATCTGTTTTGAATACAAACAACCAAACCAAAACGGTTTCCTTCACAAAAAAGGACGAAAAGATAGTTATGGGAGTATTGAATTCATTAAAAAAGAAATACGGTACTGTTATAAAGGACACTTGATACAATCGCCGCGAATGCAAGCTGGGTCATACCTTGATCTGTGATTAGCACATGTCAAGATACGCCACTAATTCTCTCTGTCCCTGCAACAACAGATATCTCATGCATGTTCGCCCCCCGACTTTATCCTGCCAAATCCCTTCAATTGTGCAGAGAAGAATCAAAAAGGCCACAGGCCTAACATTAAGCATTTTCAAACCTCCATTTGCTTCTTCAGTTCTTCCTTTGTTGGCAGATACAGTTGGTATTTGCGGGCAAATATCTGCGCGTTATCTTCCGGCAGGGTTATCCGCACCAGGTTATCGTTTTTCTGCTTACAAAGTATGATACCGACGGTCTTTGATTCTTCCTCGGTTTTGACATAACGGTCATAATAGTTCACATACATCTGCATTTGTCCCAAATCCTGATGGGTCAACTCGCCTATTTTCAGATCGATCAGAACAAAACAGCGCAAAAAACGGTTGAAAAAGACCAAATCCACCCAGAAATGCTTGTCATCGAAGGCAAACCGTTTCTGCCGGGCTTCGAAAAGAAACCCTTTTCCCAGTTCCAATAGAAAATTCTCCAACTTGTCGATAATCGCTGTTTCTAAATCAGGCAACATAAGGGACATCTCAACATTTAAAGTTATCAATCATCAGCAACATAAAGCAAGGTCCCCTAATAGTTCCCTAATAGCAACCCAAAGTTTAAATGTTGAGAACGTCTCCAATACCCCGCAATACCCCGGGCAGCCAGAGCTGTTCCTGGAGGTGAGTCGGTTTGGGCGTATAGCGTCTGGTTTTCCTCATTCCACCATACGGGTTGCGCTGCTTCTTGTCCGATGAACCAGTCCGGCACGGCAGTAGGATCATTGGAGCAGAAATCAGTGATCGTTGCAATAATGTAGAAGCGGCTTTCCGGCTTCGGAGCACCCTCGAAGAAGTCCCAGTCGGAGATCGGGCTAACCATCCTGTCACGTCCGAAGAGCAGGGCCAGAGCTTCGACAACGGTGGTTTTGCCAGCATTGTTTGCACACATGAGAACGGCGTGTTTGGGAAGAACAATATGCCCTTCACGGATACCTCGGAAATCTCGGAACTCAATCTCGCAAATGCGCATCCGAAAATGCTCCTATTCCGCCCTTCTTCCATATGGTGCATCATCTTCACGCACCAACATCGGCCTTTTCATGGCATTCACTTCCAGCCAGTCGTGGGACATCTTGGTCACTTTGTTGTTTATGACTCTGCTCTAATCATTACCCAAAGCACTACCCATTTGATTGGTTGTTACCCATTTCCGCCCCTTGGTTATTTCCCGCTGTAACGGGTTTGTCGGGTTTATGCCGGGTTGTCGCAAACCCTTGAGCCCTTTGTGATCCCTATCGTTTTCAACACTTTCTCGTGGCGCATTTGGCGCATTTCTGGCGCATTTGAGAAATGTCTCCATTGTCCCCATAATGTCCCCTTTCGTAGTAGGACTGCCTGTTGCAGGATGCGTTCCCTGTGCCCCGATTCTTGGTATGTTTCCGGTGCCTTGCTTGCGCAGAGACTCCGTGAGGCGATTGAGTCCTTTGTGAGGCGTTTGTTAGCCTTTTGTGTCTCACTACGTCCCAGTTCGTAGAGGTTTCTTGTAGCCGCTAAATTCATGTCCCATATGTCCCATAAATGTCCCATAATCGATAGAGATTCCAGTCCGCACCGGAATAACAGAAGGGAATGTCCCATATGTCTCAAACATGGCTCATTTGTTCCCCGCCAAGAGGTAGTGAATTCCTCGCTTTTCTCCAACACGCATCAAAACATGTTTTCCAACAAGATCATCAAGATCTCGGGTGGCTGTTTTGCGGGTTGCGCCAGTGATCTGCTGGTACTGGGAATTGTTGATTTTACCAGTTTTTTTAACATGAGCGAGAGCCTTCAACTGCCGCTCGTTCAGGTTCAATCCTGCCAGGACTTCGTTTGTCAGCCAGTCCCGCCACAGTGTTACAACAAAATGTGGTCCGCGTTGCTCAAAGTCAGGTTCAGGGAGTCCCGCTTCCCGGCAATCGGCAATCATATCCGTTGTGCCGGTTCCGGCTTTCTCCACGTATTTGACCCGGAACAGTGGCTCTGCGATTAACGGATTGCGTGGTATCGGACCATGGGGCTTCCGCAATAGGTCAGGAGTAAGTCCGGGAGGCAGTTCCCCGGGGTTCCACACCTCGACGCGATCGGCAAAAACAATGACCTGAACAAATCCGTTGTGGCGATAGTTCCGATGGGTAACCGCATTAACGATGGCCTCCACAATAACAGGGCGGGGAATCTCGAACTCAACAGGGGCCTGCGTGCTTTTCGCACGCGTACCCACGCTGCGGTCGATCTTGCCCAGGACGAATTCCACAGCCTGATCAATCACTTCGATCAGTCTTCCCTCATAAGGTTGCTGGGATGCGATGGGCTTGCGTTTTTCCGTTCCATGGAAATGGAAGCAATGGACCTGCGCATTGTTGAAGAACCTGCGCGGATTCTTCCCGAATAGAAGTATGGCTGCGTTAGTGGGCTCACCCTCTCGCAGCAGATTGAAATTCTGCAGAACCGCCTTCGGGGCGCGAGACCCTTTGAGTTTCAGCCGGCCCGTGGCTTCGGCCGTTTCAACAAAAGCCGTTACCTGTGCTTTGTCGATATCCCGGAGTGTTGCCCCGTCACAAACGCTATCATCAAACGGCGTGGATCTGAGCACACCACGATTCTCAAGGCATTCGACGAGACTGGCGTAGACTTCGCGGATCAGTCCATGTGTATCTGAAAAACGGCGTCGGGTGACCTGGCGGCTTGCCCTGCTCACCAGCTTGGCCATATCAGGTTCACGTGCCTTGTCGTCATTTCCCTTCACAAAGACCAGTCGTTCACGATGAGTTTTGGTGGCGTGATCAAACTCCAGTTCAGTCGGCGACTTCCCGTCCTCGTTCTGCCATCCGTACTCGTTGCCGAGAATGGCAAGGTAAATGTCCCGCTGTTCGACCTCGTCCAAATAGATATCTTCAGGCTGGCGGTCTCCGGCAGGAATGTCTTCGAACAGGAACACATCCGATATGAACCGGCTCAGCAAAGGATCATGAGTGATGAAGTCCTTCACTGCACGCCGTTCCGCCGCGAGTTCCTTGTGAACGCTACTGATGAAAAGGCGATAATGATTGGCAACCGGTTTCTTCATTCTTGATCCCTTTTTCCGTAAGGCCGCTGATCCTCTCTTACCATCATCGGCCTTGTCATGGCGTTAACTTAATCAAGGGTAAACCCCCGGCTGTGCCGGGGGACTCCCAGAGTTTGACATTTCCGGGAGTATGCTTTTAGCCCATTTTGCGGGGGACGGAGCCCCCACGCTACAAGTAGCGTGCCCCCTCTGTGGGGCACATATCCCTTTGGTGGTTTGGCGACCAGGTCACACAGGTGGAAAGAACTTGCCATCATTTGAGGAGCCGTGACGCCGAGACGAGTCACTCGGTTTTGTTTTTTTCAGCCCCTTCGAGGGGCCCCAGAGCTTTTCAAGCCTCCGGCTATGCCGGAGGTATATGACCGGCTATGCCGGAGGTATATGATCGCTGTTTCTAAATCAGTTTCGGTGTAGGCACTTTCCTCCCTAAGTCCTAAGAATTCGAGAACATATGGATCTTTCAGGGCATCTTCCGGTTTGGTTATAACTAATCCATTTTGGCTAAGTACCTTGATCTGTTCTTTATTCCTGCTCAGGGAAAGGCGCTCATAAACTGCTCAGCCAGCGGTTTGATCTGTTTTAAGAGTTCATCCTTCATACGTATTACTGAAACTCCATTCGTGCTATTTCAACATCGTAACCCCAAGGCAAATGAGATGGTCGAATCGGATTCATATCTTGATCTATGATTTGCCCGTATGAACATTGGACACACCAACTCCTCACCCTGTCCCTGCAACCACAGGCATACCATCCCACGTTCGACCATCCAATACCCGGCCTGCTTTTTTCTTGTTCAACCCTCCCCACTGTTTGAAGAAAAAAGGCACCCCAGTAGCCAGGCACTGATTCCTCACGGCAGCCATGAAAGAAAGGCCCCTGCGGAAACCACATGATAAATGCTTGAGTCAATCTTAACCTGGCGGTAAATACCGCCGGGCCTCACAACCTGAACCACCTGTTTGCAGTTCAGAAACCGGGAAAACCGTTGCAGCGGTTTTGACACACGGGTAGCGAAGACCGTTGGTTCTAAGCCGACTTGTAAACCCCTCTTTCTACGTTTTTGATCTTGCCCTGTCTCTTGGCTTTGTGAACAAAACTCCGTATCTGTTTGTCATCCAACCCTGTTTTTTCTCTAATCCTGGCCACGGTGATCCCTTTTCTGGTTCTCCTGACAATTTTCATGACCTCTTCAAATGCAGACGACTTTGAATCTATCTTTGCGGCTGGCCTTCTGGAGGTAGTCTTCTTCACCGGCTTTGTCTTGGCCGTGGCCTTTTTTGAGTCCATTTTTGTCCTGGGCTTTCTGCTCACGGGTTTGGTTTTGGCCTTCTTGGCGGCTGGTTTTGACGGTTTCTTCCTGCTCGATCTTTTTTCGGCTGTTTTCGCGCTTTTCTTACCAGAAGCAACAGGGGTTTCCATCTCGATGCCGAATACACTCGCCAGATCTGAGTCGTCAATGACTCTTGCGCTTTTCTTCTTTGCCTTTTTAAGCAGTTTCCTGGTCTTATCTTCCAGCGTTTGCGTCACCAGGTCGCCAACTTTGACTTTTCTCAGCTTGAAAAACAGACTCGGGTCTTCATCCAATCTGGCCCCAATGCCGTAAAGCGTGGCAGCCACATGCTTGCACATATAAGCCCAATCAGGACAACTGCAACTAAAATCGATCTCCTTTGGCGATGGAAACAATCCCTTCCCTTCAGCCATAAAGATCTCCCCCAATGCCTTGGGGAACTTGCCCATCAAAAGCTCGGAAAGCGAGTCGAGTTTGCCTTCACATTCCTCTTTGATATCTTTCCAGATATCCTTGCTTATCCCTTTTATCTTAATGACAACCGAATATGGCTTTGACGCGGTTCCCTGTACCAGGGATTTCACTTCACCTGAATTTATTTCAAGATCCAATACCGTCCCATTGCGAACATAACTGCGTCCGCGCCCTATGCGGTTGCTGTAATCCGCGTATCGCTCAAGATTGACATTCCATGATTTGCCCCACCAGGTGCGCGCAATAGCGCTCCCTTCAATCACAATAGGCTTGATACCAGGATTTTTCTTCAGGAGCTGTTTTAGTTTCCTGGCCGCCTTTGCTCTCTTTTCTCCCACGGATACGTAACGAGGAAAACGCCCATACCACATAATGCCCTCCTATGCTCTTTGTTCGAAATAGAATACCACGTCCTTTTGGCGTCGTCAGAGTCAAATGGCCCTGCCTGCACTAATTGGCCGGAGTGATGGAGTACTGGAGTGATGGATTTGAAGGACCTGGCGTAAGGCCTACGCCGCAAGGCATCAGGTGAAAGCATGTTGCGTTAGCCATTGTGCCTGGCACCCTTTTCACCACAGGCCGTGGCAGTACTCCATTACTCCAACACTCCAATACTCCGTTTTCGCCAAGACTAAAGAGACCGTGAACGGATACGTTGTTTATTATGATAACGTAAGCCTAAAAAGGTCCATTAATTCATCATTTTTCATTTCGGTTATCCAGGCTTCGCCTGTGCTGGCGATAACGTCTTTGGATAATTTGGACTTTTCTTCCAGCATCATATCAATCTTTTCTTCCACTGTGCCTTTTGTCAAAAACTTGTGCACAATAACATTTTTCTTCTGTCCGATCCTGAAGGCACGGTCAGTGGCTTGATTTTCTACAGCAGGGTTCCACCACCGGTCAAAATGGATTACATGGTTTGCCTCGGTCAAATTCAAACCAAGACCACCTGCTTTCAAGGACAAGACCATAAATGGAACATATTCGCGACTCTGAAATTGCTCAATAATCTTTTTCCTTTTTCCTACAGGCACGCTTCCGTGCAATACTAATCCTTTTCTATCAAATATGCCCTGGAGAAACGCGCAAAGAGGCTCCGTTATCTCCTTAAACTGGGTAAAAACCAGGGCTTTTTCTCGTTTTTCATATATTGTCTCGCAAATTTCACGGAGTCTGGCGAACTTGCCGCTGTCGCTTTCTTCATATCCGCCGATTCCAAGATATTGGTCCGGATGATTACAAATCTGCTTGAATTTCATCAAGGAAGCCAGGATCATTCCCTTTCTTTGAATCCCGTCTCTTTCGGCAATGGTTTCTTTCAGGTTGTTGATCAATTCTTGATACAAAACGATTTGCTTTTTGCTAAGAGGGGCGTATGTTTTCATCTCTACCTTGTCCGGCAAATCGGAAATAACCGATTTATCGGTTTTCAAACGCCTCAGAATATAGGGACTGATAAGCTTCCGCAATCTCGAATAACCTGATCGATCTTTCTTTAGTTTTTTTGAAAACGCGGTGAACTCACTGGCGTTTCCCAACAGTCCCGGGTTCAAGAAGTCGAACAAAGACCACAGATCTGACAGGCGATTTTCGATCGGGGTCCCGGTCATTATGATTCTGTTCTGGCCGGTAAATTTCTTTATTGCCCTTGTTTGTTTTGTCCCCGGATTTTTTATGGCCTGTGCTTCGTCAAGGATAACATAGGCCCATGAATATGATTGAAGCCATTTGTATTTTTGGGCCAACGCATATGTGGTTATTACAAGATCGTACGAATCCAGGGATTTCTTGTCTCTGGCCTCAACTTTTTTAGTCGTATGCGCCTCTGGATGAGCGACAAAGAATTTGATCCCGGGAGAAAAACGCCCGATTTCATTTACCCAGTTGGAAATAAGGGATGCCGGTATTACCAGAAGGCTGGCCCTGCCTGGTTTCCTCGATTTTATGACATCCAAGAAAGCCAGCACCTGGACCGTTTTACCCAGGCCCATATCATCAGCCAAACACGCCCCAAACTGTAGTGAATGCAGGAAGTGAAGCCAGTTCAATCCTTTTTGTTGATATTCTCTAAGTTCCGCCTTAAACGTCCTGTCAGGTTCTATTGATGTGATCAAATCCGGGTTGAGCAGCTTTTGAATTACCGATTCCAACCATTGTCCATTTGACACGCTGGTGTCCGCCCCTTCAGCCTGAGCGCCCAATATCCCCTTCGGGTTAAGTTGCAGACGCAAAGCATCTCTCAAACTAAGGCCGTCTCCATCCATCATTTTTTTGGCCTTTTCATAAGCATCAAGTGTTTGCCTTAGTTTCTCCGGATCTACCGCCACCCATTTGTTCTTTATATATGCAAGGCCTTCTGATTCTTGCAACAATCGTCTCGCTTCTTCTTCTGAAATCCGCATATCCCCAAGAAACAACCGCGCATTAAACTTCAATATCGCATCCATGCCGATAAAAGACGGCCGGGAATCACCAACACTGATATTAAGCCTCAGGCTTGAGGTATTGCCTTTCCACCAGTTAGGAATTCTGCACAAGATCCCGGACTCCTCATAAGTCGGTATTTCCTTCAAAAACGAAAATGCCTCCCCAGCGGACCAGGCAAGAGGGTGAAACAGCTCTCCGGTTTCAAGAAGCTGCGCAATCAAAGGGCTCTGTTTTGCGGCCAGATGGACAGTAGCAAGGAGCTCCAGTAGTTTGTTACTATCTTTTCCATATTCTTCCAGGGCGTACTTGAGAGGAAGATGTTTGGACTTTCCCTGTTTGCTGAGCCTGGTCGAATAGGTTGCCAAAAAGGCAAACGGATAGTCATTATCTCTATTCTCCACCAGATGGAAAAACACGCGGCCAACAAGATGCACGTTGGGGCTGTATGTTTTAATGAAATCCGCAACAGTTCCGTCATAGGACTTGATTGTGTGTGAAAATTTCTTGTTGAGTCCTGACCATACAGTCTCAAGCACTTCTTTGTTCAAATACTCGGACCCCGTCATTAACGGAGCGCTATCCAGTTTTTGACGTAGTTCATCTTTTTCTACGGAGATATCTATCCTATGACGAATAATTTCCAAATCCGGCGTCTGGCTTAATTTGTGGGCAAATAGTCCGGCAAAATTTCGCCAATAATCAAGAGAGGGGGAGAGAGAGATCCGCTTGTCGCAAAAACCCAAGAACAAAAGCCAGGAATCTGGATCGGAAATGAATCGCTTGTATATTTCTTCCTGTAACAGCCTGGTGCTTTTGTTTATGTTTTCTTCCGCATCGGTCCATTCCAACTGTAATGAACCATTCGGCATTACAACAACAATCAATTCCCGATTCATTATCACCAGCTTCTTCAAACTTTTTCCACCTGTGCGGTTAAGAAATTATACAAAACCAATCACGAAAACACGAAAGGACGAAAACACGAAATAAAACCTGAGTTATTCTCGTTCCCATGCTCTGCGTGGGAACGCAT